>JAYPUL010000024.1:0-38097 GCA_038134005.1 Paracoccaceae bacterium | reverse complement strand
GGGTTAGGGGCGTTTTTATACCTTGAGGTATTGGATGCCAGCTTTTCTTTTGACGGTGTCATTGGCGCGTTTGCCCTGACAACGAATATTTTGTTGATAGCAATCGGTCTAGGGATCGGTGCGATGTATGTGCGGTCCATGACCATTATGTTGACTGAAAAAGGCACCCTACAGGAATTCAAATTTCTCGAACATGGGGCGTTTTATTCGATCTTTGCTTTGTCTGTGATTATGTTCTTACAATCCCTCATGCACGTACCTGAAACGTTGACGGGCCTGATCGGTGTGGCCTTCATTGGCTATGCGTTGATCTCGTCTATTCGTGACAACAAAAAATGCAAAACTTTAGAATAAAGGACGTTAGGCAATGCCACGTAACTATCTGAAAAAGGCGGCGTTAACTGCAAGCACGGGCGCGAATGAAGTGCGCGATATTGTGCAATCTATCCTCGATGATATCGAGGCGGGTGGCGATGTAAAAGCGTTGGAATACGCATCCAAGTTTGACAAATATGACGGTCCAATTTTGTTGTCAGATGATGAGATTGAAGCGGCATGCGCCAAGGTTCCGCAAAAGCTAAAAGAGGACATTCAATTCGCCCATGATAATGTACGCCGTTTTGCCGAACAGCAACGTCATACGATTTCCGATGTCGAATATGAAATCACTCCTGGTTTTATTGCAGGTCAAAAATTGATCCCGGTTGACGCAGTGGGATGTTATATTCCGGGTGGTCGCTATAGCCATATTGCCAGCGCAATTATGACCGTGACCACCGCCAAAGTGGCAGGATGTCATCATATTACGGCATGCTCGCCGCCACGGCCGAACGAAGGAATTGCGCCTGCAATTATCTATGCCGCTAAATTATGTGGCGCTGACAAAATCATGGCGATGGGGGGGGTCCAAGGGGTCGCTGCGATGACTTTTGGTTTGTTCGGGTTGCCAAAGGCAAATATCCTTGTTGGTCCAGGAAATCAATTTGTAGCAGAAGCCAAACGCGTTCTTTTTGGGCGCGTTGGCATCGATATGATTGCCGGTCCAACCGATAGTTTGATCTTGGCCGATAAGACCGCAGACCCGTTTATCGTTGCAACGGATTTGGTGTCTCAGGCCGAACACGGATATAATTCGCCTGTTTGGTTGATCACTGATCACGAACCTCTGGCGATAGAGGTGATGAACATCGTCCCGGAATTGATTGCGGATTTGCCCGAATTGAATCGTGACAATGCCGCCGCCGCGTGGCGCGATTATGCGGAAGTCATCTTGTGCGACAATCGTGAAGAAATGGCGGCATGTTCCGATGAATATGCGCCTGAACATTTGACTGTTCAGGCAGATGATTTGGATTGGTGGTTGGGGCGCTTGTCCTGTTACGGATCCCTTTTCTTGGGCGAAGAGACAACCGTGTCTTATGGTGACAAAGCATCTGGAACCAACCACGTGTTACCGACATCGCGCGCGGCAAGTTATACGGGTGGGTTAAGTGTTCACAAGTACATGAAAATCGTCACGTGGCAACGATCAACCCGTGAAGGTGCAAAGCGCATCGCCGAAGCCACCGCTCGAATTTCCCGTCTGGAAGGCATGGAAGGTCATGCCCGCGCCGCAGATGTGCGTTTGGCCAAATACTTCCCGGACGAAGATTTCGATTTGACCGCAAATGGATAATCAAAGCGCTTTATTTGATTTAACGGGGCGGGTTGCGTGCGTCACTGGCGCAAGCGCCGGCTTGGGGCGTCGCGCGGCAATTGCGCTTGCGGATGCGGGGGCACGCGTTGTTGGTGTTGCGCGCCGCGGCGAGGCGTTGCACGCGTTACAAACCGAATTGGGCGCAGATCGATTTGCCTATTGCGTCGCCGATGTCGCGGATCGCGGCGGGATTGCCGAATTGGCGCTCGCGGTTTCCGACCCATTCGGCGCTCCTGATATTTTGATACAGGCGGCTGGCATTAACACACGTCAAGCGGCAGATGATGTGACCGAAGAGGGTTGGGATCAAACCGTTTCGTTAAACCTAACGGCACCTTTCTTTTTGGCAAAAGCTTTGGTCCCTGCGATGAAAAAACGCAACTGGGGACGTATTGTGAATTTTGCATCATTGCAAACTACGCGTGCGTTTCCCGGTGGAATTGCCTATGGCGCATCCAAAGCAGGCATCGGGCAATTAACACGGGCCATGGCCGAAGCGTGGTCACACCATGGGATTTGCGCAAATGCAATCGGACCTGGTTTCTTTCCAACCGAATTAACCCAGCCGGTTTTCGACGATCCAGAACGCGCTGCGCGAAACGCTGCGCAAACGTGTATCGGTCGCAATGGGGCCTTGTCCGATATTGATGGTCCTATCGTGTTTTTATGTTCAAACGCATCGGCCTATGTAACGGGACAGGTGTTGATGGTTGATGGGGGATTTACAGCAAAATGAAAGCTTTGGTGTATGACGGTCCAGAAACATTGGAGTTTCGTGACGTAAGCGCTCCAATCGCTCAGGCGGGTGATCATTTGATTGAAATAGCGGCGGTTGGCATTTGTGGGTCTGATATGCACGCCTATCTTGGCCATGACGAACGTCGCCCCGCACCATTGATATTGGGACATGAAGCAGCTGGCGTTATTGTTGGCGGACCACGCGACGGCGAGCGCGTCACAATCAATCCATTGGTAACCTGCGGCATATGTCAGGCCTGTCAATCGGGCAGAGAAAATCTTTGTGCCAGCCGCCAAATCATTTCCATGCCCCCACGCGAAGGGGCATTTGCACAATATGTCACGATGCCTGCACGAAATTTGGTATCTGTGCCAGACGATGTTGATCTTACACACGCTGCTTTGGTTGAACCATTGGCGGTTGGGTGGCACGCGGTGCGTTTGACCATTGATGCGCTGCATCCTTCAATGGATCGTCGTGCTTTGGTCATTGGTGGCGGTGCAATCGGTGTCGCTGTGGCCCTTGCTTTGCGTGCGTTTGGGATTGACGATGTGACGATTGTTGAACCCAATGACGCACGAAGAACGTTTTTGGTGGAGACTTGTGATTTTAGCGTCGTTGCAAATGCGACCGCGTCCTATCCTATGATCATCGACGCGGTTGGCTATGCCACGACGCGTGTCGTTGGTTCTGAATTGATCGAACCGGGTGGCGTCATAACACATGTCGGTTTAGGCGATGGGGCAGGCGGGTTGGACATCCGACGTATGACATTGCAAGAGGTCACATTTATTGGCACCTACACCTATAGTGCGCAGGATTTCATCGACTGCGCATATGCGCTTTTTTCTGGCGATCTGGGTCCCATAAACTGGATCCAATTACGCCCCTTATCCGAGGGCGCATCAGCATTTTCAGATTTGCGACAAGGGCTTGTTCGCGAACCAAAAATCGTCTTGAAACCGTGGGCATAATACGGCTCCAAGACTTAACGATTAACCAAGGAAAGCAAAATGAACATTGATAAAAAAATTGCGGATGACTTGGTGGCGAATGATATATCATTCGTGACCACAGTGCCGTGTAAACAATTGGCCGGTGTGATTGCTGAAATCGATCAACGCGATGACATTTTTCACATTCCGTCCAACAAAGAAGACGAAGGAATGGGGTTGTGCGCAGGCGCGTGGATGGGCGGCAAACGCCCTGCGATCATCATGCAAAACACAGCAATTGGTGTGACGATCAATACACTTGCGACGCTGATCCAATATTACCGTATGCCATTGCCAATGTTGATCAGCTATCGTGGTGAATTGCGCGAACCCGTCGCCTGCCAAGTTGAAATGGCGGTTCATACCAAGGCGCTGTTGGCACAGCTCAACATCCCGACCTATCATTTCCATAAACGTTCTGATGTAGAAGAACTCGACAATATTTTGAAATACACATTCATGTGCAACAAACCCGTTGCAATTCTGACCGATGCCAATTTCTGGGGAGGCTATGGCGACCAATGATCCGTTCTGAAATTCTAAAAGAAATCGCCCCCATTTTGCGTGACCAATTGGTTGTGTGTAACATCGGGATCCCAAGCCAAGAATTGCATGCAATCGACGATCAACCGACAAATTTCTACATGTTGGGCACCATGGGTTTGGCGTCGTCAATCGGATTGGGATTGGCGTTGTCGCAACCAAAACCTGTCATTGTGATTGATGGTGATGGATCTATTCTGACAAACCTTGGAACTTTGCCAACGATCGCAAACAATGTCGCCGACAACTATATTCTGTTGATCATCGACAATGGATCCTATGGCTCAACGGGTGATCAACCGACCTATGCAGGGCGCAAAACATCGATTGCCAAAATGGCGCAAGCGGCCGGATGCGAACGTGTGATCGAATGCGATGCCGCTGATACGGGGCGCGTTTTGCAAGAGGCTTTGGATGCAAAGCAAATGACCATTATCGTTAGCAAATGCGAAAGCGGTAATGCAAAGATGCCAGTGATCACAATGGACCCCGTGGTTATTCGCGACCGCTTTATGAAAGCTGTCCAAGCGTGATCCGATCGCGGGATATCCACTGTGCCGACGACGCGCGCCTTATTGCGCGCCGTCGTCTTCCGTGGATGATCTTTGATTATATCGATGGTGCGGCGGGCAACGAAACAGGTGCCCGCCGTAACCGTGCCGCACTTGATGCGCAAACGCTTGAACCGCGCATATTATAAGACGTCAGCACGCGATCATTGGCGAAACGTGTTTTTGACCATGCCGCCGAACGCCCCTTTGGGATTGCGCCGATGGGCATGTGTAACCTGGCAGGTCCAGGCGCAGATCAAATGCTTGCGCGGCTCGCTGCGCGCTATAAAGTGCCGTTGGGTGTCTCAACCATTAGCACGACACCGATGGAAAAGCTGTTGGCACAATCGGACGGTAATGCGTGGTTCCAACTATATTTTAGCGGCGATGGGGCAAGCTCTTTCAAACTGGCCGAACGTGCCCAAGCCGCAGGGTTCAAAACACTTGTTTTGACTGTTGATGTGCCCGAGGTCGGACGTCGTCCCCGCGAATTGGCACATAACTTCAAAATGCCTTTTCGAATTGGTCCGCGACAATTCATTGATTTCGCGTGTCATCCGCGCTGGTCTTTGTCGACGCTGTTTCATGGCAAGCCGCGCCTTGCCAATTTTGATCTTGCCGGTTTTTCGTTCGATCGTACCGAAAGCCGTGCACGCGCCGATTGGTCAACATTGACCAAGTTGCGCGATCTTTGGCGTGGTCGTTTGGTTGTAAAGGGTGTGCTGAACACCCAGTATGCGAAACAGCTTTTTTCGGCTGGGATTGATGCTATTCAAGTGTCCAGCCACGGCGCACGTCAATTGGGAAGCGCGCCATCGCCCTTTAACCGCCTCCGCGATATAAGAAACGCTCTGGGCCCAAACGTTCCAATCTTTTACGACAGCGGTCTGCGCTCTGGCGAAGATGTTCTAAAAACACTTAATCAGGGTGCGGATTTCACCTTTTTGGGACGCATTTTGCTTTTTGCAATCGCGGCAGGTGGCGAAGAGGGGCTTCATCAACTGTGGCAGGTTTTAACGGATGAACTGTCCATCGCAATGGCGCTAACGGGGCGTACCCATCTGGCGCGTGCCGATCAAAGTGACAATTAACATTTCATCTTTGTCTAAATACTCAACTGCGCGGGGGCGCAGCCCCCGCGTTGATCGGATTGCGAAGCAATTCGAAAACAATATGATTTAATGTCCGCGCCGCGGAATTGTGTGTTCAAGGTCTTTTGCAAACACCAAATCGTCGCTCTCATATGCTTCAAGCCGCGCTTTAAGATAAAAATTCTCTTTGTCGCTCCACATCTCGGAATAGGTTTCGGTTCGCACCGACCACAATTCACGGGCATTTTCTTGGGTCCAATGAATTTTTGAATGCGCAGAGAGGGGATCGTCAGGATGAATTGACCACCATTCACGCGCGACGGATCCAGAAATAAGCCCATGATTCAAATCACGTACGGATCCAAAATCGTCAATGATCTCTGTTGTTACAACGCCAGATTTCAAATCACGGTCAATACGGCGTGAATTGGCTGCTGGACGTATCTGCTCAACATGCCACGCTGGATCCATCTCAGGTGCGGGAAAAGTACGTTTATTTTCATCACCTTCTTGTCCCAAGGGCAGGGTGCAGGACCCTCCCAAAATGACACTGTCGCCTGCCTCGGGCATGGGCCATAATAGTGGCCAATAGGCATTTGAAATCGACACTCTTATTTTGTCGCCTGCAGGGACTCGATAAGCAATATGATCTAGCCTAAAGGTGACTGTCATCGGTGTGTTCGGGGTAATGTCATTGGCCTGATCATGGCCGTCAAGATGGGTGAGGTTCATGACACCATAGGTGATCCGTGTTGAAGCGCCGTCTGCATGTACATGATTAAGGCGTACGACGATTTGCCCCGAGCGGACCGAATGTTTTAACGTCAATGTGATTTCTGGTGCGCCCACGATATTTAGTGGGTCGGACAAGATTTCGCCGTCGTAATATAATGACATGGCATCGTCGCGTCGCTGATCTCCTGGCATTTCTGGACCCAGCCAAATCGCGCAATATTCACCTCCGTCTAGCCCACAATCTTGGGGAGAAGAGAGCAAATGTTCAAAGGTCTCCGTGTTCGATCCAAGCGATTTATTTGCATTCAGATGAATCGTTTGCGTCTGTTGTTGTGGGGGCCAAGTCTCATAAGCAATCCAACGACCTGGGCGTTCCGTGTACCATGTTTTTGGCCGCACCCCATCCATCAGATATGCGGTATAGGCAGGGTCATTTTCGACGCCTGTCTCGATACCCTTAAGCCAGCGATCCCACCACCGCAGGGCCTCTTGCAAAAAGCCAATCTTGGGTTCAGGCACGGCAAAATGCGGATATTTGTGGACCCAAGGCCCAACGATGCCTTTTACGGGAGACGATAAATTTTCAACCAAATGCGAAACCGTGTTTTTGTATGCGTCGCCCCAACCGCCCACTGCCAAAACGGCGGCTTTTATCCCGTCATAGTTTTCGCATACGGACCCGTGGCGCCAATACGCATCACGTGTTTGATGCTCTAACCAAGTTGCCGGCAAGAATGGTTCTTCACGCAAGCGCTCTAACCACATGTCACGCCATGCGTCCCCCACCAAGGTGGGATCAGGTGAACGCGATGAATAGGACCACATTGTTGCCCCCCATCCCATGTTTTCATTTAATAAAGAACCACCTTTGTAATGAATATCATCGGCATACCGATCCACGGTTGAACAAAGCGTTACAACCGCCTTCAATGGCGTTGGGTTGCGTTCGGCGATTTGTAATCCATTAAATCCTCCCCAGCTGATCCCCATGATGCCAACCGTCCCACAACACCATGGTTGTGACGCCAACCAATTGATGACTTCGACTCCATCAGATAGTTCCGTTTCAGAATATTCGTCATCCATGATGCCTTGGCTGTCACCATTGCCACGCATGTCGACACGCACACAGGCATAGCCGTGTTTTGCAAAATAGGGATGTGTTAGGGCATCGCGGGCACAGGTGCCATCGCGCTTGCGATAGGGTAAATACTCCAAAATCACCGGGACAGGATCATCATGTGCGTCGCACGGCATCCAAACGCGGGCGGACAACCGACACCCATCTGACAAAACTATTCCCATATCTGGGATTTCATGAATTTCTCGGTGATGACTAGACATAATGATACCCTTTGGGAATTTATGATCAAATCGTGCAGAATTACCAAATTTGGTCAAGCTTATTTAATCCGAAATTGATTATTTTCCTATTGTATAGAATTGCCTGACCATACGGAAACAAGTCGAAAAACAACATAAAAACAATTAGATAATTTTTTATTTCAATCAATTGTCATAATGCTGTCGTAAAAATTTGGCATTTGTTTGGTTCATGTTATCCTTAATCACAAGAATCATAAAAAAAACCAACTAGGGAGTTCAAAATGGACAAACAGAAGTATCTTTCGGGGCAAGAACAAAAATATCGTCGTGGGCAAATTGACCGTCGTCAATTTATCACCACAGCGATTGCGACAGGCATGTCAATTCCTGCCGCACTTGGGCTTGCGTCTTCTGTCGCAGCGTCAACGCCACAACGTGGCGGTCTATTCAAAATCGGAAGCCGTCACGGGTCAACCACAGACAGCCTTGATCCAGCGACATATGAAAACGGCTATATGCAAAACTTGGCCTATAGCTATGGTAACCACCTGACAGAAGTGGGCAATGATGGTAAATTGCGCGGCGAATTAGCCGAAAGCTATGAATCCTCAGACGCACAAAAGTGGGTCTTCAACCTGCGTAAAGGTGTCGAATTCCACAATGGTAAAACCTTAGATGCGGACGACGTTGTCGCCAGCTTCCGTTACCATATGGGCGACGATTCAAAATCTGCGGCCAAGGGATTGTTGTCAGCGGTAAAATCATTGTCATCCGATGGACCGAACCGCGTTGTGTTTGAACTTGATGCGCCAAACGCCGACTTCCCATTCATCGTTTCCGATTATCACATTGTCATTTTGCCGGCATCGGGCGGCAGTGTTGATCCAACATCTGGTATCGGCACAGGTGGCTATATTATCGAAAACCACGAAGCAGGCGTACGCACGTTGTTAAAGCGCAACCCGAACTATTGGAAAGAGGGCGCGGCGCATTTCGACGAAATCGAAAAATTGGTTCTGCTTGACGTTACCGCACGTCAAAACGCCATTATGAATGGTGATGTGCATTCGATCGATGGTGTTGATCCCAAAACCGTCGCATTGTTAGGGCGCGTTCCAACCTTGGACATTTTGGAAGCTGCGGGCACGTTGCATTACACCTTCCCGATGCGTTTGGATGTTGCACCGTTCGATAACTATGATTTGCGCATGGCCTTGAAATATTCGATCAAACGCCAAGAATTGGTCGATAAAATCCTTTTGGGCCATGGTGCACTGGGCAATGATCATCCGATTTCTACGTCAAACCAATTCCATGCGTCTAACCTAGCGCAGCGTGAATTTGATGCGGATAAAGCGGCGCATCATTATAAAAAATCTGGTCATTCTGGCGCGATCCAATTGTCTGCATCCGATGCGGCCTTCGGGGGTGCGGTTGATGCGGCACAGCTGATTGCGGCCTCTGCCGCAGAAGCTGGGATCCAGATCGAAGTCGTTCGCGAACCAAGCGATGGGTATTGGTCCAACGTTTGGAACAAAAAAGGCTGGTCCGCATGTTATTGGGGCGGTCGGCCAACCGAAGACTGGATGTTCTCGGCGGCATATACCGACGACACAGAATGGAACGACACCGCATGGAAGGGCACTGACGCAGCCAATAAATTCAATGGCTTGGTCAAAGCGGCCCGTGCGGAATTGGATAATGACAAACGCGCGGTTATGTACGCGGAATGTCAAGAACTTATCCATGACGATGGTGGTACCATCTGTCCAATGTTCGCAAATCACATCATGGCGGTTTCCAAGAAAATCGGCTACGGCCAGATTGCTGGCAACTGGGAAAACGATGGCAATAAAGCCAATGAACGTTGGTGGTTCGTCTAAGACCACATGAATATCAGGGGCATTCTTTGGATGCCCCTGATCCAACTAACCTACGTTAAAATAGGTGATGTCTTGCATCCTGTATTAAAAACTGTGGTCCAAAGGCTTGGTCTTGGGCTTGTGACTTTATTTGTTGTCTCGATTATTATCTTTGCCGCGATCGAGTTGTTACCAGGTGATTTTGGCCAGGCCGTATTAGGCCAAGCAGCGACCGAAGATACAGTCGCGGCGTTTCGCCGTGAATTGGGTTTGGATAAACCTGCCGTGTTTAGATATGTTGATTGGATCGCCGGCGCTGTCCAAGGCGATTTGGGTACGTCGTTCTCGGGGCGTGCGTCGTCTGGTGTCGATCGGTCACGACCCGTGATTGATCTGATCGGTCCGCGGTTGTGGAACACTATGTTCTTGGCCTCATTTACGGCCGTGATTGCGGTGCCAGTTGCTTTGTTTTTGGGTATTTCGGCAGCACTTTATAGAAATTCAATTTATGACCGTTTGGTGAACGCCCTTACATTGACCACGATTTCATTTCCCGAATTTTTTGTGGCTTACATTCTAATTTTGACCCTGACGTCCTTGTGGCCTGTGTTTCCTTCTTTGTCGAACATAAGCCCCGACGCCGAACTATTAGATCGATTGTATCGAAGCGCGCTTCCTGCTTTGACGCTTACATTGGTCATTGTGGCACATATGATGCGCATGACACGGGCCGCCATCATCAATCTTTTGTCTAGCCCTTATATTCAAATGGCGCGGCTTTCCGGTGCGTCCCAACGCGAAGTGATTTTGAAACACGCATTGCCTAATGCTTGGGCGCCGATTGCGACCGTTATTGCATTTAACCTTGCGTATCTGGTGGTTGGCGTCGTCGTCGTCGAGGTGGTCTTTGTGTATCCGGGCGTGGGGCAATTGATGGTCGATGCAGTGTCCAGCCGTGATATTCCCGTGGTTCAGGCCTGCGCGTTAATCTTTGCGGCGACCTATATCATCCTGAATTTGATTGCTGACATCATCGGCATCGTTACCAATCCAAAATTGTTGCATCCAAAATGAACCAGACACCCGAAACATATTCCGCCACCGGTGAAAAAACCGCCTTTGTTACCGAACGAAACCAATTGGATCGCGTTAAATTGACCTTAAGCAAATCGCCATGGTCCGCGCGATTTGGCATGATTGTCATCGTGTTCTATATCATTTTGGGGCTATTTGCCCCGTACATTGCGCCATATGGCGAAGCACAAGTTTTTTCTATGCCTTTTGCGCCATGGGATGCAACCCATGTTTTCGGCACAGATCAAATCGGGCGTGATATTTTGACCCGTTTGATTTTTGGTGCGCGCAACACGGTTGGGATTGCTTTGGCAACGACGCTATTGTCTTTTGTGATTGGTGGAGGGCTTGGATTGGTCGCAGCGATTAACCGATCATGGATTGATCAAGTTCTAAGCCGCGGTGTCGATGTTTTGATGGCGATCCCAAGTTTGATTTTTGCACTTGTTCTTTTGTCAATCTTTGGGTCTTCGGCGGTTAACTTGATCATCATTATTGCGATTTTGGACGCCACACGCGTGTTTCGCTTAACCCGTTCGGTCGCCGTCAACGTGGTGGTCATGGAATACGTCGAAGCGGCGCGTCTGCGTGGCGAAGGATTGGGGTGGGTGATGCGTCGTGAAATACTTCCCAATATCATGCCTCCGCTTGTCGCCGAATTTGGTTTGCGGTTTTGTTTTGTGTTTTTAACGATTGCAGCCTTGTCATTCTTGGGTGTTGGCATCCAACCACCCACCGCGGATTGGGGATCAATGGTCCGTGAAAACGCATCTTTGATTCAATTTGCACAATACGATCTTAAGGCTGGTCTAACGCCCTTGCTCCCTGCGTCGGCGATTGCGTTGCTTACTGTCGCGGTTAACTTTGTGGTCGATTGGTTTTTGCATCACACCAGTGGAATTAAGGATACCCCAAAATGAGTGATATATTATTAGATATCAAAGGTTTGAAAATCCAAGGCTGGTCAGATGAAAAATGGCATCCAATCATCAAAGGTGTGGATCTGACGCTCCGGCGTGGTCAAGTCATGGGATTGATTGGTGAATCAGGCGCGGGGAAATCGACCCTCGGGTTGGCTGCGATGGGCTTCACACAACCCGGGTGCAAAATTACCGACGGATCAATTGTCTTTGATGGGGTTGATTTGACCAAACTGTCGGATGCGCAAAAGCGCAAATATTGGGGCAACCGGATGACATATGTGGCACAATCGGCCACGGCGTCGTTTAATCCGGCGCATCGATTGATTGATCAAACAATTGCGTCAACTGTGAGGTTCGGCATTTCGTCGGAACCGGATGCCAAATCCGATGCGCGCACGTTATACAAAGCCCTGAATTTGCCACATGCCGATACCATCGGTGAACGGTATCCACACCAGGTTTCCGGTGGCCAGCTTCAACGCGTTATGACCGCTATGGCCATGTCCCCACGACCTGATTTAATTATTTTTGACGAACCGACAACTGCGCTTGACGTAACGACCCAAGTCGAAGTGTTGCGTGCCATGCGCAAGATTGTCGAAGAATTCAACACTGCCGCCATTTATATCACCCATGATTTGGCTGTGGTCGCGCAAATGGCTGATGTCATTAAGGTTCTGCGTTATGGGCAAGAGGTGGAAGAGGCCGACACACGCACCATGTTGGCCGAACCAAAAGAAGCCTACACAAAGTCTTTGTGGTCAGTGCGTGCATTGCAAAAACAAGAACGCCCTCAGCAAGATAATATTTTGTCAGTCAAAAACGTGAATGCGTCCTATGGCAAGGTACCTGTGTTGCATAACGTATCACTGACGGTTCCACGTGGTTCAACGGTTTCGGTGGTTGGTGAATCCGGTTCGGGAAAATCGACGGTTGCCCGTGTCATCACCGGTTTGTTGCCGCAAAAGGATGGCGTTGTGTCATTTGATGGGGTGGAATTACCATCCAAATTGGCCGAACGCACCAAAGATCAAAAAAAGAGGGTCCAGATGATTTATCAAATGGCTGATACGGCCATGAATCCGCGTCAAACGGTGCGTGAAATTATCGGCCGGCCATTGGAATTTTACCTTGGTTTGACGGGGCGAGCCCGTGATGATCGTGTGCGCGAACTGTTATCTTTGATTGAACTTGATGACCGCTTTATTGACCGGTTACCCAGCGAAATGTCAGGGGGTCAAAAGCAGCGAATTTGTATCGCTCGCGCGCTAGCTGCGGAACCTGAATTAATCATTTGTGATGAAGTGACATCCTCATTGGATCAAATCGTGCAAGAAGGAATATTAAAACTTCTCATTCGGTTACAGTCGGAACTTAATCTAAGTTATCTGTTCATCACGCATGACATTTCAACGGTTCGCGCAATTTCGGATCATGTCGTCGTGATGCAATTGGGGCGTGTGGTCGAACAAGGGACAAAAGATGCGGTTTTCCAGCCACCGCATGATCCCTATACCGATTTGTTACTGTCATCCGTGCCGGAAATGGACCCTGATTGGTTGACCAATCTTAAGCTTCCTGAATTGACCTGATCCGCGTCGCATTTAGGATAGTAGATCGTTAGAATCGTGCAAAGATGGCTAAAATTTTGCCATAGATGGAGGCACCATGCAGTTCGGATTGACCGAAGAACAAGAGATGATCGTTAACACGGTCCGTCGCTTTGTTGAAAATGAAATCTATCCGCACGAAGATTTGGTCGAACGCACCGGCGCAGTGCCCCATGAAATCGCCCAAGATATCAAGCAAAAGACAATCGATTTGGGCTTTTATGCCTGTAATTTTCCTGAATCTGTTGGGGGAGCAGGTTTAAGCCATTTGGAATTCGCCTTGGTTGAACGGGAACTTGGACGTGGTTCGATGGCGTTAAACCATTTCTTTGGACGTCCACAAAATATTCTGATGGCTTGCGAAGGGGATCAGATCGAAAGATACCTGTTGCCTGCGGTACGGGGCGAACGGATGGACGCCTTGGCAATGACCGAACCTGATGCGGGTTCAGACGTTCGTGGCATGAAATGCAACGCGGTGCGTGATGGAGGGGATTGGGTTGTCAATGGGACAAAACACTTTATCTCTGGCGCAGAACATGCTGATTTTGTGATTGTTTTTGTCGCAACAGGCGAAGATCAAACGCCAAAGGGTCCCAAGAAACGCATCACCGCGTTTTTGGTTGATCGTGGCACGCCGGGATTTACCATTCGTGATGGCTATCAATCCGTGAGCCACCGTGGTTACAAAAATATGATCCTTGAATTTGATAATTGCCGTTTTCCCGACGCCCAAGTTTTGGGTCAGGTTGATGGCGGGTTCGACGTTATGAACACGTGGCTATATGCGACCCGTATCACCGTTGCTACAATGTCTGTTGGTCGTGCGCGCCGGTGTTTCGATTATGCGTTAAATTATAGCGCGGAACGTAAACAATTTGGCCAAGCCATTGGCAAATTCCAAGGTGTCAGTTTTCAACTGGCCGATATGATCACCGAAATAGATGCGGCTGACCTTTTGACGTTGAATGCGGCATGGCGGCTGGATCAAGGTTTGCCCGCCAATCGCGAAATCGCTTCGGCCAAGGTATATGCAACCGAAATGCTAGCACGTGTGACTGATGCGACGTTGCAAATCCATGGTGGTATGGGGTTGATGAACGATTATCCGATTGAACGGTTTTGGCGCGACGCGCGGGTCGAACGTATTTGGGATGGTACATCTGAAATCCAACGTCACATTATCAGTCGCGATTTATTGCGGCCGTTAGGGGCATAAAACATATGGACATCATGCGTATGCTTAACCCGTCGTCGGTCGCCGTGATCGGTGGTGGGTTTTGGGGACGTTCTATCGTCGAACAGCTTGTCAAGATCGGCTTTAAAGGCAAAATCTATACGGTACATCCCAAAGCAACTGAGATTGGCGGAATTTCAACGGTTCCAAATCTTGCGTGTATTCACGGCCCAATTGATGCTGCCTTTGTTGGGGTCAATCGTGAAGCCACGATCGGTGTTGTAGCAGAATTGGCGCAACGTGGCTGTGGTGGTGCGGTGTGTTTTGCATCGGGTTTTTTGGAATCGGCGGCCGAATTGTCGGATGGCGCGGATTTGCAAAACCAACTGATCGCGGCATCGGGGGATATGCCGATCATTGGTCCCAACTGTTACGGCGTGATCAACTACTTTGATCAATTTTGCTTGTGGCCTGATCAACATGGTGGACGCTTGGTTGAACGCGGGGTCGCGATTATAACCCAAAGTTCGAATATTATGATCAACATCACGATGCAAAATCGTGGTTTGCCCATAGGATATGCTTTGACCGTTGGAAATCAGGCCAAAATTGATTTGGCCCGCTTGGGTGCGATGGTATTGGCCGATCCTCGGGTGAGCGCGCTTGGCCTGCATATCGAAGGTATCAACGATATCCGTGCGTTGGAAGATTTGGCACGCATCGCCCGCGCACATGGCAAAGGTATCGTCGCGATAAAAGTTGGCAAATCGGATCAAGCGCGAAATGCTACAATATCACATACGGCATCTCTTGCAGGGGATGATGCGGGGGCAGATGCGTTGTTGGCCCGTTTGGGGATCGGCCGCGTTGATACGATCGCGGCGATGATAGAAACGTTGAAAATATTGCATGTTGTTGGGCCTTTGGGTGGAAATGGCGTGGCGTCCATGTCGTGTTCAGGGGGCGAAGCATCCCTTATGGCGGATCTGGCGATTGGGTATGACATAACCTATCCCATGCTAGAAGACGCCCAAAAAACAGCGTTACGCGCCGCATTGGGGCCAAAGGTCGCCTTGGCCAACCCGTTAGATTACCACACTTATGTCTGGGGCGACGGTGATGCCATGGGTCGCACATTCGCTGCGATGGCATCAGGGTCACATGTTGATATCGGCGTGGTCGTGGCCGATTTTCCACGATCTGACCGCTGTGACCCATCTGCATGGGATTGTGTAATCGATGCCGTACTTATGGCCAAGGATCTGTCGCAAAAGCCGATAGCAATTTTGGCGTCAATTTCCGAAAACTTGGACGAAGGGCTAACTGATTATTTGATGTCAAACGGCATTGTTCCACTGTGCGGCATGGCCGAAGGCTTGGCCGCAATTGCGACAGCGGCGCAAATCGGAAATTCCTTAAAATCAAATCCTGATGCGTCGCCCATATTGTTGCCCAATGCCTGTGAACATACCGTCGTGTTAACCGAACGTGATGCGAAACATGTATTGGCGCAGTACGGTGTTGTGATACCCAAGTCGACGGTTCGTGCTGCCGCGCAGGTTGGCGAACCATTTGATTTGGCGTTTCCTGTCGTTATTAAGGCACAAGGCATTGAGCATAAAACCGATGCGGGCGGTGTGCGCATCGGGATCGCAACGCAGAATGCGTTGAATGATGCCGCAGCTGAGATGGGGTTTGAAAGCTATTTGATCGAAGAAATGATCACAGGCGGTGCTTTAGACCTTTTGGTTGGGGTGGTCTGTGACCCTGCGCACGGGTTTATGTTAACCCTTGCGGCGGGCGGTGTGATGACCGAAATCTTGGCTGATAGCACAACATTGATTTTGCCCGTGACCCGCGACGACGTGGATCATGCATTGGATCGGTTAAAGGTTGCTCCCATCCTGGCGGGGTATCGCGGAGCGGTGCCAATGGACCGGGCAGGGGTGATTGATACGGTGATGGCCGTACAATCCTATGTCATGGACAATCAAGCCCAGTTGGGCGAAGTTGAAATAAATCCTGTGATCGTGACCCCCACGCGGGCGGTTGCGGTTGACGCATTAATTCGTTTGGCACCAAAGGAATAACTATGACAGAAAGCCCCATCAAAACCGAAATTCGTGGACACGTTCTTGAAGTCACGCTTGATCGGCCAAAGGCCAACGCGATTGACTTGGCAACCAGCCGTGTCATGGGGCAAGTGTTTCGTGATTTCCGCGATGATCCAAATTTGCGAGTTGCCATCATCACAGGCGCAGGTGAAAAATTCTTTTGCCCCGGTTGGGATTTAAAGGCCGCAGTCGATGGTGACGCCGTGGATGGTGATTATGGCGTAGGTGGATTTGGCGGGTTACAAGAGCTTCCCCAAATGAACAAACCTGTGATCGCGGCGATCAATGGTATCTGTTGCGGCGGCGGTTTAGAGTTGGCGTTGTCGGCGGATATCCTATTGGCGGCGGAACATGCCACATTTGCATTGCCTGAAATCCGCTCCGGCACGGTTGCCGATGCCGCATCTATCAAATTGCCAAAGCGTATCCCGTATCACATCGCAATGGAAATGCTTTTGACAGGTCGTTGGATTGACGCCGAAGAAGCCGCGCGATGGGGCATGATTAACCAAATCCATCCGGCAGATGAATTAATGGCCAAAGCGCGCGAAATGGCGGATTTATTGGCCTCAGGTCCGCCCTTGGTTTATGCAGCGATCAAAGAAGTGGTCCGCGAGGCAGAAGATATGAAATTTCAAGACGCGCTAAACCGGATCACCAAAAGCCAATTAAAAACCGTTGAAACGCTCTATCGATCTGAGGATCAATTAGAAGGCGCACGGGCCTTTGCCGAAAAACGGGACCCGGTGTGGAAAGGGCGTTAATTTCGATTGCACTGTTCATGGTTAAGCGTAATCTAGACCAGAATTTATGAGATCGGTTTAAAGTGTGATAACCCCCCAAATCCGCGTTATGTGGTTTTATTTTACGTTGTTTATGGTGCCGGGTGTGATCACCGGTTACGGTGGCATTTGGTTTGCGCATCGAGGCTTAAACGAAGCACAAATTGGTGTTTTGAATGCCGCGCCAATCTTTGTTCTCTTTTTGATTAATGTTTTCGTTGGACGTCTGTCGGATCGTGCAAGCGATTGGAAAATGACCATCGTTTTGGGGTCATTGACAGGCAGTATCGCATTGTTTCTATTAATATTCGCAGACAATTATGTGATGATATTTCTGTCAATTACTGGCATGGCCGTTGCGGGGGGGGCCGTGATACCTGTCATTGACGCGGCCGCGATGCGTTTGGCAAAACGCACAGGTGCAAATTTTGGTGCTCAACGGTCGTGGGGAACAGTTGGTTATTTGATCACCTTGGTTTTGACCGGTGTTTTAACAACACATTTTGGACCGGATGCATTTGTTTGGCTGATGATTGGGTTCGGTGTCTGGCGAGCCTGTGCCGCGATTACTTTACCACGGTTTCGAACCCCAACGGATACACCCGCATCAACACATTTGGGAAATTTGAAATCGGTCCTAAAAGCATGGTTCTTATTTCCTCTCATTGGATTTGCCATCGTCAATTCAAGTCATCTATTATTGAATGCCTTTCAAAGCTTGATGTTGTCACGTCAGGGGTTTAATCCAACGACCATCGGCATTTTGATTGCGCTTGGCGCAGTGTCGGAAACGATCGTCTTTATTGGTTATGCGCGTTTGGCGAAATATCTTTCGGCGCGTGCGATGATTGCAATTTCTGCTGCCATGGCCATTTTGCGTTGGACCGCGTTTGCATTTGAACCGAATATTTGGGGTTTGGTGCCATTACAATTGATGCACGGCATTACCTATGGTCTGGGATTTATGTCGACGGTTACATTTATTTCGAATTGGGTTTCCGAAGGAAATGCAGCCGAATCCCAAGGTTTTTCCGTCATGTTGCAACAAGTTGCGATTATTATTGCCGTGCCCAGTTTTGGCCCTCTTATCGCTATGTTTGGGGCAAAGGCATATTTCTTTTCTGCGCTTTATGCGTCCACGGGTTTGGCCTGTGTTCTTATTTCTCTTCGTTTAAAACCACCTTTGCAAAACATAGAGCAGACTTGAATTCTAAAACCCGCGCGTTACCCTAGATCCACCGCATTAATGAGGGGCTTTTATGACACAAAATTTCGCCATATATCCATCGCTTAACGGCCGCGCCGTTTTGATTAGCGGCGGCGCTACAGGAATTGGCGCGGAAATCGTACGCGCTTTTGCTGCACAAAATGCGGTTGTTGGGTTTCTCGATTTTGATCGAAAGGCGGGGGCGGCCCTTGCGGCAAAATTGGGTGTTCATTTCGAATATTGTGATTTGCGAAATATTGACGAAACCCGCGCGGCGATCCAGGCCTTGCGCGAACAAATGGGACCCTTTCACGCGCTGGTTAACAATGCGGCCCGGGATGATCGCCATGATTGGCAAGATGTAACACCAGAATATTGGGACGAACGGATGGCCACAAATTTACGCCACCAGTTTTTTGTATCGCAGGCGATTGCGCCCGATATGATCGCCGCCGGCGGCGGCGTGATTGTGAATATGGGATCGTGTTCATGGTGGGAAGCAATGGGGGGATTTCCGGCCTATGCAACAACCAAAGCAGCCGTTCACGGATTAACACGCACGTTGGCGCGCGATCTAGGGCGGCATCATATTCGTGTAAACACGGTCGTTCCAGGTCATATAATGACCCAACGCCAAAAAGATCTATGGTCACCCCCAGAGTTTTTACAAGCACGTAAAGATCGCCAATGTTTACCGACGTTGATTGAACCAGAATATGTTGCGCGCATGGTGTTATTCCTATGCTCTGACGATGCGGCCATGTGTTCGGCACACAACTTTTTTGTGGATGGCGGGTCGGTTTAGCCCAGTTTGTGTTTAGACAGGTCACAAAGGCTTGATATGGGCGCGAAAACGGCACGATGTCGATTTTCTACCCAAATGGCCGTTATTTGGTCGCGACTCTTGGCAATATAGTTGTAAAGCCAATTCAAAATTGGCCAACTCTCTTTTGCGAAAGGGCATCACATGACAGAGGCAGCTGGACGTAAACGTGCACGCGGGGGCGGCGGTGCAGCCCGTCGCGCAGAACGGACATCCGTAAAAATCGAAACTGCGAAATACATCGAACGCAATATTCCAAACTTTGAAGTTCTAACCGAAGAAGCGTTGGACATCATCGAACGGAATGCGGAAACCATCCTAGAAGAGGTTGGCGTAAATTTCGTAAACAACCCTGGCGCATTGGAGCGTTGGCGCGCAGCTGGTGCACAGATCGACGGGGAACGTGTGCGTATTCCGCGCGGATTGGCGCGTAAATTGATTTCAACTGCACCTGCGCAATTCACACAACATGCGCGCAACCCTGAGAAGTCAGTGGTTATTGGTGGAAAAAGCCTGGTTTTGGCACCTGTTTATGGTCCGCCCTTCGTGCGTGATATGGATGGTGGCCGTCGTTATGCGACCATGGCTGATTTCGAAAATTTCGTGAAATTGGGGTACATGTCGAAATGGCTACACCATTCGGGTGGTACTGTTTGCGAACCCACTGATGTTGCGGTCAACAAACGCCATTTGGACATGTTGCTGGCACATATGACATTGTCCGACAAACCCTTCATGGGATCGGTTACTGAACCAAGCCGCGCGCAAGACAGCGTAGAAATGTGTGAAATTCTGTTCGGAAAAGAATTCGTCCAAGAAAACACGGTTATGACATCGTTGATTAACGTCAACTCTCCCATGACGTTTGACGATGTGATGATGGGCGCGATGGAAGTTTATGCCGCAAATAACCAGGCGTGTATTTTGTCGCCCTTTATCGTGGGCGGTGCAATGGCACCGGTTTCGGTTGCGGGAACGTTGACCCAAGTTTTGGCCGAAGTGTTGGCGGGGATCGCATACAACCAATTGATCCGTCCCGGTGCGCCGGTGATTTTTGGTGCATTTGTGACATCGATCGACATGAACTCGGGTGCGCCGACATTCGGGACACCTGAAGCGAGCCATATTCTATATGGTGCGGGCCAATTGGCACGCCGCCTAGGATTGCCGTTCCGTTCTGGTGGTGGTTTGTGCGGATCTAAATTGCCCGACGCACAGGCGGCATATGAAACAGCAAACACATTGAATGCGGCGTTGATGGGGGGTGTTAACTTTATGTTGCATGCCTGCGGATGGTTGGAAGGTGGTTTGGTGTCATCGTATGAAAAATTCGTAATGGACGCCGACCAATTGGGTATTTTGCACCACTTGGCGAAAGGTGTTGCATACGATGACAACGCACAAGCCATGGGCGCAATCCGCGAAGTTGGCCCAGGTGGCCACTATTTGGGTTGTGCACATACACAAGCAAACTTTAAAGATGCGTTCTGGCGGACCAATGTTTTGGACTACAAGCCTTTCGAAACATGGGAAGAAGAAGGCGCGCATGACACAATGGCTTTGGCAAATAAAAAGGTTAAAACCATGTTGGCGACCTATGAAAAGCCCGCAATCGATCCAGAAATCGAAGCAGCATTGCATGCTTATGTCGCAAACAAAAAAGCATCAATGCCGGATAGCTTTTTATAAAATCTGATAGTCAAAATCGACTAAGGGCCGCGTATGGATTACCATCGCGGCCCTTTTCATTTGGGAAATAGCCCAGATCCGAGGGAGGAAACAAATCCAAGCGAATTTCCCAATAGATCAAGCGGCGGATTTGTCGATGTCTAGCAATAAAACAGCCTCAGAAATTAATGCGGCCAGGCAATCAATGTGGTCCGAAACAAAATACGCAGCATCATTCAAGCGTCGTTTTTCATCCTGTTCGGCCTCGAGTTCAATTAAACGAAGAACAATATCATGTTGTGATTTTGGCGGCATGCATCGCAAAATACGGCTTAAGTCGATTTCCCGACGATAATAGGAACAGGCGAATTTCGCAGCACGCATTAATAGTTTTGGGCGTTTTTCCATTTCTAAATGGGACATGATTGGTGATGTCATTGGGATGGTCCTTTCGCAGATCTCGGGACCAATTTGTTTCTAATTTTACAACAATCTTAAAACGCAACGCGCGTTGCATTGGCCTATTTTTCACCATTTGGAAACAAATATTGCACAGAGCGCGCAATTTTAACGTTTAGGTAAGAATGCACGCATAGATTGCTAATGCGAGGGACGGCACCTTAGGGTGTAAATAAGGATTTACGCGATGACACACTTAGATACATATATAAATAATTTGGACGAAGAAACTTTAAAAATGGCCGCCAAGCATTATGTTTTAAATCAAATTCACGGAAAATCAATGCGTGACATTGCAAAGGCAAGCGGGTGTCATCCATCAACTGTCATGCGCCACGTTCACAAAATAGAAGAATGCAAAAAACATCCCAAAGTTGCAAATATAATTGATGCATTGACAGTTGATGATGCACATATTGATCTTTCTATTCAGCAAGAATTGGTCAATGCGTTGAAATACCTTCGACAAAAGAAAACGGTTCTCGCCGTCGCTTCAGACATGGCGCGTGCGGTAATTTTTGGGCAATCGCCAGATGGTGGTTTGCATAAATTGACAACGCTCGCGAAGGAAGTGGCACATGTTTTAGTGATCTGTGGTGATGTGCGGGTCCTAACAACCGGTCGCATTGTCCAATATGTGCACACCAATCCCGATCTGTCAGCGACGTGGCAGGCCGAAATGGGCGAGCGGCGCTCCGCAGGCCTGAGCGGGGTGGTTCCGGTTCGTGGTGAAACGGCATTAGAAACGCTCGGGCGACGCAGGGGGCCGGATGGGGCGCCGTTTTTATCGCGTGCCCTGGTCATGGCAGGGCTGCGTTTGAACGAAGATTTCGTTTTATCTGGGTGCCAAACTGCGATTGAAGAAAATTTTGAAAAGGTTTTAATTGGCTATTTTGATCCGGCTGATCAGGCGTTTGATATTGATGAGTTGCGTCGGTTTCAACATGCGATCAACGACCTTGGTCCCGGGCTTGCCGATATTGCCGTACGCAGTTGTTGTTTGAACGAGGGCATCGAACGAAGTGAAGCCGCGATGGGATGGTCGGCGCGGTCGGGTAAAATTGTTTTAAGGATTGCGCTGCAACGGCTAAAACACCATTACGAAGTCGTCTTTGGTGCGGGCGGGGGGCAAATAGGATAAGAATTATTGTGTCTTTCCTGAACCTGTGATTAGAAATGATTATGAACGTAACCTTGCGCCAAATTCAGTATTTCAAAACCCTGTCGGAACAGCGTAATTTTCGCCGTGCGGCAGATGTTTTGAATATTACGCAACCCGCGCTGTCGCTTCAAATCAAAGAGATGGAAGAGCGTCTCGGAAATTTATTGGTGGAACGCCAAGCACGAGACATCTTATTAACGCCGTTTGGCCGTATTATTTTGGAACATTGCTTAAACGTTCTGCGCGCTGCGCAGTCGTTAGAGGATGCCGCAAAGTGGCATGGAACAATCGGTGGACGTTTGTCTTTAGGGGTGATCCCAACCATTGCACCCTATCTTTTGCCACAAGCTTTGGCGCAGCTGCGCGCGCGTGATTTGGCGTTAGATGTTCAGGTCTACGAAGCCAAAACCGAAATTTTGGAACAAAAACTCAGGTCTGGTGAATTGGATGCGGCTGTAATGGCGTTACCATCAACAGGTGATGATTTGGTGGATGTTCAATTGTTTGAAGATCGGTTTTTGTTGGCGGGCACAGATATGCGGTTGTCACAATATGCCGATCCGTTAATTTCGGATGATTTGCAAACAGGGCAATTGATGTTGTTAGAAGCTGGGAATTGTTTGACGGATCAAACGTTGCAGTTATGTGGTCGAACGCGTTCTCATCCGCAAATCAACATGGGCGCGTCCTCAATGGCAACGCTGATGCGTTTGGTTGCAACGGGCTTTGGGGTGACGGTAATCCCTGAAATCGCCGCAAATACGGAAAAACGATCTGTCAATGGATTGTCTATGCGTCGCTTTAGTGGCCCTGAACCAGCCCGGCATATTGGCTTGGTCCGCCGCGCGAGCACGTCTTATGATGATTGGGTGCAGTCCTTGGTTGAAATCCTAACCGATGTAGGTGGGGATATTGTCGCAAAATGTCGAGACGAATTTTAGGTCGCTATGCATTTTCCACATAGCGGGTTCGATGACAAATGGGTTACCTTTACAAAAATCTGTGTTAAAACGACCCAAACAGCCATAGGACGAAAAACGTGCGTGATTTGAATATTCCACAAGAGCGTCATCCAGAAAAGGCGCACCGCCCAGACAATGCACAGCCCCGTAAACCGGATTGGATTAGGGTAAAGGCGCCTGTGAGCGATGGATATAAAAAAACGCGCGATATCATGCGAGACAACAAATTGGTCACTGTATGCGAAGAAGCAGGGTGCCCAAATGTTGGCGAATGTTGGAGCCAAGGTCACGCAACAATGATGATCATGGGGGAAATTTGTACCCGCGGTTGTACATTTTGTAACGTTGCAACGGGGCGCCCAGATGCATTGGATATGTTTGAACCTGGTCGTGTCGCGGATGCTGTTGCAAAACTTGGCTTGAACCATGTGGTGATTACGTCGGTGGACCGTGACGACTTGGACGATGGTGGCGCGGAACACTTTGCGCAAACCATCCGCGCCGTACGTCATCGCAGTCCTTCAACGACGATTGAAATTCTAACGCCAGACTTTTTGAAATGTGAAGCGTCGGTGTTGGAAAAAGTGGTCGAAGCACGCCCAGATGTGTTTAACCATAACTTAGAAACCGTTCCTGGCCTTTATCCCGAAGTGCGTCCCGGCGCGCGTTATTTCCATTCATTGCGTCTTTTACAGCGCGTTAAAGAATTGGACCCATCCATGTTTACCAAATCCGGTATCATGGTTGGATTGGGGGAAACCCGTCAGGCCGTCATGCAAATCATGGACGATATGCGTGCGGCAGATGTAGATTTTTTAACAATCGGTCAATACCTTCAACCGACACCCAAACATCACGCAGTCGATCGTTTTGTGCATCCTGATGAATTCAAGTCTTATGAAAAATCGGCTTATGGTAAAGGGTTCTTGATGGTCTCTGCAACGCCATTGACCCGGTCATCCTATCACGCAGGTGACGATTTCGCCCAGCTGCGTGCCGCACGAAACAAAAAATTGGGTTTGGCTTAATTATCGGTTTCAAGTGGTGAAATCTTGACCCTTTTGGGGGCGCGATCCAATTTAAGGGCGTCGGGCCACCCGACAAATTTTTCAATACTGACAATTGTTAATAGTGCCGCGATGATTGCAAACACCATGATCACCCGACGTAACGCCGGCGGGTTGCGCGCCCAGCGCACCATGCGCATAAACCACATTATGTTCCACATCGTAAATCCTTACTCACCTGCGATCATAGCTATTATTGAATGATGGCTTCCCGCAGGCATGGCACCTTGGCATAATCATATCAAATTGAATGGGAAAGCACCATGAAAACAACTATCGGCCAAACACCAACCGGACATAACATTGATCAGATTACGTTGGACAACGGTATTTTGAACGTAAAAATATTATCGCTTGGCGGTATCATTCAATCAATTTCTTGGTGTGACGACAACCGTTCTATGGTGTTGGGGTATCCGACATCTGAACCCTATTTGACAAATCCTGGGAAATTGGGGGCTTTGGTCGGCCGTTATGCAAATCGCATCGGTGGTGCAACGGCGGAAATAGATGGCGTTGTCTGTCACTTTGATCCGAATTCCAAGAATAAACACACGTTGCATGGTGGGCGTGAAACCCTAGGAATTCATGTTTTCGATGTTGTCGAAACAACGCCAATTTCTGCGCATTTGCGTTCGATGATGCCCGATGGACACATGGGTTTTCCCGGCAATTTAAAAATTGACGCAATTTATGCGCTGGATGGTTCAACACTTCGCATGACACTTTTGGGGGAAACTGATGCGGCGACACTATGTAATATAACAGGACACAGTTACTTTAACCTATCTGGATCACGCGTCATTGATGATCACACAATCACGGTCCACGCCGATCAAATTCTCGCAACTGATGATGATCAAATCCCAACGGGTGACTATTTTAACGTTGCCAACACCGATTTTGATTTGCGTAACGCCGCCGCATTAGGATTGGGCGGGCAGGTTCGTGATATCGATCATAATTATTGCGTGTCACATGCACAAACCGATCTTCGTGTTGTCGCGGTATTGCGGGCGGCGACTAATACCATGACGCTGGCCACGACCGAAGCAGGTTTGCAGGTTTATACCGGCAAAGGTTTGGGCGCACCATTGCCCAGCGCCCCCATGGGCACCGCGTTTCATCCGTTTGCGGGTGTCGCGTTAGAGCCGCAATTTTATCCCGATAGCCCGAACAAGCCACAGTTTGCCCAAGCGGTTTTAAGGCCAAATGAAACCTATCAACATATTACGGAATATCGGTTTGCGCGTGGATAACCGCTTGTTTTGTAAATAAAGTATTGAATGGTGCGCGACCCTAGAGATCGACGATTCCCAAGGCATCCTTTAGATCGGGTATGATGACCTTAGCATCTGGGGAATAGGGATTTATTTTGATCACGCGTTCATACGCATTCAAAGCTTTGTCAAATTCTCGGAATTTTATGTTAATCATACCCAAACCGGCAATTGCGCCAAAATGCCGGGGTTCGCGCGTCAAAACTTGGTAAATATCGGCTTCTGATCCTGTCATATCGCCACGCATAAAGCGAATTGTTGCCCGTTTATTCCATGCTTCAGTGTATTGAGGCGCGCGTTCCAGCAACTTGGTGAATATACGCTCTGCGTGTTCCAATGCATTGGCGCGCATCGCTTCAATACCGATCTCCATAGTACTGTGATGATCAATTTCTGTATCGGGGTATATCCATTCGTTCCATATCTGATTGACCAATTTCTGCGCGGCTGGTTCCGATGGCGCTAAGGCAAGTTCATCTAAAAGGCCAGAAACCGTTTGGGCCGCTGATACCTGTCCCAACAAAAGGACGCCAAAGAACATTGAAATAACACGTTTCCACATGGCATTACCCGTTCAACACGCTATAATCAGATGGTAGCGCAAAATGAAAAAGTGTCAAACCATGATCCGCAAATACATATGGCCCTTGATTTCACCGATCTTTACCAACAAACGGCTAGAACCCTTGTTCGTTGCTGTTGGATTGGTTTTGATTGTCTATGGTGCGGGATATACCATTTTGCAGATCTTTAACGCGTGACGCATCAAATAATCGAAACGCCAAAGGCGTCTGCTAATAGAACAAAGTTTAATCCCAAAACAACAAATGCGCCAATCCCCGCGGCGTATTTCACCAATCCACCGACTACAAATTCGCCCATGATTTTGCGCTGTGTCACAAAATAAAGCAAAGATAACATCGGAACGGGCAGGGCGATTGATAAAACAACTTGGCTCATGACCAAGGCGTCTGTCGAATTGACGCCCAACGCGACCACCACAAATGCTGGTAACATCGTAATTAAACGGCGCAGCCATAACGGAATGCGGATGTTTAAGAAACCCAACATAATCATTTGTCCCGCCATTGTCCCCACGACCGAACTAGAAATCCCTGAGGCCAACAACGACGTTAGGAAAAACACGGCCGCCGCGGTTCCTAAGATCGGGGTTAACATGTGATACGCGGTTTCAATCTCTGCGATATGGGAATTATCAGGATGAAACGCCCCAGCGGCCATCATAACCATTGAAATATTAATCATACCTGCGATCGCCAATGCGATGACAACCTCTATGTTGGAAAACCGCAAAACACGGGCTTTTTCAGAATTGCTTTGGGTTTTTACACGCGATTGGGTTAAACCGGAATGTAGAAAGATTGCGTGTGGCATTACAGTCGCCCCAATAATTCCGACCGCGATGAATAAGGCGTTGCTGTCGGGTAGGCTGGGTGACATGATGGATGAACCCGCATCCATCCAGTCTACGGGCGTTATAAATATTTCGGCAAGATAACACATGCCAATGACCGCGACGAATGAGCCAATGATCAATTCCATCAGGCGGAACCCGCGTGATTCAAACAATAATAATCCATATGTTACGATTGCGGTGATCGCCATGCCAACAATGAGGGGCAGATTAAACAACAACGCAAGCGCGATTGCGCCGCCTAAAAATTCGGCCAAATCGGTGGCCATTGCGGCGATTTCGCTAACGCCCCACATGGCCCAAACCAACGGGCGTGGAAGGTGATCGCGCGATAGTTCTGCAAGGTTCTTGCCGGTGATGATCCCAATGCGCGCGGACAAGGCCTGAAATAGCATTGCGATTAAATTCGCAATCACAACGATCCACAAAAGTTTGTAACCATATCCTGCACCGGCCTGTATGTTGGTGGCATAGTTGCCCGGATCCATATAGGCGACGGATGCGATGACCGCTGGGCCGAAAAATAATAGTTTTTGACGCATGGATGGAGCGGTTCCGGTTAAAACCGTTGCCAAGCCCGCGCGTGTGCGCGTCGTTAGATCAGACATATGTCACCCAAAGTTCAGACTGTTTTTCAAATTATAGCCATAGCTATATTTTTTGCAATAGGTATATTTGCTTACCCTTATGTCAATTGATTTTATTATCTGCCTAGGGTAAGACGGAAAAAAACGAAGCAGATCTGACGCATGCCCAAATCCAAACCCACGCCTGTCATCCGGTCCGAAGGTTTTTCGCAAACGCGCGAAAAACAATCTCAAGCCTTGCTTGAAGATTACGTTGAAATGATCGCCGAATTGATTGACGAAATGGGCGAAGCGCGCGTCGCAGATATTGCGGAACGGATGGGCGTTGCCCAACCCACCGCGACCAAAGCCATTACGCGTTTGAAGCGCGAAGGGCTTGCGACCTCTCGGCCATACCGAGGCGTTTTTTTGACAGACGAAGGCGCCGCATTAGCAAAGTTGGTCTATGCGAGGCACCGTATTGTTGTTGATGTATTGCGCAAAATTGGCGTGCCTGCACACACGGCAGAGATGGACGCAGAAGGTATTGAACATTATGTGTCCGAAGATACATTGTTAGCGTTTAGAAAATTCTTAGACCGGGATTAATGTCGCCTTCGGCGAGCATATTTTTTGACAGAAAATGATTGAGACTTTCAATTTACATTTTCTGTCCACCAAATATCCTGGGTGAAGTCTGCCCCGCAGACGAGGGCGAAGCCCTAAAGTGATTACGCGCGTTTTGTGATCCATCCGCCGCCAAATATTCGACTTGAGGATGGATCATAAAATACACACGCTTGACCAGGGGCAACACCTTCTTCAGGGTTAAGCAACTCGACTTCCGCTTCTGTCGCCGAAATAGGGCGTAAAATTGCATCGCGCGGCGGACGTGTTGATCGCACTTTTACTGCAATATGCCATTCTTTTTGCGATGTCATAGGAACTTCGCCCAGCCAATTAACTTCTTTAATGGGCACAATTCTTGTTTTTAGATGTTCTTTGCTGCCAACAATGACCTGTTTGGTGTCTACGTCCAAGCCAACGACGTAAAGTGGGGTCGCCAATCCACCAATACCAAGCCCGCGCCGTTGACCGATGGTATAATGGATCACGCCGTTATGAGTTCCCAAACGCGTACCGTCCATATCGACAATATCGCCCGGTTCAATCGCGCCAGGGCGCAGTTTTTCAATGACCCCTGCGTAATTGCCATCGGGCACAAAACAAATATCTTGGCTGTCTGGCTTGTCGGCGACGACCAATCCGTATTTTGCCGCAAGTGCGCGTGTTTCAGCTTTTGATGCCAAATGACCCAATGGAAACCTTAAATAATCTAATTGTTCTTGTGTGGTTGAAAATAAGAAATAACTTTGGTCGCGATTTGCGTCCGTCGCACAATGCAATTCTGCACCATTTGTTCCCATCTTACGTTGAATGTAATGGCCCGTGGCCATGCAATCGGCATCCAAATCTTTGGCTGTGTTCAAGAGATCTTTGAACTTTACGCGTTCATTGCAACGAATACAGGGCACCGGTGTGGCCCCCGCTAAATAGCTGTCCGCGAATTCTTCGATGACCGCATCGCGAAAGATATTTTCATAGTCTAAAACATAGTGGGGAAAGCCCATATCTTCGGCAACACGTCGCGCATCATGTATATCTACCCCGGCACAACATGCGCCCTTTTTAGCCAATGCGGCACCATGGTCGTAAAGCTGCAACGTTACACCGATAACGTCGTATCCTTCGGATTTTAGCTGTGCTGCCACGACCGAACTATCGACGCCGCCAGACATGGCAACAACGACGCGTGTTTCGGCAGGGGGTTTTGCAAACCCAAGGGAATTTAACGGGTGTAGCGCGCTCATGCTGCGACCTTTCAGATTTTGAGCGAAATATAAGAAAATTTGAAATATTCACAAGGGTGGGTTTTAGATTGTTTTAATCGTTACGCGGCACTCTGGCAAAAGAGTTAGGTTAGGTAGTGTGATGTTTCCAAAAAAATCAAATGGTCCGTCGGTGATTAGGTTAACAAGTGGAGAAGTATTGTCGATCGCCGACTTGCCGCCCGTAACGTTAAAACGTTGGACCTCATCGCGCAAACGCGTGGTGGTGCGGGCGGTTATTTACAATTTAATTACGGCCGACGAAGCGATCGAGGCCTATGCTTTGACGGTTGAGGAATTCAAATCCTGGTTGTCACGGTTTGCGGACCATGGTGCGGACGCCTTAAAGGAAACAAAGATATAAAGATATATACAACCATAGGTTGTGTGTGATTAAACTTCTTCTTGGTAACCCTCGGTTAACCTTTTTACGGATAATTAACACAGGGATAAAAATAACAGGAGGCACTCATGTGTGTACTATTGGTTGAGGATGATCCAAATACGGCAAAAAGCATTGAAATGATGCTTACCCATGCCAATTTAAATGTGTATTCGACCGATATGGGCGAAGAAGGCATCGATTTGGCAAAGCTCTATGATTACGATCTCATTTTGTTGGACTTGAATTTGCCAGATATAAATGGGTACGAGGTTTTAAGGCATCTGCGCATGGCGCGCATCGCTACGCCAATTTTGATTTTGTCAGGTTCTGACGATACCGAAAGCAAAATCCGCGGTTTCGGGTTTGGTGCAGATGACTTTTTGACAAAGCCATTCCACCGAGAGGAATTAATTGCACGAATTCACGCGATCATCCGCCGATCAAAAGGACATTCACAGTCAATCATTCAAACGGGACGCATTGCCGTGAACTTGGACGCCAAAACGGTCGAAGTTGATGGAGCGCCGGTTCATTTAACAGGCAAAGAATATCAAATGTTGGAATTGCTGTCCTTGCGCAAAGGGACGACGCTGACCAAAGAAATGTTTTTAAATCACCTTTATGGCGGCATGGATGAGCCAGAGTTAAAGATTATTGACGTCTTTATTTGCAAATTGCGCAAAAAGCTTGCGGTTGCAACGGGTGACGATACCTATATCCAAACTGTTTGGGGGCGTGGGTATGTGTTAAAAGATCCCGGTCCATTGGCACATGACGCGCCAATCGCGATTGGAGCATAAAGCACAATAAAATTGCATTCGGGCACTGGACGTGCGCGCGCGGCGGAATTATCACTTTTCAGACCACTTAGAAAAGGCCGCCGCCCGTGACAGATTTAATTTCGATTGATGATCTAACCCGTGACGATGCGATCCAAGAACTTGCGCGTTTGGCCAGTGTTCTGGCGGGCGCAAATGCGGCCTATCACCGTGACGATGCACCGAACATGACGGATGCACAATATGACGGGTTAAAGCGGCGTAATGAGGCCATTGAAGCGCGTTTTCCCGATCTAAAGCGATCTGATAGCCCGTCAGATCAAATTGGGGCACCTATCTCGGATGGCTTTTCAAAAATCGTTCATGCGGTGCGCATGTTGTCGTTGGGAAATGCTTTCGAAGATGCGGATGTCGTTGATTTTGACGAACGCATTGTGCGGTACTTAGGCAGTGTAGGGGAAAGCATTGCTTATACGGCTGAACCTAAAATCGACGGCCTTTCGTTGAATTTGCGATATGAAAAAGGAAAATTAATTCACGCGGCAACACGCGGCGATGGTGCTGTTGGTGAAAATGTCACTGAAAATGCCCGCACCATTACAGACATTCCACAACTTTTGACCGATGCGCCCGATGTCGTCGAGGTACGTGGTGAAGTGTATATGTCGCACCACGATTTTGCGGAATTGAACGCGCGTCACCTTGCACGTGGCGGCAAGACATTTGCCAATCCGCGCAATGCTGCGGCTGGGTCATTAAGGCAATTAGATGCTAAAATAACTGCCGAACGGCCGCTTCGGTTTTTTGCCTATGCATGGGGCGAATTATCTGAACCCTTGGCGGGAACACAATTTGGCGCGATTGAACGGCTTAAACACATGGGGTTTCAAACCAATCCTTTGACGCGTCTGTGCGAAACCGTGCCAGAGTTGATTGAACATTATCATAAAATCGAAGAAATGCGTGCTGATCTTGGGTATGACATTGACGGGGTTGTGTACAAGGTCAACGACTTGGCGCTTCAATCGCGATTGGGCTTTCGATCCACCACACCACGTTGGGCGATTGCGCACAAATTCCCTGCTGAATTGGCATGGACACGTTTAGAAGCGATTGATATCCAAGTGGGCCGCACAGGTGCGTTATCGCCTGTCGCACGGTTAACGCCTGTGACCGTTGGTGGTGTTGTAGTCTCGAATGCAACGCTGCACAACGAAGACTATATCGCGGGACGTGATTCAAACGGTGACCCGATCCGTGATGGCAAAGATATTCGCGTGGGCGATTGGGTCCAGGTGTATCGTGCTGGCGACGTCATTCCCAAAATTGCGGATGTCGATTTGGCAAAACGTCCCATTGATGCTGTGCCGTTTGTTTTTCCCGATACGTGTCCCGAATGTGGTTCGCACGCCATCCGTGAAGAGGGCGATGCGGTGCGTCGGTGTGTCGGTGGTTTGATCTGTCCATCGCAAGCCATCGAACGATTAAAGCATTTTGTATCGCGCAAAGCTTTAGACATCGAAGGTCTGGGCGCCAAGCAAATCGAAATGTTCTTTGACGATCCCGTTTTGCCTATTCGCGAACCAGCAGATATTTTTACCCTGAAAAACCGCAATTCAAAAAATCTTGCCCGATTGAAAAATCGTGATGGCTGGGGCGACAAATCGGCGACAAATCTATTTGATAATATCGACGCCAAAAGATCAATTGCATTTGGCAAGATATTGTTTGGATTGGGTATTCGTCATGTTGGTGAAGCGGCTGCAAACTTAATTGCGAGGCATTATGGATCTTGGAATATCTTTGTCGATGCGATGGATGGCGCACAAGATACGACGTCACAGGCCTATGTGGATTTGCTATCGATCGATGGTGTGGGCGAAGTTATGGCGCAATCTTTGGTCACCGCATTTGGCGATGGTCATGAACGCGACGGAATAAACCGGTTGGTTGAACATTTGACCATCCAAGATGCCCCAAAGCCCAAAATTGAGGGCAGCCCGGTCGCCGGAAAGACCGTTGTCTTCACAGGCACACTGGAGCGCATGACCCGATCAGAGGCCAAAGCACGCGCTGAATCGTTGGGGGCAAAGGTTGCAGGATCTGTTTCTGCCAAAACTGACATTTTGGTGGCTGGACCTGGCGCAGGGTCAAAGGCAAAAAAAGCCGAAGAATTGGGCATAGAAATCATTGACGAAGACGCATGGTTGGCCATGATCGACGGGTTATGAATACACGGCCTGAAATTCTATATCCTCTTTTTGCGGATCTGACGTCACTTGACGGAGTGGGTCCAAAGGTTGCACAGAATTTTCAAGGTCTGAATATTGAACGGCCACGCGATTTGATTTTGACCTTGCCGTATAACGGGATTGATCGGCGGCTGGTGGACACGGTCCAAGGCGCGGATTTGCCCAATGTTCTTACGTTGAAAGTGCGCGTCATTGCGCACAAACCTGCGCGCAATCGATCAAGCGCATATCGTGTGACGGTTGAAGATGCAAAAACCATGTTTCAATTGGTTTTTTTTCATGCGCGCGGTGATTATTTGGCGAAAATGTTGCCCGTTGGTGAAGATCGGATTGTATCTGGTAAGGTAGAATTTTTCGATGGCATCGCACAAATGGTGCATCCTGATCATATGGTAAACGCGGAGGCAATCGATGTTATTCCCCGATTTGAACCCGTTTATCCGTTGACGGCTGGAGTGACGCAAAAAACGATGGCCAGGGCAGTGACGTCGGCACTTGCAAAGCTTCCAGACTTGGATGAATGGATTGATCCGGAATACAAACGCCAACAGGGATGGGATGATTGGGCGGTTGCTTTACAAAAAGCACATCATCCACAAAACTTGCATGACACGGCCGCCACGACACCAGTGCGACAAAGGTTGGCGTATGATGAATTGTTTTCACATCAATTGACCTTGGCATTGGCGCGCGGTGCTTTGCGACAATCTGTAGGTATATCGTCAATCGGGTCGGGGCAATTACGGTCAAAGGTATTGAAATCATTGCCGTATCGTCCAACGAACGCACAAATGCGGGCGATGGATGAAATCGCTGATGATGTGGCAAAACCGTTAAAAATGAACAGGTTGTTACAGGGCGATGTTGGCGCTGGCAAAACGTTGGTTGCTTTTTTAACGTTGTTGATCGTTGTAGAAGCTGGCGGGCAGGGCGTTTTGATGGCGCCAACCGAAATCTTGGCGCGCCAACATTTGGAAGGCCTTTTGCCCTTTGCCCAAGACGCAGGCGTCGTTATTGAAATATTGACCGGCCGTGACAAAGGGCGCGAACGGGCTGCAAAATTATCTGCGCTTGCCGCAGGTGATATACATATTTTGATCGGCACCCATGCGGTTTTTCAAAAAGACGTCGAATTTCGTGATTTGCGATTGGCCGTGATTGATGAACAGCATCGGTTTGGCGTGCGTCAACGGCTTGAATTGGGGCAAAAAGGCAACGCGGTCGACGTGCTTGTGATGACCGCCACGCCGATACCTCGGTCGTTGGCATTGGCGCAATATGGCGATATGGACGTTTCTATTTTGGATGAAAAACCACCTGGTCGAAAGCCGATATCAACGGTCACGGTACCAACCACGCGGATGGACGAGGTAATTGCCAAATTGCGCCACGCCATTGATGCTGGAAGGCAAGTGTATTGGGTCTGTCCGTTAGTCGAAGAAAGCGAAGTATTGGATTACACGTCCGCTGAGGATCGTTTTGAACGGTTGCGCGCTGCGTTAGGGGATGACGTCGTTGATTTGGTCCATGGCCAAATGCCACCCGCCTACAAAGATGTGGCGATGGCGCGGTTCCAATCAAGGGCCACGAAAGTTCTTGTTGCGACCACCGTCATCGAAGTTGGAGTAAACGTGCCCAATGCGACGATCATGGTCATTGAGCGCGCGGAAATTTTTGGTCTGGCTCAGCTCCATCAGCTGAGGGGCAGGGTCGGCCGGGGCGACGCACAATCGACTTGTGTTTTAATGTATCAACCACCACTGTCGGAAACGGGCCAGCGTCGGTTAAGCGTGTTACGCGATACTGAAGACGGGTTTGTGATCGCGCAGACAGATTTGGAAATGCGGGGTGCAGGTGATTTGATCGGTACCGCGCAATCAGGAGTACCACGGTTTAGAATCGCAGATTTGGAAAGCATGTCAGGATTGATGGCTGTCGCCCAAAAGGACGCCCGCAATCTATTAATTGCTGATCCAACCTTGAAATCGCAACGTGGGATCGCCGCGCGCGTTCTATTGTGGTTCATGGAGCAGGAAAAATCTATTCGTTTGATTTCAGTGGGTTAGTTCTTTTTTGACGAGCGTATTCGCAAATGTTCTTAAAAAGTTCTTTACAGACCATTAAGAACATGAGAACAAATTAGCAACACAATAGGAGTTGCGAAGATGTCCAAAGAAATTCAAACTGTCATTCGTCGCGCACCAACTGACGTGGTTCAGGATTTGATCGGTGCTTTGTCATTGGTTGTCATTTTGGTTGCTGGTTTGCATCTGCCCGGCTTCTTCTAAACCTATGTGTCTGCCTTTTTGTGGTGACACGCATGTCCCCGCGTTGGTCAATTTGTCCCTCGACCCAAAAAGGGAACCGCCTTATTCCCGATGACCATGTTGCCGCACAACTTTTCATACCGCTGCGTTTTTAACGCGGCGGTTTTTTTATAAAAAAAGGCGACCGAGGGTCGCCTTTTTTCAAATTCAAGCCTGAATTATTGTTCGATTAAGATCCGTAACATACGGCGCAGCGGTTCCGCAGCACCCCATAGCAATTGATCGCCCACGGTAAACGCGTTCAGGAATTCATTACCCAAATTCATTTTGCGTAGTCGCCCGACCGGAATGCTAAGAGTGCCGGTCACCTTGGCAGGGCTTAGTTCGGCAACGGTGGTCGCGCGGTCATTTGGGATAACTTTTGACCATTGGTTTGCTTCGTCAATCATGGCCGTGATTTCGTCCATTGGAACATCGTGTTTCAATTTGATCGTCAACGCTTGGCTATGGCACCGCATAGCGCCAATTCGCACACAGGTACCGTCAATTGGCACAGGGTTTTCAGTACGCCCTAAGATTTTATTGGTTTCAACGATTGCTTTCCATTCTTCTTTAGACTGGCCATTGTCCAATGCGACGTCGATCCACGGGATTAAGCTTCCGCCAAGTGGGGCGCCAAACTTATCAGTCGGAAACGCGTCAGAGCGCATAGTTTCCGTGACGATACGATCAATTTCTAAAATGGCAGAAGACGGTGTCGCCAAAAGGTCGGCAACGCTATCGTGCAATGCGCCCATTTGAGACAATAGTTCACGCATGTTTTGTGCGCCTGCACCTGATGCTGCTTGATATGTCATGGAGGTCGCCCATTCGACGAGATCATTTTGGAATAATCCGCCTAGGCCCATCAACATCAAGCTCACAGTACAGTTACCGCCGATAAAATCTTTTTTGCCAGCAACCATCGCTGCGTCGATGACGTTGCGGTTGACCGGATCCAGGATAATTGTGGCGTCTTGTTCCATACGCAACGCGGATGCCGCATCGATCCAATATCCAGTCCAGCCGGCCGCGCGCAGCGCAGGGAAAACGGATTTTGTGTAATCGCCACCTTGACAGGTCACAATCGCGTCCATTGCTTTTAAAGCGTTAATGTCGTTTGCATCTTGTAAAGGCGCTGCGCCATTGCCCATGTCGGGGCCCATTTGACCGGTTTGAGACGTCGTGAAAAAAACCGCTTCGTTAATATGCGCAAAGTCGTTTTCGTCACGCATGCGGTCCATTAGAACCGATCCCACCATGCCACGCCAGCCAACGAAACCAACACGTTTGATTGCCATCTTAAATCATCCTCACATGACTAGGCGGTTAGAAAACCACCAAATTTTTAGGTACGTTTTTGTGATATCAGCCCTGTGCCGACCTTTGTTGGCCGGATTAATTTAAGGCGGGTTGAATTACACAAAACGCACAGATACTTCGTGCGGGGTACTATCAATGCGACATAGGAAAGGCAAATGAAAATTGCCGCATTTCTATGCGGCAATTTTACAAGGTGCGTTAGACCAGATTTTAAGCGTCAAGCATTTCTGCTTGCCGTTTGCGAATAGCGGCACGCACCATAACGAAGCAAACTGACAGTGCACCGCCCAATAGAATGGACAGCGCCAGGGTGAGCGATGCTTTGGGTGATATTTTCTTTGGCATAGATGGGCGTTGGATCGACAAAACGTTTTCGCCTTTGGTCGCGGCGACAATATATCGATCGATCGACAATACGGTTTGCACGATTGAAGTATCTGCCGAAGAAAGGTCTTTGAAACGCGATTCAATGATCCCAAGTTCATCTTTCGCGCGCAACACGTAATCTTGGTTCAGGGCAGCATTGATGAAATTTGAAAATTTAAAAAAATCATTCAATAATGACAGGTTATTCGATTTAACTGATATAAAAATAGCGCCTTTGTTATCATTATTCAAAGCCACCAATTGATCATCATGGTTTTTAGCCATGACAAACCCATCAACAATTTCGGTTGTGCTGAGATCATCGAACATTAGGCTGCTGTCGGAAATGTTTTTTCCATTCCTCGAATACAGTTTTGGAGTAGAACATTTTCTTGAAATCATTCAACGCTTTATCAGCTTGATAAAACGGTGGTAGTGTATCGACATTATAGGTTAAACGTGAATCATATTCTGGTGTTTTAATTAACAAAAAACACCCAGCGATCAAAAACGAAATTATTGTGCCGGTTATGATTGACCATTTTTCTTGCCAAAGGGTTTGGAATAGCTCGAATAGGTCGATTTCATCGTCATAGTTCGATCGCGCGTCTGTTATTATTGAGCCCCATGAGGGCAACAATGTGCCCGTTTTAAATCTCATAATACAATATCGGTGCTAAACAGTTTTTCATTGGGCACTTTTCAGATTGTGCTGTGCGTTTCAACGCAGTCGAAATCAGTTTCCATTTGTGCCGTAGAACGTGTGTTTACCCGATCTTTCGCAATAGGTTTAAGGAGTAAAGCGGAAATTGTAACCATAGATTCAGAATTAATACCTATGTAAAACAGATGTTTAATATGGGTTTTGCGGAATTAAATTACTTTTCGAATTAAAAAAGCCAATAAATTAATTATTGGCTTTTAATGCTAAGATTTTATTCCCACTCAAT
>JAYPUL010000023.1:2480-42031 GCA_038134005.1 Paracoccaceae bacterium | reverse complement strand
GGGTGAAACACCAAGCTGGATTCTGTTGCTGTATGCGCTTCGCTAGCCACGGTTACGTCCTCTTTCATCTTTGGCCTGTGTCTGGGCCTGATTAAGTTGCGTGAGCTCTGTCGCGGATCGCATCATCGTTTTGACGCCAGCAACAAAGCCAAGCATTGTAAATATCAACATCAGCCATGGCAGCGTCCCGAACAAAAGGTCCAAGCCATAACCAATCCCGAACCCGATCCCAAGACCTGCGACCAGCTCGGTCACCATGCGCCAACCAACATGGGCCGCCGAATAGTGTTCATCCATGCGTTTGTCATTGCCTTGCGACGCTTTCACGTCGTTAATCCGTTGTTCCAGCGCTTTGAGCGGATCGGAATTTTGCGGATCGGACATAAAGACCCCCTAAGGATGCTTGAGCGTGTGATACTGACTCTGCGCATACGAGTCAATGCATCATTCGCCGCACCCAAATATATCGTAATATTTTGTTTTAATTATATTATTTTCATACAGAAAATGGTGCGGCACCTGAATTAAGGTCCATTTAGCGGCCAATACAGCGCATACATTATATTTAACCATTTGGTTTATCTTTTAAACCGAAGCGTAGGGGCGGTGGCAACTATACCAGATTTAGTTCTGCTGAAATAAAGTCCGCAATTGCGCCGGTATCGTTTAAATCAAACACTGGGCGATCAATTTCAATAGGTTCGTCCGACGCGATTGCATGGATTGTTGGATCATCCATCGCAATCAACGTTTGCGCCGTTTCACAACGACGGCATTCGATTTTCGGATGACGATCGCGTTTATACCCTTCGATCAGAACCAAATCGACCGGCGAAAGGCGCGCCAATAGATCCGCCAAACTGGGTTCTTCCGCACCACGCAATTCTTGCATGATTGCCACACGCGATCGCGTTGCAAGGATCACTTCGTTTGCGCCCGCCATGCGATGACGGTGACTATCTTTTCCGGGATGATCAAAATCAACTGAATGATGCGCGTGCTTGATACTAGAAACTGAAAACCCACGGGCCGTGAATTCGGCAATCAAACGTTCCATAAGGCCCGTCTTCCCAGAATTTTTCCAACCCGTAACGCCGTACAATTTCATATTTGGCCTGCCAAGATCGCTTTCGCGGTGTCATAATCTTCGGGGGTATTTACATTGAAAAACGGATCAACGGAACCCGTTTCAAATGTTTCAACTCTATGTTCATGGGTCTGCACCCAGGCCATCACGCGACGGTCACCGGATTGTAATGCCTTTGCCAAGTCATCGCCCAAATTTACGCACCACAAGCCACATGTCGGGTGGGATCGTCCTTTCGACCCCGCCAAAACGATAGGCACATCACAATTCTTTTTAAGACGCGCAACATAATCAGTTGGAAAAAAGGGGGTATCAACCGCGATCGTCGCGATGTGTGAATATCCTTGATCCTTCGCCCAAACCATCGCACCATGAAGCCCCGCCAACGGCCCTAAAGACCCATCAAAGATGTCTTGAACGACGGTGTAACCCAATAAATTTTGCTGTACGTTGATGATAACTGCATCACATTGTCGGGCAAGCCGTTCATAAGCGTAATCTAAAAGAGTTTTATTCCCAAATGCCAAATCGTGCTTTGGCGACCCCATGCGACGCGATTGACCGCCGGCAAGTATAACGCCCAACACCTGTGTCATGTGCACGCTGTCAAGCTGTGCATCTATTGTTTCCCAACAAGGTCAGGGTTAAACGCGCGCAGCGCCAATGTTTTGTCGTCATCGTCGTATTCATACAACGTTTGTTCACGCACACCGGGCAATTTTCCAAACGCTTTGCGCAATTTGTTGGGGCGCATTGTGACCGGAATGGATTCAAAACCTGGGATCTGATGCAAAATCATTGAGGTTGAATTCGCACAAAACGCCGATTGCACGGGACCGTTTGCTTGAACAAGGTTCAACGCCATTTCGGCGATTTCAGGTGTAACTTCTACTTCTTGGATCACAACGTGAAAAGATTTGCGCGCATGCGCCCGCGTGTAGAAATCCAAAATCCGGGGTGTCATCCCATAAAGAACATCGTCTTTTTCAATAAACACTTCGTGTTTTAGTGTCCCCGAAGGATCGAATACGACCCGCTGAGAAGCATTAATAAGCAGCGCGGAATGTTCCCCCGCGCCATGCCTGTTGTTTACCATCGTATAAAGGGCCAAAACGGGCGGTCCATCATGCACATAGGCCGAAGACCGTACTACTTCATCCGAAGCATAATGATCACGGGCGATTGTGCACGCCGAAAGTAGGGCAAAACAGCCCAGAACAAACCAACGCATGGTCGCCCCCAGGGATTAGCCGTTGAATACCGCCATGAAAACCAAAACGGCGATCGATGCAATCGCAACTTTGATTGACCATGAAATAAAACCGTCGAATGTTTTTTCTTGAACGCTTGTGTCCATCGAACCGTGCTTGTGCTCTGACATATTACACCTTTTTGATTTCTGTTTATGGCTCATTAGCCGATTCATTCCCGCATGTCACGCAACTATCGACAAATTTGGGCCGTGCATGTTGTCGCGGTTATACACGCGTATATCGTAATGCACCATCTTTCGCCAAGACACGTGTCGCGCGTCCCGTTTGGTAAAGGTTGTTTAAATGCGCAACCGCTTCTACCAAGGCAAGACCGTATTCGTCTGGCCCAATGTGACGCTTATAAAGGCATGAAAAACAATCCGACGCTGATTTTGGCGTGTCCAAAAATGCATGCAAGCGGTCCAAGGCATGATGGTGATTGGTGATCATTTGTTCAAATCGGTGCGGCAATCCCACAAACGGCAACTTATGCCCAGACAAAACCAAATGATCGGGGCGTGCATGGCGCGACAACCGTTCGCATGCTTCGATCCAATCGCCCACGGGATCGGCATCAGGTTCGGTCGCATAAACGCCCAAATTTGGGCTAATCGATGAAATGATCTGATCCCCTGCAATAACAATCGGATCATCATTTGACCATAAGGTCGCATGTTCGGGCGCGTGACCATTCCCGATACGAACCGTCCATTGACGGCCACCAAGCATCAATGTGTCGCCTTCTTTTATGCGGCGAAAACCCAATGGCATCGGATGAACGGTATCCGCGAAATTGAATGGTTTTCCTTTTGCACGGTCTTGCAAAATAGTATCGTCCATACCCGCGCGGCGCCAAAACTCTAATGTTTCAGGAACCGGCAAATCTTGGAAGTCCAAAACCAACATACGCGCCATCAACCACGCTGTGCGGGTCATAATCAATTCGGCGCCAAATTCGGTTTGAAACCACCCGGCCAACCCCACATGATCGGGGTGATGGTGCGTCACGACCACCCGCTTGATCGGTCGACCTGCCAGGGGCCCATCAATCAAGGATTGCCACATTGCTTTGGTCTTGCGGCTGCCCATGCCTGTGTCGACAATGGTCCACCCATCATCATCCCGAAGCACATAGACATTCACGTGATCTAACGCCATCGGCAAGGGTAAGCGTACCCAAAATAAATCATGCGCAATTTCCGTCAACACCCCGAATTCCGGTGCCGTTTGGAACGGATAACTTAATGTGCCGATGGCGCCTTGTTCTGACATCAGGCCATCAATTCGTCAGCAGTCAGCGCATAAAGATCGTCCGCACCTTGTCGGGATTGAACCAAGAGCGCCGCATGTTCAGGCAAAAGCGATTTGATATAGAACCGCGCCAATTTGGTTTTCGGACCATTTCCACCTTCGGCCAAACTCGCACGTAAATGGAAATATCCGCCCAAGACGCGCGCGTACGCCCGCAAAAATGGAACGGCGCCAGCGAAGCGATCGTTCATATTGGATTGTTCCAACATCCAATCTGTGCCCTCACGCAGAGTTTCGATCGCCTGCCAAACGGGTTCCGCCAAATCGGACATTTGGCTGCGGGCATCTTCAATTTTGGCTTGCATCTCATCAAGCAGCGCGTTCGCCGCTTCGCCCCCATCCATCAGTTTGCGACCGACCAAATCCATTGCCTGAATGCCGTTCGTACCTTCGTAAATTGCGGTGACGCGCACATCACGTAAATATTGTGCGGCGCCGGTTTCTTCGATAAAGCCCATGCCGCCGTGCACTTGCATGCCCATTGAAGACACATCAATGCCAGTGTCCGTACCGAACGCTTTGGTAATTGGCGTCAAAAATGCTGCGCGTGCCGACCATTCGGGGGACTGGGTTGCATTGCTCATGTCGATGGCCACAGCATTTGACAACGCAATGGCCCGGGCGGCAAACACATCGGCCTTCATTGTCATCAACATACGACGGACATCCGCATGATCCATGATCGTTCCGATCCCATTTGCAATCGGACTGCGCCCTTGTTTGCGACCTTCGGCATAGGCCATTGCCTGTTGCAACGCGCCTTCTGCGGCGCCAATACCTTGGCCGCCAACACCCAAACGGGCATTGTTCATCATGGTAAACATTGCGCGCATGCCATCATGTGGTTCGCCAATCAACCAACCTTTGGCATTGTCATACTGCATAACGGCGGTTGGGCTGCCATGCAGACCCATTTTGTGTTCCAAAGACACAACATTCAACGTATTTGCCACACCGGGATTGCCGTTTTCATCCGGGATCAATTTGGGCACAATAAACAATGATATACCTTTGGTACCGGCCACCCCATCAGGCAAACGCGCCAAAACCAAATGGCATACATTCCCAGAAAAATCATTATCCCCCCATGAGATATAGATCTTTTGCCCTGAAATCGCATAACTGCCGTCATCGTTTGGAACCGCTTTTGATCGCAACGCGCCAACGTCAGATCCCGCCGCAGGTTCGGTCAAATTCATTGTCCCGCACCATTCACCTGAAATAAGTTTCGGCAAATAAAGCGCCTTAATTTCGTCGCTTGCGTGATGTTCTAACGCTTCGATTTGGCCTTGGGTCATCAACGGATTAAGCTGCAAAGACAAACACGCCGCCGCCATCATTTCGTTGACCGCTGTCGTGACCGTCAATGGCAATCCCATCCCGCCAAATTCAGGGCTTGCTGACGTCGAAACCCAGCCGCCGTCCGCGATAGCGCGATATGCATCTGCAAAACCTTTGGACGTGCGCACCACACCATTTTCCAATCGAGCAGGATCCAAATCCCCATTACGTTGCACAGGATACATGACATCCTCGCACAAACGACCCGCCTCGGTTAAGATCGCCTCAACCATATCAGATGTTGCATCTTGAAATTTTTCGGTTGCTGTCAAAACGGAATAATCGACAACATTTTCAAACAAAAACGAATATTCTGACACAGGAGCGCGAAACGGCATAAGAAAACCCTATTCTTGGCAAGCTAGACTGGTTTTATCCATAAGATAGGGTTATGGAATTCGGCAACAGAAACGCAGCGTCATTCGAAACATGGATACCAAACACTTGGGGGCGACCCCCGACGACATCGCAAAAGCCGCCAAGATTTTGGCAAACGGCGGATTGGTTGCCTTTCCGACTGAAACCGTTTTTGGCTTGGGGGCGAATGCCTGTGATGATCGCGCGGTCGCAAAGATATATGATGCCAAAGGCCGGCCCAGTTTCAATCCGTTGATCGTGCACATCGCAGATGTGGAAACGGCCAAGCGTTATGTTGAATGGCATGACGATGCCGATCGTGTCGCGTCAGCGTTTTGGCCAGGCCCGTTAACAATGGTTTTGCCAGTCCGAGAAAATGCAGGGCTTTCACATTTGGTGCGCGCTGGATTACCAACCGTTGCAATTCGCATCCCGCGCCACCCAATTGCACAATCATTATTGCGACGTTTTGATGGGCCGATCGCGGCCCCTTCGGCAAACCTGTCGGGCAAGATTAGCCCAACCCGAGCCGACCATGTTTTATCGGGTCTGGACGGTCGTATTGACGCAATAATCATCGATGGACACAGCGAAGACGGCGTCGAATCTACCATTGTGCATTTTACACCCGCCCCAACCATTTTGCGGCCAGGAACCATAACAGGGGATGCGTTAGCATCGGTTTTGGGGACCCCTGTTTCGCATTTGCAAAACGCAGATAACATTATCGCGCCTGGTCAAATGACGTCGCATTATGCACCCAATGCCACAGTTCGCCTAAACGCAACCGATTGGAAACGCGGTGAAAAGCGATTGGGATTTGGCGAGGTTGATTGTGATTTGAACCTTTCACCAACCGGTGACCTGATCGAAGCGGCCGCCAATTTGTTTGCAATGCTCCACGAAATCGATGCGAAAAATGGCGACAAAATTGCCGTATCCCCGATACCCAACCATGGTATTGGTGTTGCCATCAACGATCGTTTGTCGCGCGCGGCGGCACCAAGAACGCCACAAACCTCGCCCTAAGCATGGCCCATCACAGGGGCCAGTAAACGCGGATCAACACCCGCACGCACCAAAGCGGTTTTCCATTTTTCGTCGAAATTTCGCGAAAAGATCAATTCAGGATCACCCTCACAGATCAACCATGTGTTTTCTTGAATTTCGCGTTCCAATTGACCGGGCGACCATCCTGCAAAGCCCATGGCGACCATCGCCTTTGTCGGCCCCTGACCCCGCGCCAAATCTTCAATCACACTGAGCGTCGTGGACATGGCCAAATCGTGCCTCAATACGCGCCCGGCTTCATCGGGTGTGTAATCGGTTGTGTGCAATACAAATCCGCGTTTTTGTTCAACCGGCCCACCATACACAACGTCAATCGGCGCATCGCTGGTACGCGCCACCAAGAGATGGTCGCAGAGTTGATCGAAATTTGGATCATCAATGGGTTTATTCACAATCAAACCCATCGCGCCATCATCAGAATAATCGCAAATATAGATCAAAGAATTTTCAAATCTTGGATCCCCCATTCCTGGCATTGCGATCAAAAATTTGCCTGTGAGGTTTTCAGAAATTTTTGCCATTTTCCGCATCCTTTCACGTCCCCTATCTCACAGGTTATCGCTTTATTGTGACTTGGCAAGACATGAGTTTTGCACCACAAAAGCAATATGATGAAAATTGTGCCCTTTTTGACAACTTTTTCGACCATAGCATTTAGCTTTGCCTGCGCCGCACAATCAGAAGGTTTGCGCGATGCGGAATTGATCGCCGGTTGGCGCGATCCCCAAGGGCGTCACGTCACGGCCCTTGCTCTGACGTTGGATGACGGTTGGAAAACCTATTGGCGCGCGCCTGGTGATGCCGGGTTTCCACCTGTTTTGGATTTTTCAAACAGCACAAACATTGCGTCGGTTGATGTTGTTTGGCCGACGCCTGCGCTTTTGGGATCGGATGGGTTTGAAACCTTGGGTTACGAAAACCGTGTGGTTTTACCAATCATCATAACCCCCGCCACAAACAAAGATGTTACCCTTTCTCTTTCGGCGAATATCGGGGTTTGCCATGATATTTGCGTTCCTGTGGATTTTTTTATCTCGTCAAAGGTCAAACCAACCTCTGCACGCGATCCGAAAATCATTTCAGCCCTCGCCAACGCGCCATTTTCGATTGAAGAAAAGGGATACGCCCCCATTCGGTGCAAATTTTCCAAGTCCGATAAGGGTATCGAAATTTCCGTGACAGCGACGTTTGATAAACCGAAAGGTTGGGAAAGATTGGTTGTGGAATACAACAGCGCGAAGGCATGGGTTGAACACGCCAAATCCAATCGCCACGCTCGGCATTTATCGACACTTGCAACCTTACATAGTATTTCTGATCAGCCAGTCATGATTGAACGCAAAAAATTAAGGCTTTCAATCGTGACGCCGCAGGAAACCATCGAACAATTCGGCTGTTCGTAACCGTATCGCACGCGCCGTCAAATCCCTGCACGACGGCGTTTGATCCATGTGACGATAGCGGCAAAATGGGTTGCGATAAACAGCGATCCAACGAATGCGGTCACCCCCGCCATGAACAAACCGAATGCGGCACCTATTCCCGACGCTCCCCCGATCATGCCCGCAAACGCGGGTGGCAAAGCACCATAGGCGATCACCCATCCCATCGTTGCAGCCAACCATGCCACGATGGCAACGCTTGCCCCGACAAATAACGCGCGCACCGAACGGTTGCGCATCTTCAACCCCGCCACCAGCGACACTCGAAAACGGTTAAAGTCGTTTTGAATGGCGATGAAGGATGGCACCACAATCAAAACCAAAACCATCCCAAAGCCCAAGCCATAGACCAATGTAACAACTGTCGGCTTTAAAAATTCGGCCTGTGAGGATTGTTCATATAACAAGGGTCCCAACCCCAAAACCGTCGTTGCAGTCGTCAAAATGACGGGACGCAATCGATCCGCCGCCGCATCAATAACCGACGGGATCAATCCACGGTCTTGTGCGTATTCATCAATTGTGGTGATCAAGACGATTGAATCATTGATAATGATCCCCGTCATCCCCAACAATCCCACGACCGTAAACATGGACATGGGGATATCCCACATAAAATGGCCCCAAATCGCGCCGACCAATCCAAATGGAATGACCGCCATCACAACGACAGGACGCGTCCAGCTGGCAAAAACCCATGTGAGCGTCAAATAGATGCCCGTCAAACATAGGATAAGCCCTGTGCGTGCATCAGCGAGAAATTCATTTTCTTGTTCCGATAAACCTGACAATTGCCAATCAACCTGACGCTCGGACGCGATACGCGGCAAGATATCTTGTTCAAGTGCTTCGGAAATCGCCACGGCATCATCGGGATTGTCCTCTGCAATGTCGCCGGTAACGGAAATCAACCGGATCCCGTTTTCCCTCCGAACTGTTGAAAACCCGGATCGGCGTTCGACGCTCACGATATCGGCGACCGGAACATAGACGCCATTTGGCGCACGCAATTGCATCCGTTCAAGGAAATCATAGGTCAATTCATCGTCGGGCAATTCGACACGAATGGCCGCGCTGCGGGTCCCCATTGGGAAAGTTGCGGCTTCGACACCGTTCAAACGATTGCGCAATACGCCCCCTAAGCCATCGATTGTAAAGCCTAACGCTTGGCCTTGTGGCGTTAATTCCAAGATCAACTCTTCTTTGTCATAGGACAAATCATCTTCGACCGCAGACACGGCGGGAAATTGGGCCAAGGCAGTTTTTAAATCTTCTGATGCGGCTTTTAACGTTTGCGCATCTGCACCAAAGAATTGGACATCCAACGCATCCCCGCCTGGACCTGATCGCCAACCGCGGAACGAAACCGTTTCCAACAAAGGATGATTGCGCACCGCGTCCTGAAGATCGCCGACAAAAGCAAAGCTGGAATAGGGTCGAAAATCGGGTTCAATAATTTCAATAGAAATTCCCCCCAATAAATCGGCAGATTTATTTTCCGTTCCCGGCAAAGCGCGCCCCGAATTGCCCCCCACTTCGACCAAGACATATTCGACCGGATTGCGGCCATATTTTTCTTGGTAAGTTTTTGCCACCTCTTCCACGGCACGTTGCAATTCCCGGCTCATCGCGATTGTATCATCGCGGGTCGCAGAATTCAGCATCGCAAAATTTCCGGTGATTGACGACAATTCAGGGGCCGAGAAAAACCGCCAATTTACTTTTCCCGACACAACAAGCGTGACCTGTGAGGCCAGTAAAACCAATGCACCCGCAACCATGACATAGCGCGTGCGCACCACAAACAGAATAAAGCGCCGGAACAGTGTATCGCGCGCCCATTCAAAGACCGTATTCACGAATTGACTAGGGCGATCATACCATTTGATTTTGTCGCCCGTGGCCAAGGAATGGGCCATGTGGTTGGGCAGAATAAAGAAACATTCGATCAGAGATGCCAAAAGAACCACAATCACGGTAAATGGAATATCCGCAATCATGTCGCCAAAGCGCCCCCCAATCGATGTGAGGCCAAAGAAAGCAATAACGGTGGTCAAGGTTGCCGCCAAAACAGGCATCGCCATACGCAATGCCGCCGTTTCCGCCGCCTGAACGGGCGGCAATCCCCGTCGGGCCCGTTGGTCGGCATATTCGCCAACCACAATCGCGTCATCCACAACAATGCCTAGGGTGATAATCAACGCAAATAGCGAAATCATGTTAAATGTGATACCTGCAACATACATAATTGCGATGGCCGTCATCATCGCCGTTGGAATACCCGCAGCCACCCAAAGCGCGGTGCGCGCATTCAAAAATAAGAACAAAAGCCCTAAAACCAGGATCAGACCGGAAATGCCATTATCCAACAAAATCTTAAGCCGACCCGAGATATATTCCGCACGCGTTTGGATCAAATCGATGTTTGTACCTTCGGGTAACGTCGATTGAAGTTTCTGCGCGATGACTTCGACTTGGTGTTGAATATCGATTGCGTCGCCCTTTTGCGAACGATCCACGCGCACCGCAACAGCAGGGTTTTGGCCAACAAAATAGGCGCGTTCACGATCGATCCCCTGGTTTGTGACACGGGCCACGTCCCCAATCGTTAATGTCGATCCATCGGCATTTGATCCCAGAACGATAGATTGGATCTGTTCCACGCTGCGCTTTTCCACACCTGTGCGCACGCGTGTATTTGCCCCGCTTACATCGCCCGCAGGATCGGCATTGACTTCTTCTGCGATAACGGACGCGATTTGGCGCATGGTGGTGTTGTATTTGATAAGATTGGCGGTCGGCACCTCGATGACCACTTCGGGTGCGGCGACGCCTCGGATGGTCGTGCGCGTGACGCCTTCATTGAACAATCGCATCACAAATTCGTCGGCAAATTGACCAAGCTGTTCAATTTCGACCGGACCGGCAATAATCACATCGGTCACGCGATCTTGCCATGAACTACGGGTAATTGTGGGATCTTCGGCATCATCAGGCAACGTTGAAATCGTATCCAACGCCGTTTCGACATCCGCTTTGGCACGCGCCATGTCCCAGTCTGGTTCGAATTCCAACGCGATGCGTGCGCTTCCCTCGCGCGATGTGCTGGTTGCGCCAGTCACACCTTCAATCGCCAAAAGCGCTGGTTCCACAACCTGAACAATCGCGTCGTCCACATCTTCGGCGCCGGCCCCTTTCCAAACGATTGATATAGAAATGTTGTCAACAACCACATCAGGGAAAAATTGCGCCCGCATACGCGGGATCGCCATCATGCCAGCAAAGAGCAGCACGACAAGCAAAAGGTTTGCCGCCGTTTTGTGGCGTGTGAAATACGATAATAACCCACCTGCCGATTTAGGAATATCACGAACCATGGCTGACCTCACATGCGGCTTTCAAGCCGTTCAACAACCTTTGCGGGGACTTTATCTTGGTTTAATTGGCCAAGGATGCGTTTTTTCGCTTCATCTGGGATAAATCCATTTGCCTCGACAAATGCGATCAACTTGGCCCGTCTCTCTTGCGTCAATTCAACCGTTTCGGGTTCTGCGGCGGGGGCATTTGCGTCGGTTTCGCGCAATGGCTTTACCTTGATCCCCGCCCCCAACAAAGGCGTTTGTTGGGCAACCACATCACGCCCGACGACGTCACGCGACCGCACAATCACATCATTGCCCTGGCGCCGTAGAAGCGTCACATCAATCTTTTCCAACCGATCGTCTTCGCCCAAAACCAAAACTGCGTTCTCAGCATCAAGCGCAGTTCCAGGCAATCGAATGGCAAAGCGCAATTCGGGTTCTTGTACTTTGATCACGACAAAATCGCCCGGTTTCAAACCAATCGGATTATCCAGTTGCGCAAACAAAAGCCGCCCTGTTTGCCCATCCCCGACCGCACCGGCATCGCGGCTAATGACCGCTTTTGATGTCAATTCGGTTCCCAAAACCGACAATGACACATCCGCATTGCTGGCGATTAATTTGCCATTATCATCCAACAAGCGACTATATTGTTCGGTCGATACGCGAAACGCAACCTCAAGCGTGTTGGGATCAATCAACTGGCCAATGCGTTCATTTGTGCCAACCAACCCACCTTGGACCAAACTTATTCCACTAAGCACGCCCGCAAATTCCGCCTGCATCACCGTGTCATCCAAACGACGCTGCGCATCATCGGCCGCCAATTTTACACGGGTCAAACGGGTTTGTGCCTGCGATTGACGCGCCCGTGCCTGGTCTAAGGCGCTGCGGCGCGACAACACCGATTGCGCAGCACTCGAGGCGGCCAATTCGGCGGCCTCTACCGCGGCGGCGGTGCCAACCCCGCGTGTTTGCAAATCCAATTGACGTTCATAGGCGCGCTGGCGCAAGCCTGATTGCTGCACGGCCGCACTTAATTCATCATTCGCCAGAGAAATCGCCCGCTCCGCTTCTGCAACTTCGCTAAGTGCGTCTGTTACATCCGCTTTGGCACGCGACAAATCGGATTGGGCATTTGCATCATTCAGACGGGCCAAAATTTCGCCTTCAGCGACCTGACCACCTTCGATGAAGTTTGGCGATAATTCGATAACTTGACCGCTGGCGGCCATCCGTAAATCCAAAGTGCGGCGACTTTGGATTTCGCCAAATGCCTCAAGAATTGGGGTAATCGATTCAGGTTGGGCCGTTACCACATTGACCGTAAATACCCTTTCGCGGGCTTGTGGCGCACGGGTTTCTTTGGACATTCGGTCGTTGATCGCCGTCTTTACCATTTGGCCGGCAAACGCCAAAAGACCAAGGCTAAGCGCCATCAGAAATAAACCTATCAAGCCATTACGTAGAAAGCGCATTGAATGTTCCTTGGTTCAGAGTATTCGAGTTATTTAAGTCTTGAGATCGCGTGCCATACCATCGGGCATCTAACGCGAACCCGATTTATTTCCGCCGCAAATGTTCATCCAAACGCGGCATGATTTCAACAAAATTACAGGGGCGATGGCGGTAATCAAGTTGCTTTGACAATATTTCGTCCCACGCATCAAGACAGGCCCCCGGAGAACCCGGCAGCGCAAATAAATATGTGCCCCCTGCGACACCGCCCGTTGCACGTGATTGCACCGCAGATGTGCCAATTTTTTGCATACTGACAATCGTAAAAACCGTACCAAAAGCATCAATTTCTTTTTCGTACACATCGCGATGTGCTTCGACGGTTACATCACTCCCAGTCAATCCTGTTCCACCCGTGCTGATCACAACATCAATCGCAGGATCATCAATCCAGTCGCGCAATAGATTGGCGATTTCCCCGCGCTCATCATGAACAATCTTACGATCAGCAAGGATATGCCCCGCGGCCTGTAGCCGATCAACCAAGGTTTGACCGGATTTATCATCATCATAAGACCGCGTATCAGACACCGTCAGAATTGCAATTCGTACCGGCACAAAGTCTTTGGTTTCATCAATCCGCGACATTTAGTGACCCAACTTTTTTTTGATTTCCAACAAATCTGCCCACGCGTCGCGTTTTGAAATCGGGTTACGCAACAAAAAAGCGGGGTGAAACATTGGCATGACATCAACGCCAAAGGCCTTTGTCCATGTTCCGCGCAACTGCGTTACGCCTTTTTTGCGCAAGATCGCCGCGCAGCTGATGTTACCCATTGCGACAATCACATCTGGCTTAGCCAACGCAATATGACGTTCAAGGAACGGCATCATCATTTTAATTTCTTGTTCCGAAGGGTCACGGTTTTGCGGCGGACGCCAAGGAACAACATTGGTAATATAGATCGCGCGTTCCATATCGACCGCATCGCGCGCCATGCCGATGGCGGCAAACATCTTATCCAATAGCTGGCCAGCGCGTCCAACAAATGGGCGACCATGTTGGTCTTCGTCGCGGCCAGGCGCTTCGCCAATGATCATAACACGCGCACCAGGTTTGCCATCACTGAACACCAACTGCCGTGCCCCGCGTTTCAAATCACATAGGTCGAAATTTTCCATTGCTGCGCGTAAATCATCCAGCGATTGAACGCCCGCTGCGATGGATTTGGCGATATCCGCCGGGTCGGGTTCAGACACAATTGTGGGTGCTGATTTTTGTTTGGGCAACGCAGACAGTTTGGGTTTATCAAGCAATTCGAAACGATTTATGGGTGCGTCCAAGATTGTCTCGGACACCCCCAATTCGACCTGCCATTCCAACATTGCTTTGGCGTAATGCCAATCCATCTGCGATTCCATAGCGGCATGTTATCCATCTCAGATCAAAAGGAAAAGCAGGTGAAGCACTTCATTAAGAAACGTTAACCTTTTGGAAACCTGGATTTGTCATTTTTTAACCAAAGAGGGTTTTATGATTACACGTGCTTATAACGTATGCTTCCAAGGGATGGATCCACAGGTCGTTGACGTCGAATGCGCGATCACCAACGGATTGCCTGCATTTTCGATCGTTGGATTACCAGACAAAGCGGTATCAGAAGCCCGTGAACGCATCCGCGCGGCGTTTTCGGCGTTGTCCATTGCGCTTCCGTCAAAACGTATCACCGTGAACCTGACACCTGCGGATCACCAAAAGGAAGGATCCCATTTGGATTTGCCCATTGCCTTGGCCTTGTTGGCGGCGTTGGACATCGTCCCCAAGGAAAAAGTTGAAAATGCTATTTCGATCGGGGAAATTTCGTTAGACGGTCGGTTAAATGCGGTCAGCGGTGCCTTACCCACCGCCCTTAAGGCGGCCGAATTGGAAAAAGCCTTACTCTGTCCGAACGATTGCGGCAACGAAGCAGCCTGGATCGACACCACGCGCGTCATCGCCGCACCTTCACTTTTAAGATTGATCCAACATCTTAATGGTCAAAGCCCCATAGAACCCTCAGAACCCCGGGCGTTGCCACCCCCTTTGATGTCAATCGACATGCAAGACGTCAAAGGCCAACAACGCGCCAAACGTGCATTGGAAATTTCGGCGGCGGGTCGGCATCATATTTTGATGGTGGGAACCCCGGGCGCGGGGAAATCAATGCTCGCTGCACGATTGCCAACGATTTTACCACCAATGACCGCGCGCGATGCGTTGGAAACGACGATGATCCATTCCTTGTCTGGTGTGTTAGAAACCAAAGGAATGCAAACCGCACGACCGTTTCGCGAACCGCATCATACGTCCTCAATGGCCGCCATCGTGGGGGGCGGTCGCTCTGCAAAGCCCGGTGAAATTTCATTGGCCCATGACGGGGTGTTGTTCATGGACGAATTCCCCAAATTTCCGCGCCATGTTTTGGAAACATTGCGCCAACCGATCGAAACAGGCGAAGTGATGATTGCGCGTGCAAACGCACATGTCAAATACCCCTGTCGGTTCACATTGGTCGCGGCGGCGAACCCTTGCAGATGTGGGTACATGACCCAACCCGATCGCGCGTGCAGCCGCGCCCCAAACTGTGGCGCCGAATATATGGACCGCATCTCAGGCCCATTGATGGACCGGTTCGACATTCGCATCGAAGTTCCCCCCGTAAGCTTTCGCGATCTTACAATTCCAAATGACGGCGATACCAGCGCCGCAATCGCCCAACGGGTTTTGGTTGCGCGTCAGATCCAAATTGATCGTTTGGGAAAACATTCAGATGCCCACACCAACGCAGACTTGACAGGCACGGGGTTGGAAACCGCGCTTAAGTTGGATCCCGAAGGGCACGCATATTTACAAACAGCAGCAGAAAAATTGGGGCTTAGCGCGCGCGGATATCATCGGATCATGCGTGTTGCGCGCACAATTGCGGATTTGGATCAATCCGACACCACCCAAAAATCCCATATCGCCGAAGCCATCAGCTTTCGCTTAACTTCGGCCGCCTCTAAAGATTGACCGCAGACATACCGGGCCAATTCCATAACAAAAAATATCGCCACATATATTGTGGATCGGGCACATAGACCTGACATGTGCGTCCATCAATCACTGTGATTTCTTGATCAATGACGCGGCTATGATGCGCATGGCGACCGACAAGTTGAAAGTTATTGGGCAATGGATCGTTGTGGAATGTTACCGAAAGCTTTAATTCCCCCGTTGGTTCATCGGCCCAATACGGCACCGTGGTGAATTCGCTGTTTGATTTTGGATGCGTCAAGTCCACGTTCAAATTCAGGAAAGACACTTCGCTGCGCTTTAATTTCTTGGACAACGTGAACCCATAAATATACCCATCGTTATAAGTCATTTTTGGGTGCACTTTCGCACCGTTCATCGAAAATGTATGAAAGTCTGCGAAATTACAAAATTTTTGCGTAAATGTCTTTACGCCATGTTTTCACGCTGTGAAATCAACGTACAACGTCAAAGCTGCGTGACCACGTCGATCAAACACATCCATATGCATTGACACCGAATTATTAAATGTGGCGTGCGACGACTGTAAATAAACCAATTCGTATTCTTGCAAGTCCACCATCGCATCCCGGATCGTGCGATGCCCAAATTTTCGGATTAAATTACGTGTTGTGGCTTTGATGCTATCCGGGCCAAGACCCAATTTTTCGGCAATTTCAAACCGCGTCAAACCATTTATCAGGCTTGGTAAAACTTGCCTTTCGCGTGGTGAAAGGATGGGGGGAGATTTCATTTACCCCACCTTTCCGTCACTGTGCCAAAGATGTGTCTGGAACAGGTCTGACACATAAACCATGGCTTTGGGCGATGCCAAGGGTATTTAGCGCCAGTGATCACCAAACCCAAGACAACGCATAAGACGACATGAAAATTGGATCATCAATGTGAAATTGGAATACACCACTTTCAATAGTTCGAAAACTGAATTCATTATTAAAAATCTTATTTCCGTGGTTCCTAAACGTTGAAATTTGACTTGGTGGATCTGCGCTTTGAAATTGCACGGTCACCGACATCGACCCAGTTGGATCATAGGCTGCGTTGCCGTAGCTATGTTTTTTGTCAGAATTTTCACCCAATTCATGTTCGGTAATGACGACAAGGTCTTTGGCTTCAAACGGCTTGATCGGTGTTTCAAAATCATATTCGACAATGTACCTTTGCTCAATATCAACGCGTGGCTGAATGCTTTGGCCGTTGACGGTGACAGATTTCATAATTGCCTGCGCGGTATAGGCTTCGACATAAGACGTGACGTCGGCCGATATTGCCACGATTTCAAATTTTGCGCTTGTCCTGCAATCTGTACGGCCCTTTAAAACATCAACATGTAAGTCAACGTGTGGGACGTAAAACCGATGTTCGCCCTGCAAGAAGAACATGTTATATTCGGTCAGATCCTTCATCACATCGCGAAGCGACTGCCCGCCAAACTTTCGCGATACTTTTCGGGTAAATATTTTGACGGTTTCTTCCGAAATTGACATCAATTCGGCAATTTCACGGCGTGTCAGCCCACCCACCAAATAGGGTAAAATTTCAATCTCACGCTTAGACAATTTTGGCGGAAAACGCATAATAATAAACTTCACCAAAAATAGCGATCTGGGCACCTTGCCATACTAATATTCCACGGAATTAACCATACGTATAGAAATATTTCAATATATCAACTTTATAATTATTAAATGTATAATTTTACCATACAACATATCCCTTTGGGTCCTAAATAAAATTTATGAGATTTGATGAAAAAAAGACCCATTGCATGCGCAATGGGCCAGTTAACCTTGTGTTGTCAGGACACAGGCGGAAAGAGGGCGACAAAGAACAACCCGTGTCGCGAAATTTTAAAATGATTAGTTTGGACGTTCGACCATTTCAGCGCGGATTTGTTGACGCAATAGATCGATCGGAACGGTTTTGCCGTCCTTTTTGTAACACCAATAGGTCCAACCATTACAGCTTGGCGCGCCTTCTAATTTAGCACCAACTTGATGGATCGATCCTTTGATATCTGCACCGACCAATGTGCCGTCGGCACGTACTTTGGCCTTATATCGGCCGTTCATGGACCATAACTCTTCGCCCGGGCGCAACATGCCGCGTTCGACCAATGTGCCAAATGGCACACGGGGCTCGGCCCGTTTCGATGTCGACACAGCCAAGGCTTCGCTGTCGTATTTGCGCACAGATTTCAAACGTTTTTCGGCAACCTTGCGATATGCTTCTTCGCGTTCGATTCCGATGAAGTGACGGCCCAACATTTTGGCAACCGCACCAGTGGTACCTGTGCCAAAGAATGGGTCCAAAATCACGTCGCCCGGATTTGTCGATCCGACAATCACACGATGCAATAGGCTTTCGGGTTTTTGCGTGGGATGCGCTTTATCGCCATTTGCGTCCTTAATCCGTTCATGACCGTTGCAGATTGGCAAAACCCAATCAGATCGCATTTGAACGCCGTCATTCAGGGATTTTAACGCCTCATAGTTGAACGTATATTTCGCCGCCTCAGATTTGGACGCCCAAATCATGGTTTCATGGGCATTGGTCAAACGTTTACCGCGGAAATTCGGCATTGGGTTTGATTTGCGCCACACGACGTCGTTCAAAATCCAATACCCGTGGTTTTGCAACGCTGCGCCGACACGGAAAATGTTGTGATAGGATCCGATGACCCAAATCGCACCGTTTGGTTTCAAAATGCGGCGCGCCGCTTTTAACCATGCGTTGGTGAAATCGTCATACGCTTTGAAACTGTCGAATTGGTCCCACGCATCGTCAACCGCATCCACTTTGGAATTGTCAGGACGATGAAGTTCACCCTTAAGCTGAAGGTTATAGGGGGGATCCGCAAAGATAAGATCAACGGAATTTTCCGGCAAAGCGTTCATCATGTCGATGCAGTCGCCCGCCAAAATACTATCAAGAGGGAGCTTCGCAGCCCCTTTTGCTTTGGATACAGTCATTTTCTTGCCTCAATAAAATTGGCGCATTTTTGCGCTCTCATTTGACACCTAGCATGAGTCAAAGATGATTCGAGGTCAATTTCTTTTTTGAATCAAGATGTTAATTATTTTTCTTGATACAAGATATTGTGTACAGGCTTAAAGGAACACCGATGATGTGGTGTTATGCCCAATTGGGACAACGCCTCTAAATGTTCTTTGGTTGGATATCCCGCGTTTTTTGCCCAGCCATAACCGGGAAATTCGGCATCCAGCGCGGTCATGATGCGATCACGTGTTATTTTTGCAACAATAGACGCAGCCGCGATTGAACATGACCGAGCATCACCTTTCACAAGGCAATCATGCGGCAACGTCAACGCTTTTGGCGCGCGATTTCCATCGATCAACACATAATCAACATCGGCACCTAATTCCGCCAAGGCCCGCATCATCGCAAGATGGCTGGCCTGTAATATATTGATCTGATCAATTTCCTGCACACTGGCGTGCCCGATCCCCACACGCGCAGACGTCACAATCGCATCAAATAAATGTTCCCGCTTCGCTGCGCTTAACTTTTTTGAATCGTTCAACCCGTCAGGAATGCATTCCGGGTCCAAAATAACCGCCGCCGCCGTGACAGGCCCACACAAGGGGCCACGTCCAACTTCGTCAACACCAGCAACGGCGCGATAGCCGTTGGCGCGGCAGGCGGTTTCAAATTCAAAATCAGGCATTGCGCAGCGCTTGATCCAAATCCGCGGTTAAGTCGTCGATATGTTCAACGCCAATCGACATGCGCAACAGGTTTTCGGGAATGCCCGTATGTGGTTCGATTGTGTGGCGATGTTCGACAAGACTTTCAACACCGCCCAGCGACGTGGCGCGTTTGAAAACCTTTAAACGGGAAACAACGTCCAACGCGTCTTGGCGATCGCCACGCACCAAAACAGACATTAGATACCCATACCCGCCCTGCATTTGGCGCGTCGCAACTTCATGATATGTATTTTTGGCAAGACCTGGGTAAAACACATCTTCGACGGCGGGATGGGCGATGGCGAATTCCGCGAATTTTTGTGCGTTCTCACACATCGCGCGCATTCTAATGGCAAAGGTACGCAAGGATCGCAACAATAACCACGCCTCGAATGGACCAATAATGGCCCCACCCGTCGCGCGTTCTTGGGCCAAGCGTGTCCATCGATCATTGACCGACTGTGTTAAGAGGACCCCGGCCACCACATCAGAATGCCCATTCAACGCTTTGGTCGCGGAATGCACAACCAAATCCACCCCGTAGTCCAAAGGCCGTGTCAAATATGGCGTGGCGGCGGTGCTATCCACCACCAACACGGCATCTGGATACAACGCCCTAATCGCCGCCAAATCAGACACCCGCAACCACGGGTTTGATGGCGTTTCACAAAAAACCAAAGTCGGATTGATTGCAACGTGGGTCTGCGCAGCATCAAGATCGGCAAAATCAACTTCTTGCAAAGCAATACCGTGATCGAGGCAATATCCCCGCACCCACCCGGTCGTGCCCCAATAAATGCCCGATTGTAACAACACACGATCCGCCGATGTAAGCCCGCGAAAAATCGCAGAAATCGCCGCCATGCCTGATGGCCAAACCAATGCGGCTTGCGCGTTTTCCATCTTGGTCAAAACATCTTCGACTTGGCGGACCGTATCGTTGTGGTCACGTCCATAGACATTATCCGCACTTAGCAATGCATAGTCGGGACCACGCAGATAAGTCGTTGACGTTTGAATGACGGGGGACACGCCTGCGCCAAAATCATTGTGCCCCAAATGGGCCGCGATTGTTTCGATTTTTGGAGAATTTTCCACGATAAACCTGTCATTTCATACATTCTGCGTCCGGACATTATAACGCAGACCAACAACGCACAACGGAATTTTCACATGCGCCCCCATGCCGAAAACGCTGTCTTCATTCTTGAACGATCGGGCAGTTTATTAGGACTATCTGGCATTCAGAAAACCCAATTTTTGTACAAATATCTGTTTGTTACTCACGAACGAAGGAGACAACAACATGAGAGCCTTATTACCTGTTGCAGCGCTGGCTATGGTTGGGTTTGCGACTGCGGCCACATCCCAAATGGCGTCCACGGCCAACCCGATAAAAGCGATTGTGAATGATCAACTTGAAATAAGCATTCCCGATGGCTTTCGCCATTGGACATTCATCGGCGCACCGTTGACACCCAACGGTTTAAACGGTGGATCGGCACCTTTTCCAGAATTTCACCACGTCTATGTCCATAGAAGTTATTTGGAAGCCTATCTAAAAGACGGCTTTTGGCCCGAAGGGACAACCATTGTAAAAGAATTGGTTGTGAACCACCCTGGAACCTACGAAGACGGGTCACGTGACGAAGTGTCAGGCCGCGGCTTTTTCGCCAAATCCTTTCACGGCATCGACATGATGGTCAAAGACAGTGAAAAATTCGCCGCAACCAACGGATGGGGCTTTTACAACTTTGGTCACCACGCCCTGCCATATGAACCATCCGCCGTCGCAATGCCTGCGGAAAACTGTGCAAGCTGTCATGAAGACAATTCGCACAACGACATGGTGTTCACAGGATTCTATCCGATCCTAGAACGCTAACGCTTGGGGGTTTCCCCTGCCTCGGGATGGTCCACGCCTGTGTCCCTTGTGGACCATCCCTCTCCCTCGACCGCCCACACGTCCACCATGTGGGCCTCTCTGCCCCAGAACGATCGCTCCCCCTGCGCATCGTCTGGGGTTTTTTAACAAGACATGACCGAGAGTTGATCACAAACGATTGATGATTGTCCTTTGACGTTGACGCGCCAGCGCGCAGATCCCATTTTGACGTCTAAGTACCAGACCCTGCACAAAAATTCGGACGCCCATCAACCATGTTAGACCTGCTCAGCGATATTTTGACCCGCCTATCCCTGAAAGGCAGCCTCTATTTCCGATCAAATTTTTCTGAACCCTGGGGCATTCGCGTGCCACAATTTCAAAAAGTGGCGCGGTTTCATTATGTGAACAATGGCGAAGCATTGATGCGCGTCGCGGGGTCGAAAACCGGAATTTCATTATCAAAAGGGGATTTAATACTAATCCCGCATGGCAACGAACATATCATGTCCTGCCATTTTAGCGGGCCCGACGATGTGCTTCCGCTAGAAGACGTTTTGATTCAGTCCGGTTTTGACGGTCGTGGGGCATTGGTTTGGGGCGGCGGTCAAATCCAACGCGACACCCAAATCATCAGCGGGCATTTCGCATTTGCCCCCGGATCACGGCACCCGTTGTTGGATCGGCTTCCCCCTATATTCACCTTACCGGATACGGCGACACCGCGGGCCCTTGGTTAGAGGCAACATTGCGCGTCATAAGCGAAGAAACGGGCGGCGCTCGATTGGGTGGGGACCTGATCGCATTGAAAATGTCCGAAGCCATATTTGCCCAAGCCATCCGAACCTATATCGAACAATCCGCAGCTGATCCAAAGGGGATATCGGGCTTTGTTGATCCCTATTTGTCGCGCGCGCTGAGCGCGTTTCATGCCGCCCCAGCATCGCAATGGACCGTTGCCACATTGGCCGCAAAAGCCGGTTTATCGCGGACCGGTTTTGCCGAACGGTTTGCAAAAATGCTTGGGATGACGCCCATGCAATATGTCACATCGTGGCGCATTCAAATCGCGCGCGAAGCCCTATGCAACCGCGGTGTAAGCGTGGCAGACGCCGCAGAGATGGCGGGATATCAATCCGAATCTGCCTTTACGCGTATGTTCAAAAAAGAAACCGGGCTTTCGCCCGCCGCATTGCGTCGACACGGTGCCCAAAACGCATTTTCCATGATCGCGAACGCGGGCCTGGCCAAGGGATAACCGCCCCTCCGATCCAACGACACTTTTCGTTACAGAAAGTTAATTAGGATCATACCCCTTAGGATATTAGTATCAAATTGATATTTTCAAGGGGGAGCCAAATGGGATACCAATGTGGGTTGTGCCACGGGCACTTACCAAATTCAAAACCGTCTGTTTGCATGCACTGCGGCAGCCGGATCAACAGTTATCCGAATGATGAATGGATCGGCCCTGCCGTCGGCGCGGCCTTTTTCGGCGTCATCGCGTATTTGACAGGTTGGACCTTTGGGTGGGTCATCTTTGCGGTGTTGGCCATCTATACGATTTCAAAGGTTGATTAACACCTGACCTAATAAAACGACCTGGTGACCCCGGCAGGATTTGAACCTGCAACCTGCCCCTTAGGAGGGGGCTGCTCTATCCAGTTGAGCCACGGGGCCACGCGTGCCTTTTTAGGATGACTTATGTCCATTGTCACCAGATCGCATAAAATTTTTTTGTTCGCTGCAATCGCTTGATTCTGGTGACTAAACCACGTTAAATTCGTGAAAATAGTTCAAGGACCATCCACGTGACAAAATATACGCATCGCCCGTTAACCTTGCGTGACGTATCTGAGGCTTCGGGCGTATCGGAAATGACCGTGAGCCGCGTGTTACGCGGGCGCGGTGATGTGTCCGCCGCGACCCGTGACAAAGTGCTATTGGCGGCAAAGGAATTGGGCTATGTGCCCAACAAAATTGCCGGCGCCTTGGCCAGCCAACGTGTGAACTTGGTCGCAGTGATTATCCCATCGATGTCGAACATGGTTTTCCCTGAAGTCATGATGGGCATTAATTCGGTTCTGGAAGGAACAGAATTGCAACCTGTTGTGGGCATCACGGATTATATGCCCGAAAAAGAAGAAAAAGTTTTGTACCAAATGCTATCGTGGCGCCCATCGGGTGTCATTATTGCAGGCTTGGAACATTCCGACGCATCGGCCGCGATGTTGCGTAGTGCGGGCATCCCTGTTGTTGAAATCATGGACGTCGATGGCACGCCCATAGACACCGCCGTTGGGATTTCGCATCGCCGTGCAGGGCGTCAAATGGCCCAAGCCATTTTGGCGGCGGGATACAAAAAGATTGGTTTCATGGGCACCAAAATGCCATTAGACCACCGTGCCCGCAAACGGTTTGAAGGCTTTACCCAAGCACTTGCCAAAGCAGGTATAGAAGTCAGCGACCAAGAATTTTATTCCGGCGGTTCGGCCTTGGTCAAAGGGCGTGACATGACCGAAGACATGTTGGCGCGGTCCCCCGATTTGGATTTTCTCTATTATTCAAACGACATGATCGGCGCAGGCGGATTGCTTCATCTCTTGGAAAAGGGCGTGAACATTCCCCAAGACATTGGCATGGCGGGATTCAATGGCGTTGAACTTTTGGATGGTCTGCCGTTGCAATTGGCAACCATGGATGCATGCCGCAAAGAAGTGGGCCGCATCGCGGCGAAAATCATTGCGGATCGGGTGATGAGCGGAGTGGAAAACGCGGATAAAATTGTCGAATTGACCCCAAAGTTGAACCTTGGATCGACATTGCGGGATCCACGTTAACGGGCGAACATGCGGTTTCAACGCTTTGCTATTTATTATGTGCCAAACGGCGCATTTCACGACGTAGGCAGCGCATGGTTGGGTTGGGACAACCGCGCATCTCGGAACATTTCACACTCTGACATACAAAATTCCCACACACGCCGCCCGCAAAAATACGGTTTTCATGCCACAATCAAGGCACCATTCCACCTGTCTGCGGAAAGAACATCGCATGACTTGGTTGATGCGCTCGGCCGATTTTGCGCATCCCGTTCTGCCATCGATATGGGGGCATTTGAGGTCAAAACAATTGGCCGCTTTTTGGCATTGACCCCGACTACGTCATCCCCCCAGATCACGGATCTTGCCGCAGAGGTCGTGCGACAGATGGATCCGTTTCGCGCGGCGCTGAGCATGGAGGAAATCGCGCGTCGTCGCAAAACCCGCCTTACGCCCGACCAAGATGCGTTGATGTTGAAATGGGGATATCCCTTTATTTTCGATCACTTTAAATTTCACATGACCCTTACGGGACCATTGCCCGACGACCTGCGGCCCGATGTGGCGCGCCAAGCGCACGAACGCTTTGCCCCATATTTGGGATCGTGCGCCACACTAGATAGCCTTTCGGTAATGGGCGAAGATGAGAAAGGGCGTTTCCATGTGGTCGAAACAATTTCCCTAGGCGTATCTGATACCCCCCAGAAATAAAAAAGGCCCCGGTGGGGGCCTATGTTTGTCTATGAGCTAAGTCGCGTTATTTGTTCTTTTAATCTTAATTTTTGCTTTTTGAGGTCTAAGATATGCAAGTCATCGGAACTTGGGGATCGTTGTGCTTCTTCAATCTTTGTAGAAAGGGCTTCATGTTTCTTTTTGAGTTCGTGAACATGAGTAAGAACGCTCATAGTATTCCTCCTAGTGTAATACAGAGATAGTGCAGCATATTTTTTTTGTTCTGTCACGCTGCAGGTGCACAAAATACCGCCCTATACGCGGAATGTTGCACAGGATTTGAAACAAGTTTTATCGATACCAACCAGTTAGGGCATCGCCATGTCGCAATACCTTTTCGATCAATTCCGTGTAATCTTTTTCATTTTGATCATATCGATGCCCTGCATGCATGACGATGGGTGATTCGACACGTGGCGCCGCGCGACCATTTTTCCGCATGTGCAGGATAATCAAAGTCGCATCCCGTCCCACGCGGGGCACAATCGGGGTGATCACCACGCTACCGCACGACGATGGGATCGCGGACACCAGATCCAATAAACGTTCAACTCGAATGATAAAATGCCCATATCCTTTTGGGGCCAATCGTTTGGCGGCCTGTTCGACCCAGATCGTTAGATCGGTTCCTTCGCCCATCGCGGTTTCACGACCTGCGTCTTTGGCCGCCGTTGACGCGGTGCGATCAAAATAAGGTGGGTTTGCAAAAACGTGATCAAACGATACCGCACGCACGTGATCGGGCAAGGCGGCCAAATCGCCGGTGATAATGTCGATATCTACCTGATTTGACACAGCGTTCTGACGCGCCAAATCCGCATAGTCAGGTTGAATTTCAATCGCAGTCATGTCCAAATCGGCGACACGCGCCCCCAGAGCCAATGATGCGACCCCGACACCGGATCCCAATTCCAACACGCGTTGGCCGGATTTGGCCGGAATGCTGGCCGCCAAAAGAATGGGGTCGACACCCGCGCGATACCCCGTTGCCGGTTGCGTCACCCGCAACCGCCCGCCCAGGAAATCATCGCAGGTTGTGTCCATCACGCGGACAATTCCTTTTCAAAGCCTGCGTCGATCACAAGTGACACGGCATCGTCGAATTCGTCGTCTGCGACCATGATGCGGCGCGGCAAAATACCTAACGACCCATCGAGCACGCTCATATTTACGTCCAGCTCAAAGGTCGCTATACCTTCGGCATCCAAAAGGGAACGGATGTGAGAAATTGTGACGATATCTGTTGTGCGCATAAGCTGTTTCATGATTTTGGTTTAAGCTGAGGCACGGAAATTGTCGATACCCAAGGAGGAGTTGATGGCGTTGGATCGTTCAGAAGATAAACCGCACGAAAAACTGGCACAGATTTTGGCGCCGGAAATGGATGCGGTGAACACATTGATTCAAACGCGCATGGCGTCGAAACACGCACCCCGTATTCCAGAGGTAACCGCACATTTGGTGAACGCGGGGGGAAAACGGCTTCGTCCTTTGTTAACCTTGGCAAGCGCAAAGTTATTCGACTATGACGGCACCTATCACATTCATTTGGCGGCTACCGTTGAATTTATTCATACCGCCACCTTGTTACATGATGACGTCGTTGATGAAAGCGCAAAACGGCGCGGGCGCCCCACGGCAAATTTGCTTTGGGATAACAAATCGTCCGTTTTGGTTGGGGATTATCTGTTTTCACGGTCTTTCCAGTTGATGGTTGAAACTGGTTCTTTGCAGGTCTTGGACATTTTGGCCAATGCCTCCGCGACTATTGCCGAAGGTGAAGTGTTGCAATTAACCGCGGCGCAAGATGTTACAACAACCGAAGACATATACCTACAGGTCGTTCGAGGGAAAACTGCGGCGCTGTTTTCGGCGGCGACCCAAGTGGGCGGTGTGATTTCGAATGCGACCGACGCGCAATGTGATGCGCTTTACGCCTATGGTGATGCATTGGGCGTCGCGTTTCAGATTGTCGACGATCTATTGGATGTTGTGGGCGACGCAAAATCCATCGGCAAAAACGTCGGGGACGATTTTCGCGAACGCAAATTGACGCTGCCGCTTATCAAAACAATTGCCGCGGCCGATGACCATGAAATGGTGTTTTGGAAACGGACGATCGAAAAAGGTGATCAGGTGGATGGTGATTTGGAACACGCCATTCATTTGATGCACAAACACGGCGCGATCGACGCAACGCGAAAAGATGCTTTGGCTTGGGCGCAAATTGCGCAGGATGCCTTGAAAACACTGCCGCAAAATCAAATAAACACCTTACTTAGTGGGATTGCACGATACGTGGTTGACCGTATCGTTTAAGCATCCCCTTAGGGTATGGTGATTGGGCGCCCGATGGCGGTCCACCAATCGGGATGTGCGCGCGCAACGTGTTCACGCGCCGCAAAGCACGCCGCATGATCGCGATAGATCCCAAAACACGTGGCGCCTGATCCCGACATACGCGTGACACAGACATCATCCGTGGCACGGATGCATTCCAGGACCAGGTCGATGACCGGTTCAGCCAAACGCGCAGGCGGTTCTAAATCATTGCGTTGGGACGCGATCCATTCAAACCAATCCCCGCTTTGGTCGGTCAATGCGGGGTTTGTTTTTGACTGTAATCCACGAAACACGGCCGGCGTTGGCACGTGAACCCCCGGATTGACCAACAACACCGCCATGTCGGGAAGGTTTGGATAAGGTGTAATGCGTTCGCCAATACCTTGCATCCGCATCAATCCCTGCCCCATGCAGACGGGAACATCCGCCCCCAGCTGGGCCAAATCGGCCGCAGGCGGCAGATCCATTTGCATCAGCTGGCACAACCCTTTGATCGCGGCGGCCGCATCGCTGGATCCGCCCCCAATACCCGACGCAGGTGGAAGGTACTTGGTCAACGTGATTTTGGCGGCAATGCGCCGTCCGGACCAATTTTCCAACCATCGCGCCGCTTTGGTGATAAGATTGCTCTGGTCCAAAGGCACCTGCGCGGCAAAAGGGCCATCTGCGCACAAAACCCATGTGTTATTGGGTTCAATCGTGATCTGATCGCCGCAATCCAATAGAACGACAACAGAATCCAATTCGTGATAACCATCGGCGCGTTGGCCCGTCACATGCAGGGCCAAGTTCACCTTGGACGGGGCAAAAACATGGATCATTTTTGGACGGTCTGGGTCGTGGGGTCTTGGTTTTCTTCGATCAGAACTTGATCCAAACCGACGTCAAGCTTGCGGCGAATTCGGTCAATTTCTTTCGCTTCTGGATCGAATGACAGCGCACGACGCCATTGAAATTCGGCTTCAAGCTTGCGGCCTACGGCCCAATACGCATCCCCCAGATGGTCATTCACAATCGGATCAACGGGCATAAGTTCCGCGGCACGTTCCAAATGCGGAACGCTTTCGGCGAATTGACGCAATCGAAATTTTGCCCATCCAAGGCTATCGATAATATACCCGCTATCAGGGCTTTGATCGACGGCGGTTTGGATCATCGCCAATGCTTCATCAAGGTTGATGTTCTTTTCCACCATCGAATATCCCAGGTAATTCAATACCTGCGGTTGATCGGGTTTGATTTCAAGCGCTTTGCGAAAATCTGCTTCGGTGTTTGGCCAATCGTCCAAATTCGAATGCACAATCCCACGCGCATAATAAATACGCCAAGACGCAGCGTTTTGGTTTTCGTACAGCGCGATTGCGCGATCATAGGCATCTTTGGCTTCGGCATTGCGCTCTGCACGGCGCAAGGTGTCGCCCAACGCCGCATAGCCCAACGGAACATCAGGATGCAGGCGCACCAACTGTTCCATTGCCTCAATCGCACCATCGCGGTTGCCGGTCGCAACCATCGCGTCAAAACGGCCCAATTCGGCGGCATAGAACTTTGGATGATCGGGCAAGATTTTGTTGTATTCACGCACAGCCAAATCATATTGGCCCAATTCATCCAACATCTTTGCCGACAAGAATATCGCGTCGGTGTCATCGCCGATCAATGCCTGCGCAAGGCGCGCATACATCAGGCTAAAGACGGGTTCGCTATCATTGGTTACAAAGGCGGCGATGGATAAAAAGATTTCCGCCATGCCCTGTGATACCGTTGCAGGCAACTTCACGACCTTTAAATCACCTGCGTCCAACTGCGCGCGGATGTTTTGCAATTCGGGGTCGGTGCTGGGGCCATAAACCGCATCAAATAATTCCAACGCACGGTCTTTGGCGCCTTGGGACACAAGGATTTTCAACCGCGCCAACATCGCGCGCCCACCAATACCGCGAAACCGGACATCGATCGTTTCCAACAACGGCATGGCACGGTCATAGTCGCCCAAAGACACAAACATCATGGCCTTGTGATATTGTGTAAATTCGGTCAACTGCGCATCTTTTAGAAAATCATCAAACAAGATGACGGAGCGATCCATATCCCCAACACCCGCGGCCGACCATGCAAGAAGCAGATTGTTCACCAATGTATTGACATCTAGCGTGGTGCCAACCGCTTTGGCGATCTTTTCAAACTGAGCGTTTTGAATCATATCGGTCAAAACAACCAAATTCGCGATTTGGCTGTCGGTTTCTTTTTCCGCATAGGCCCGCGCAACTGGCACAGCCATGTCCACCCGGCCTAGCGCGATATTGGACAAGATCACATTTTCCAATGCCAAAAGGTTTTCGCGGTCAAACCCTAAAACGCGCGTATTATATTCAGAGGATCGCGAAAATTCATTGGTAATGCTTGCGTGACGTCCCGCCAAAAACGCACCTGATAACCCTTGGGAAAAGGCGGGCGCGGATGCGCCAGAAAATATCAACGCGGCTGTCACAAATTTTTTGATCACCTCAATGCCTCTTTCTAAGGATGCAAATTGGATCTGGTTTGATCCAAATGCCTTTTATGAAAACTTAGCCATTCACATGCTATAAAGCAATGCGGGACAGAGCATAAAACTCTGTCCCGCATCGATCATTTCAACACAAACCCCGCTGGGCGGTTTGATTACATATTGGGATAGTTCGGACCATCGCCGCCCTGTGGCGTGACCCAGGTGATATTCTGGCTTGGGTCTTTGATATCACAGGTTTTACAATGCACACAGTTTTGGAAGTTGATGACAAAGCGTGGCTCGGCGCCCTCTTCTTCGACAACTTCGTAAACACCTGCCGGGCAATAGCGTTGCGCAGGTTCGGCATATTTCGCAAGGTTGACCGCGATTGGCACGCTGGCATCAGTCAACCGCAAATGCGCAGGTTGGCTTTCTTCGTGGTTGGTCATCGAAAACGACACGTTGGTCAACCGGTCAAAAGATAGCTTTCCATCGGGTTTTGGATAATCGATGGGCTGGTGCATCGACGCAGGTTGCGTGGATTCTGCATCGTTTTTGCCATGCTTTAACGTACCAAAGGGCGACGCTTTGAAAATGGTTTGGATCCACATATCCAATCCGCCCAAGGTCAAACCGCCCAATGGACCAAAACGGCCATTCAATGGCGCGACGTTGCGCACGGGTTTTAGATCTTTGCCAACGGGACCCGCACGCAATGCGGCATCGTAATCGGCCAAAACATCGCCTTGGCGGCCCGCTTGGATCGCTTTGAACGCGGCTTCGGCCGCATCAATGCCCGAATGCATCGCGTTATGGTTGCCCTTGATACGCGGCAAGTTCACCAAGCCCGCGGAACAGCCCAAAAGCGCGCCCCCTGGGAACGCGGTTTGTGGGATCGACTGAATGCCACCCTTGGTAACAACCCGCGCGCCATAGGCCACGCGTTTGCCGCCTTCTAGCAACTTGGCGATCTTTGGGTGATGTTTGAACCGTTGGAATTCCATGTAAGGGAACAAATATGGGTTCTTGTAATTCAAATCGACGATATAGCCGACGTAAACTTGGTTATTGTCCAAGTGATAGACAAACGAACCGCCCGAATTTTTCCAACCCAAAGGCCAGCCCATGGTGTGGGTGACTTCGCCTTCGTTGTGGTTTTCGGGTTTGACTTCCCAAATCTCTTTCATGCCGATGCCGAATTTCGGCACATCGCAATTCGCGTCCAAGTCATATTTGGCGATGATTTCTTTTGACAAAGATCCGCGCGCGCCTTCAGAGAAAAACACATATTTGCCGTGCAATTCCATGCCCGGTTCTGTGTTTTCACCGATGCTGCCATCTTCTTCCAAACCAAAGACACCGGCAACGACGCCTTTGACTTCGCCATTATCGCCATAAACCACTTCTGATGCGGCCATACCCGGGAAAATTTCAACACCCATGGATTCCGCTTGTTCCGCCATCCAGCGGCATACATTGCCCATCGACACAATGTAATTGCCATGGTTGTTCATCAACGGCGGCATCACAAAGTTTGGCAAACGGATTTGACCCGCTTCGCCCAGAACATAGAAATTGTCTTCTTTGACAGGCACATTCAAAGGCGCGCCTTTTTCTTTCCAATCGGGCATCAAACGCGTCAGACCCGCAGGATCCAACACAGCACCCGATAGAAGGTGTGCGCCGACCTCTGACCCTTTTTCCAATACGACAACGTTTAGATCCGCATCCAATTGTTTCAAACGGATTGCTGCCGACAATCCTGCTGGTCCCGCCCCAACGATGACCACATCATATTCCATCGCCTCGCGTTCGATTTCCGACATTGGCGTTCCTCCTTTGAACCTGCATTCAGTTTGCATTTGGTTACCCTGCCTTAAAGCACTACGTCAATCATTACACGGCGTTAAATTGCCGCTTTGCGGCATGGCGCACGCGGATATTCAATTTTCGCCACCACATTGTGCAAAATTACGGCGATCCCCCTCAAAAAAGTACCAATTAACAAGAAAATGTTGCAATCCGTTGGATAAAGATATTGGCTAGATTGATCTGACTTGTCAGGTCCGATAACAGACCATAAATAACGAATAACAAATATTACGACGACGGAAACGAAATGGAAAAAATACCAATGACACGTGCGGGTCATACCGCGCTTGAGGTCGAGCTAAAGCATCTTAAATCGGTCGAACGCCCCGCGATTATCCAAGCTATCGCAGAGGCGCGCGAACATGGCGACCTGTCTGAAAATGCTGAATACCATTCCGCCCGCGAAAAACAGAGCTTTATCGAAGGCCGGATCAAAGAAATCGAAAGCATCATTTCTTTGGCCGAAGTGATTGATCCTGCATCTTTGTCCGGCACCATCAAATTTGGCGCCACCGTCACCGTTGTTGACGAAGACACCGACGAAGAAAAGACATGGCAAATTGTTGGCGAATACGAAGCCAATATTGAAAAAGGTCTTTTGAACATCAAATCCCCCATCGCGCGCGCATTGATCGGAAAAGACGAAGGGGATAGCGTCGAGGTGAACACCCCAGGCGGTCAAAAATCATACGAGATTTTGTCAATTGACTATAAATAGGCCTGCACATCATGCCTGATGACAAAGCAACAAAATCGACACCTGCGGGGCTTTACGTGGCAACGCAGGGGCAATTGCCGCAAACTGTGGAATGGCTCGGGGTTGCCTTGGCGATCGTATGGCTTGTGGTCAGCGGATATATTCTTTTGATGCCATCGACGGGCAATGAAAATGTATTGTCGTCAATTTTGATTATCTTTATGCCTGTCGCCATTTTGTGGCTTGCGGTGATCGTTATTCGCACTTCGCAAAAATTGCGCCAAGAAAGCCAAAAATTGCAAGTGGCGATCGAAGCCCTGCGCAAGGCCTATATCGATCAATCAAAAATGGGCGGTGTCCCTGCGACCGAAGCATCCGTAACCCGCAAATTGGACAGTATCGCGGAATCGCAACGCAAAACCGAAACTGCCATCGCGATGTTTACGTCAACGCGTCTGGCTGAGGCCCAAAATAAATCGGCCCTTAACGCGCCAACGCCTGCGCCTGCGGGTGATTATCAACCGGCCTTGGCGCTTGGCACACCGGTCGAAGACCTTACGCCACCGCTTGGCACGCCGGATTTCATCCGCGCTTTGAATTTCCCCGAAAATGCCAATGACGAAGATGGCTTTATCGCACTGCGTCGGGCCTTGAAAGATCGCTCTACCGCCCAACTTATTCAGGCATCCCAAGATATCCTGACCCTGCTTAGCCAAGATGGGATTTATATGGATGACCTGCGGCCCGATATGGCGCGGCCCGAAATTTGGCGCCGCTTTGCAAAGGGCGAACGCGGCCGGACGATTGCGGCACTTGGCGGGATCCGCGACAGGTCGTCTTTGGCGTTGACCAATGTTCGCATGAAAAAAGATCCTGTTTTCCGTGATGCAGCCCATCATTTTTTACGGCTTTTCGATCGCGGTTTTGCCAAATTCGAAGAAACCGCAACCGAAACCGATATTACCGCATTGTCCGAAACACGCACCGCACGCGCGTTTATGTTGCTAGGGCGCGTTGCGGGTACATTTGATTAATAAAATCCCCTTTTCATTGACCCTGACAGGGGGGATTGGATAGCATGTGATAAATTCCAAGGATATTACCATGACCCGATTTTATTCCATTCTCGCCGCTGTGTGCCTTGCCTCGCCCGCTGTGGCCGCGCCCTGTGGCGGATCGTTTTCCACTTTTGTCTCAGCCTTAAAATCCGAAGCCCGCGGCAAAGGATATTCCGCGGCGCAGGTGGACCAATTCTTTGCCTCGGCCGCACATGACCCCGCCGTGATCAAAGCCGATCGCGCCCAAGGTTTTTTCCAACTTCCCTTTCTTGAATTTTCAAAACGTCTCATAAGCCAGCACCGCATCGACCACGGCGCAAAAAATTTGAAAAAATATTCTGCCGTCTTTGATCGTATTGAACGCGATTATGGCATTTCGCGCGGCGTTTTAACCGCATTCTGGGCCTTTGAAACCGATTTTGGTGCGGTTCAGGGCGATTTTAATACACTCAACGCGTTGATCACGCTGGCGCATGATTGCCGCCGACCAGAATTGTTTCAACCCCAGGTCTTTGCCGCACTTGAATTGTTCAAACGTGGCGATTTTGATCCCGTTACCACCACCGGCGCGTGGGCCGGTGAAATTGGCATGGTGCAAATGTTGCCCGGTGATATTATCGAAAGCGGCGTTGACGGGGATGGCGACGGCCATGTCACATTGAAAACATCGGCGCCCGATGCGTTGATGACGGGCGCACATATGTTGTCGCGGATGGGATGGCGTGCGGGTGAACCTTGGTTACACGAAGTAACCGTTCCTCAAAATCTTGATTGGGCACAAACAGGATTGGACCAAACCAAATCAGTCGCAGACTGGAAACGTTTGGGCGTAACCGCGAAAAACGGCGACTTGGGCGCGAATGGGTTGCAAGCATCCATCCTCTTGCCCCAAGGCCGCAACGGTCCGGCCTTTTTGGCCTATCCGAACTTCAACATCTATTTTGAATGGAACAAAAGCTTTGTCTATGTGACAACGGCTGCTTATTTTGCCACGCGCCTAGAAGGGGCCGTCCCTTACACCGCAGGCACGCCCGATCCCGCACTAAGTGGGGATGACATGAAACGCCTACAAACAAAACTGACCTCACTGGGCTACGACGTCGGCGCAATTGATGGAATTTTGGGCGCAAAAACCCGTGCGGCTGTGCAACACATGCAAACGAAATTGGGGTTTCCCGCCGATGCGTGGCCCACACAGGATCTATTAAACCGGCTATAAATTGGCCTATGGGATGGCGGGCGGGGCGTCGTGCAACGCACGCGCGTCGGCCATCACGCCACCATTTGTTCGGCCTTTTTCAAATCGACCGACACCAATTGCGACACGCCCTGTTCTTGCATGGTGACACCAAACAACCGATCCATACGGGCCATCGTCACCGCATGGTGCGTGATGATCAAAAACCGGGTTTCCGTGCGACGACACATTTCATCCAACAAATCACAAAACCGCGTTACGTTTGCATCATCCAAAGGCGCGTCAACCTCATCCAACACACAGATCGGTGCGGGGTTGGCCAAGAACACCCCAAAAATCAATGCCAACGCGGTTAGGGTTTGTTCCCCCCCCGACAACAATGAAAGGGTGGACAATTTCTTACCCGGAGGTTGGCACATAATTTCCAATCCCGCCTCTAACGGGTCATCGCTTTCGACCAAAACCAAATTGGCCTCGCCGCCGCCGAACAGATGCCGGAATAAAAGGCTAAAGTTTTCGTTTACCTGTTCAAACGCCGTCAACAACCGTTCACGCCCTTCACGGTTCAGGCTGGCAATACCGCTGCGCAAGGTTTTGATCGCTTCTTCTAAATCGGTCTTTTCTTTGACCAATTCTGAATGCTCTGCTTCAACCTCTTTCGCGTCTTCTTCCGCCCTTAGGTTCACCGCCCCCAAGGCATCTCGTTGCCGTTTCAAACGCGAAACTTCGGCTTCGACATGATCGGATGGCGGCATGCGATCTGCGTCGGTGTTTAGTGCGGTTAACAACTCTTGCGGGGTTGTGTCCAATTCTTCTTCAATACGATGCGCGGCAGCCGAAACCCCATCACGGGCGGCTTCTGCGCGGGCTTCTGACCTGGCGCGCGCTTCGCGGGCTTCTGATGCTGTGCGCTCGGCATCGCGTTCGGCCGCGACATAGTCCCGCAAGGTGCTTTCGGCACCGGCCAAGGCGTCGCTGGCCTCTGCGCAGCGCGCTTGGGCATTCTCAATTGCTTCGTTCAACTCTTCACGCTTTTCGGCAATTTCTTCGGGTGCAGCCGAGGCTTTGACCAAATCTTCTTCGCTTTGGGCTTTACGATCCAACAATTCTGCGCTGCGCTTTTCGGCGGTTTCCAAACGATGCCGCCATCCACTTAGCTCTTTGGTAACTTCTTGGGATCGGCGCACCCGCGCGTCACCTTCGCGGCGCACCTCATCATAGGCTGATCGTTTCGCCATCATCGTCATGCGCGCGGCTTCAACGGCCATCTTGATGTCTTCGACTTGTCCGCGCGCGTGATCCAAATCCCCCAAGGATCGCAGCGTTTTTTCCACTTCTGACACTTGTTGTTTGGCTTCAAACGCGTCTTCCTCGTGGCGTTTCATTGCCAGTTTTAGGTTTTCCAAACGACCTTGGGATAGGTTACGCTCTGCTTCTGCGCGGCTCAGCGCACGCGCAGCGTCTGCAACCGTACGATCCGCGTCACGGCGGGCGTCACGGGCTTCGCGATCGGCGCGGGTTTGATCCGCCAAAGTTTGCGTCAAGGTGTCATGCGCGGCGCGCGCGGCCTCCATTCGGACGGTCGCGCGTTCTAACAGCTGTTTCAATTCCTCAAGGCGGTTTAATTGTTGCAACCGTAACGCCGCAGCCGACGGCGCATCTTCGGCCCAAGCGCGAAATCCGTCCCAACGCCAAAGATCGCCTTCGACGCTCACCAACCGTTGACCAGGCAATAACGCCGATTGCAAACGATTGCCATCATCGGGGTCAACCAACCCAATTTGCGACATCCGCCGTTCCAAAACCGCAGGCACCGAAACGTGATTTGTCAACGCCGTGATCCCGCCGGGCAAAGGTTGCGGATCCGCATAGGCCGGCAATTCGGCCCATCCAGAGGGTCCATCTTCGTCAACCTGTGGCGCGCGCAAATCATCCGCCAGCGCAGCGCCCAATGCTTTTTCAAAGCCCTGCTCCACCTGTAGACGATCCATAATTTGACCACCTTCGGCAGTATCGCGTTCAACCAATTTTGCCAAAGCCGCAACTTCGGCCCGAATGGCGTTGGCTTCGCCTTCGGCCTCGGACCGTTCGGCACGCGCCTCGGCTTCGCGGGTTTGGGTGTCAGACCGATCTTGTTCGGCGGTTTCCAATGTGATTTCCGCCTGTTCCGCGATTTCGGAAGCTTCTTCCTGGGTCGACACCGCCGCGTCATATGCGTCGACCGCATCTTGGACCGCGCGTTCCGCACCCGCCATCGACAAGCGGGCTTTTTCCGCTTCGGATTCGCTTTTTGCAAGGGTCGCATTTAGATCGTTCAACATACGCGTGGCCGATTGGTGCCGCGCGGCCAAACGGGCAACATCTTCGGTCATTTCGGACAATTGCGTTTCGCGATCTTGTAAAATGCTGGCGGCGTCATGCGACGCGGCTTCGGCGATCTCAAGCTTGTCTTGATGACCCTCTGACGCTTTTTTTAATTCGCGCGATTCCCATTCCAACCGTTCAATGGTGTCACCCGCATCACGGTTCAACCCCGTTTCACGTTCCATATCACGCACCAGCTGTTCGATCCGCGCGCGCAGCGTTTCGATGCGTTGCTGGGCCTGCGCCTCTTGGTCCGACAGCGCGTCACGCTGCACCTGAAGGCGTTGCAAAATGGCGGATGCGATGGCTTCTTCTTCGCGCAAAGGCGGCAATTTGGTTTCCCGATCTTCGCGCGATTTTGATGCCTGACGCGCGGCAACTTCGGCCGCACCCGCAGACCGCGTGCGTTGGGTCAATTCCTGATCCGCCACCAATCGTGCGGTGTCGGCTTCTTGCCAACGTTGGAACAATAACAATCCCTCGGCATGGCGCAGCTGATCACCAATTTCGCGATAGCGTGCTGCTTGACGGGCCTGGCGCATCAGTTGGGCCAATTGATTGGCCAGCTGTTCAATGACATCATCCACCCGCGCCAAATTGGTTTCGGCGGATTTCAATTTCAATTCCGCCTCATGGCGCCGTTGGTACAGGCCCGAAATACCCGCCGCCTCTTCCAGGATACGGCGTCGGTTTTTGGGTGGGGCGTTGATCAATTCCGAAATCTGACCCTGACGCACCAAAGCGGGGGATTGCGATCCGGTCGAGGCATCCGCAAACAACATTTGCACATCGCGCGCGCGCACGTCTTTGCCGCTGACCTTGTAGGCGCTGCCCACGTCACGGGTGATGCGGCGCACGATTTCCAACATATCCGAGTCGTTGAACCCGGCGGGCGCGACGCGATCGGAATTGTCGATCATCAACGACACTTCGGCAAAATTGCGCGCGGGCCGCGTTGCGGCACCGGCGAAAATCACGTCTTCCATCCCGCCACCACGCATGGCGGTCGGACGGTTTTCGCCCATGACCCAACGCAACGCTTCTAACAGATTGGATTTTCCGCACCCGTTCGGACCTACAACACCGGTCAACCCGTCCTGAATGATCAGATCGGTTGGATCCACAAAGCTTTTAAAGCCAGTCAGTTTTAAACGAGTAAAGCGCACGCTTGTCCTTGCACCTGATTCTGTTGTCTAATCGTCCCCTAGGAAGCGACACGAGTCAACGCCCCACCACATGATGCTGGGGAATAGGCAAAGTTATCCACAAGATATTGCATCAATACGTTTGAGGGACAGATGATCGAAATCGACTATGCCGCGCCACGCCATGCGGGCATTCGTGCCTTATTAGGCCAAAGCCATGCGTTGATGCGCGCGCTATTTTCGCCTGAAGACAATCATTTTCTTGAAATTAATGACCTTTGCGTTCCAACAATCCACTTTTTTGGCGCCCGTGTTGACGGGGCATATCGCGCCTGTGGCGCCCTGGCGGTTAAGGAGGGATATGGCGAAATAAAATCGTTTTTCACCGACCCTGCCGCACGCGGAATGGGGTTAGGACAAAAGGTTTTGGACAAAATCCAATTGGTTGCCCGCGAATTAGAAATCACCGAATTACGATTGGAAACCGGCGTCGGTTTGGACGCGGCGCATCATTTATACCGCAAAAACGGCTTTCGCGATTGTGGCCCCTTTGGCGATTATCCGGCATCAGAATTTTCCGTATTCATGGAAAAAACGATCGGAATGTAAAATATTGTGAAAACAAATGAACACGCTATATTGGTAAAAACTTTGAACCAATAGGGTCCCCATGCCGTTTGAAAAAATCGCATCCGAAAAATTATCTCATGCTGTGACGCATCAAATCGAAGAATTGATTTTGCGCGGTATCTTGCGCCCGGGCGAACGATTACCTGCGGAACGTGAATTGTCCGAACGGTTGGGTGTTTCGCGCCCATCGCTGCGCGAGGCGATTTCTGATTTACAGGAAAAAGGATTGCTGTCGTCCAAAGCCGGCGCAGGGATTTATGTGGCCGATGTTTTGGGCAATGCGTTTTCGCCGGCCTTGGTCCGTTTGTTTTCCACACATAACGAAGCGGTCTTTGACTATGTCTCCTTCCGCCGCGACATGGAAGGATTGGCGGCCGAACGAGCGGCAAAATACGGATCTGATACCGACCTAAAAGTAATCCAGACCATTTATGACAAAATGGAAACCGCCCACACCCGACGCAATCCAACAGACGAAGCGCGCTTGGACGCGGATTTCCATTTGTCGATCATCGAGGCCAGCCATAACGTGATCATGTTACACATGATGCGTTCGATGTACGAATTGCTACGCGAAGGCGTGTTTTACAATCGCCAAGCCATGTTCAAACAACGCACCACGCGCGATGAATTGTTGGGCCAACATCGCGCGATCAACGATGCCATTCAATCCCGTGATCCTGCCGCATCACGCGCCGCGGTCGAAGCGCATTTGAATTATGTCGAACAAAGTCTGGCCGATTTACAGGTCGCCGAACGCAATGAAAAAATCGCCAAGCAACGTTATGATCATGAATTGGAACGTAAATAACGCGTAACACGGCCGTGCGGTTGGCACCGACG
>JAYPUL010000023.1:0-2380 GCA_038134005.1 Paracoccaceae bacterium | reverse complement strand
ACGCAATACCGACGTGATACCGATCGCAATTCTCGCCGATTATTTGCCGCGGATTTTCAACCAGACGTCCGAAAACCAATCGCCGATGCGTTGGGTCAAAGGGTCAATTTTAGCTTCGCGAAAGCGTACCCAACGCACCCAAACCGCCCAAAAGGCCCCCGCCAAAATCGTCAACAAAACGATGTTGAACCACGGAACAATCTGTTCATCAGGCCCCGTCGCAGGGCGGATCGATACCGCATTCGGATAGATCGAAAGATATTCGTTTCGCCATCCATAATGGGTCATAACCCCCCATTGAGGATCACCATCGTTTTTCTTTGACATCAAATCCGATGCCTCAGCCTGAAGGTTCGACGTGTCGAATTTAAAATACGGCGGCCATGACCAACCGGTATCTTCGTTACGGTAAATCATCGGGGTGTCATCGGTCATAAACGTTTGAATGAAAAAGACATCTCGGTTTGTCGCGTTGGTTGCGACGCCTTCATCGGCCGACGCCCAAAACCAGCTATTTGATCCAAAATCAATCCGCTTTTCATAGGTATCTGTGATGCGCACAATGTCATGTTGCGGCAGAGTGTAATGCAAAAAACCACCCACAATGGCGATCAAAATAAACCGTAAAATCCAGCGAACCACATCCGCCCCCTTTGAATTGTATGATTGTGATATATGATCCAATGCCCCACATTAAAAGGGGAACAAATAGATTTACGCCACAAACAAAAACCCCTGCAAAAGCAGGGGTTTGTTTGTTTTAGCTAAGCTTGCGTTCGATTTCTTCGCGTTCAAAGATCTCGATCACATCCTTGGGTCGGATATCGTCATAGTTTTCGAACGCCATACCGCATTCCTGACCTGACTGAACCTCTTTGACTTCGTCTTTGAAGCGTTTCAAAGTTTTCAACGTACCTTCGTGAACGACAACGTTATCACGCAGCAAACGCACCCCAGCCGAACGACGTGCAACGCCTTCGGTCACGATACAGCCGGCGACTTTGCCGATGTTGGACACCTTGAACACTTCTTTGATCTCGGCATAACCGATAAAGTTTTCGCGAATTTCGGCAGACAACAAACCACTTGCCGCCGCTTTGATATCGTCAACAAGATCGTAGATGACCGAATAATACCGGATCTCAACGCCTTTTTGGTTCGCAGAATTCCGCGCAGATGCGTTTGCACGCACGTTAAATCCGACGATCGGCGCGCCTGACGCTTCGGCCAAACCAACGTCGGTGTCGGTAATCGCACCCACACCATAGTGCAGAACGCGCACGCGAACTTCGTCGTTGCCGATCTTGTCCATCGCCTGAACGATCGCTTCGGCAGAACCTTGAACGTCGGCTTTTACGATAACGGGCAATTCGGACACGTTGGCGTCTTCTTTCGCCTTTGCCATCAACTGTTCCAAAGTCGTCGCGGCGCCAGCAGCGGCACGTTTTTCTTTGGCCAATTTTTCACGATAGCTGGCGATTTCGCGCGCTTGTGCTTCGGTGTCGACAACGTTCAACACGTCACCTGCTTCGGGTGTACCGTTCAGGCCCAAGACCTCGACAGGAACCGATGGGCCCGCTTCGTCAACGCGGTTGCCTTGGTCATCAACCAATGCACGGACTTTACCCCATTGTTCGCCAACGACGAAAATGTCCCCTTTTCGAAGCGTACCTTTTTGCACCAAAACGGTGGCAACTGGGCCGCGGCCCACGTCCAATTGCGCTTCGATAACAGCACCTTGTGCAGCGCGATCTGGGTTTGCTTTCAGCTCTAGAATTTCAGCTTGCAGCGCAATCGCTTCTAGCAGGTTATCCAAACCTTGGCCGGTAATGGCAGACACTTCAACGTCTTGGACATCACCTGACATTTGTTCCACGACCACTTCATGTTGAAGCAATGCAGTACGCACACGCATCGGATCGGCGGTTGGTTTGTCGATTTTGTTGATCGCAACAATCATTGGCACTTTGGCGGCTTTGGCATGATTGATCGCTTCGACCGTTTGTGGCATCACCGCGTCATCTGCCGCAACCACCAAGACAACGATGTCTGTTACCTGTGCACCGCGTGAGCGCATGGAGGTAAAGGCCGCGTGGCCAGGGGTATCCAAGAATGACAGCACAGAACCGTCTTTTGTCGTGACCTGATAGGCCCCGATATGCTGCGTAATGCCACCCGCTTCGCCGGCAACAACCTTGGCGTTACGGATTGCGTCCAACAACGATGTCTTACCATGGTCAACGTGACCCATGATGGTGATGACCGGTGGACGTGGCTTTAGATCTGCCTCGTCGTCTTGCGTTTCATTGATGACGTCTTCGACGTCAGCATCAGACACGCGAACGATTTTGTGGCCGAATTCTTCGATGATCAATTCGGC
>JAYPUL010000022.1:0-42295 GCA_038134005.1 Paracoccaceae bacterium | reverse complement strand
AATTTTTCAGTCCAAAAAATATTGTCATAACGTCCGCCGTTCGCAATGAAGGTTGGATTATTGCCCAGCATCAAAAACGATCTTCGTCAAGAATTAGAGACCATTCGAGATTGCGAATTTGAAAATTATTTTCGAATTGTTGATGGTGGCAATGTTGTTCGCAACACGGAAGCCTTGGCAAATTTCGCAAACATCACTACACAAGATGCGCAAACCATAGTATCGAAACATTGGATTTTTAATGACTGAGGCGTCCATGGGCTATTCCTACGATCCGAATAACATCTTTGCCAAAATTTTGCGCGGTGAAATTCCTAATGACACGGTTCTAGAAACAGAACATAGCCTCGCATTTCGTGATATTGCGCCACAGGCACCGATCCATATTTTGGTAATCCCAAAAGGTCCTTATGTGTCGATGGACCATTTCGCACAAGACGCATCCGATGCGGAAATAATCGATTATACGCGTGCAATCGGACAGGTTTGTGATTTGGCGGGTGTTCAGCCGTCAAAAGGCGGTATGGGGTTTCGGTCTATTGCGAATACTGGCGCCGCCGGCGTTCAAGAAGTGCCGCATTTACATACCCATATACTTGGTGGACGTATTTTGGGGCGCATGGTGTCGCGCGCTGTTGAATAATCCCACCTTGCCCCTTTTGAAAAGATAACGCATAACGGCCCTTATTAAGCCTGATAAAGGAATGAAAACATGTCAACACAAGCACCCGAAACAAAGATTGTATCCGCTTATCGTGTTTCCTGTGACGGTGGCGAAGGCGCCTTGGGGCATCCGCGCGTTTGGCTGCAAATCCCAACAGAACAGGGCTATGTTGAATGCCCGTATTGCGATGCAAAATTGGTTCACAAAGATCATCAATCGTAATAGGTTAATTTCCTTAAATAATACCAAAGTCGCCACAATTTGATCAAACTTTACAATTAGACCTTATCCACCAAGACGGAGAAGGATCATGGTCAAATTTAATTTAAGTAATTTTCTGCGTGACGAACGTGGTGCCGTCACCGTGGATTGGGTAATGATAACTGCTGCGGTGGTTGGTATGGCTATTTTAGTTTATTCCAATATTAGTTTTGATACCGACAATACCTATATGTGGGCCATGGCGCAAAGAGACCCGGCCACGGGCGAATTCCGTATTACACGGGTCGAGGTTGTCGGCGATAACGGCATTTCCAAGATTTTGGCAGAATTGCATTTTTATGGCACGGCTTATTCAACATGTGTATTTGGCGGGATGCCTGACGTGGCGTTGGCAACGCCTGCTGGTTTGGACACGCTTTGCGATTATCTGTTGGGTTAGTTTAGGCCATTGTGCTGGTCAAGGCTGTCGACGTCATGTAAACCAATTTCAACGGTTTACATGAGGACAAAATTATGGCGTTTGGCAAGGGGCATCACCTGCATCTGATTGATGGATCTGCATTCATATTTCGTGCATTTCATGCCTTGCCTCCGTTGACGCGAAAATCGGATGGATTGCCTATTGGTGCGGTCAGCGGTTTTTGTAACATGCTTTTGCGCTATGTTGAAAAAAACACTGGTCCCGATGCTGCGACGCATTTGGCAGTCATTTTTGATAAAGGCAGTCATACGTTTCGCAATGATCTTTATGACTTATATAAAGCCAATCGCGATGAAATGCCTGCCGACCTTCGTCCGCAAATGCCCCTGACGCGCGAAGCGACGCGCGCATTCGGGATCGCATGTCATGAGTTAGAGGGTTATGAGGCAGATGATATTATTGCCACCCTTGCCACCCAAGGTCGCGCAGCTGGCGGGCGCGTCACGATTGTCAGTTCAGACAAAGATCTGATGCAATTGGTCGGCGATGGCGTTGAAATGTTTGATGCCATGAAAAATCGTCGCATCGATCGCGATGGCGTGTTCGAGAAATTCGGGGTGTTTCCCGAACGTGTCGTCGACGTCCAAGCGTTAGCAGGTGACAGCGTTGATAACGTTCCGGGCGCACCGGGCATCGGGATCAAAACCGCAGCGCTTTTGATAAACGAATTTGGCGATCTCGAAACGCTATTGGAGCGCGCGGGTGAAATCAAACAAAACAAACGTCGCGAAACGTTGATTGAAAACGCCGAACAAATCCGTTTGTCAAAACGATTGGTTCAATTGGATGAAAAGACGCCACTTGATTTTACGATTGATGACCTGGAAATTCGTGACCCTGATCCTGATACGTTATTGCAATTTTTGGCGGATATGGAATTTCGTACGATCACAAAAAAGGTCGCGGACAAATTTTCGATTGATATGCCCGTAATCCATGACGTGCTCACCCCGGCATCAACTGCGCCTGAATTACCGGAAGCAAAACCATTTGACGTGGGTCAATACGAATGTGTTGCCACGCTGCCTGCGCTGCAGACTTGGATCGACAGGATTTATGACCAAGGCCATGTGGCGGTGGATACGGAAACAACCTCGCTTGATGAAATGCGCGCTGAGTTGGTTGGCATATCTCTATGTGTCGATGCCGGGCATGCATGTTATATCCCACTTACACACAAAGATGGCGTGGCTGATGACTTGTTCGGATCGTCAAAATTAGCTGATGGTCAATGTGATTTGGGTGCCGTTCTCGCACTGTTAAAGCCAATGCTCGAGGATCGATCTATTTTAAAAATCGGTCAAAACATGAAATATGATGCCAAGATTTTTGCCAATTACGACATCGCGATAAATCCAATCGATGATACGATGTTGATGTCATATGCTCTACATGGTGGGTTACATGGCCATGGAATGGATGCATTGTCTGAGCGCTATTTAAATCATGAGCCCATTTCAATTAAATCGCTTTTAGGCACAGGCAAATCTGCGACGACCTTTGATCGTGTTCCTGTCGACGAAGCAACCAAATATGCGGCCGAGGACGCGGACATCACTCTGCGCCTTTGGCAATTGTTCAAACCCCAGTTACATGTGTCGAACGTTACACGCGTTTATGAAACCCTTGAACGCCCCTTGATCCCTGTGTTGGCGCATATGGAACGAACGGGTATTCAGGTCGATCGCGATACATTGTCTCGAATGTCAAACGCGTTTGCCCAAAAAATGGCAGGTCTTGAGGCTGAGATTCATGATTTGGCCGGAGAACCCTTTAATGTTGGATCACCCAAACAATTGGGTGAAATCATGTTTGATAAATTGGGCTACGAGGGCGGTAAAAAAGGCAAAAATGGCGCCTATGCGACTGGTGCCGACATCCTTGAAGATTTGGCAACAATCCATGAATTGCCGCGCCGGGTTTTGGATTGGCGTCAGTTGTCAAAGTTGAAATCGACCTATACTGACGCGCTTCAAGATCACATAAACCCTGATACTGGCCGGGTGCATACATCCTATTCAATTGCGGGTGCAAACACAGGCCGATTGGCGTCAACTGATCCAAATTTGCAAAACATACCCGTGCGTACCGAAGATGGGCGCCGCATCCGTGAAGCGTTCGTTGCCCCGAATGGCAAAACACTGGTCAGCTTGGATTATAGCCAAATTGAATTACGTATTTTGGCGCATGTGGCCAATATTGACACGTTGAAACAGGCGTTCCGGGATGGTTTAGACATTCACGCGATGACTGCCTCTGAAATGTTTGATGTCCCTATTGACCAAATGACATCGGATATTCGCCGCCAAGCCAAAGCCATCAACTTTGGCGTAATTTATGGTATCTCGGGTTTTGGCCTGGCGCGTAATCTTCGCATCCCACGTGCAGAAGCGCAGGGTTTTATCGATCGCTATTTTGAACGTTTCCCAGGCATAAAAGAATATATGGATCAAACCGTTGAATTCGCGCGCCAAAACAACTTTGTAAAGACACTTTTTGGTCGGGTCATTCATACACCCGAAATTAACGCCAAAGGACCGACCGCAGGATTTGCCAAACGCGCGGCAATCAATGCGCCAATCCAAGGAACAGCGGCAGATATCATCCGACGCGCCATGATACGTATGCCCGCCGCGATTGCCGATCTTCCCGCGAAAATGCTGTTGCAAGTTCATGATGAATTGCTTTTCGAAGTCGAAAATGAAGCTGTCGATCACCTCGTGGCCGCAGCGCGTTCTGTCATGGAAAATGCGGCGGATCCCGTCGTCCATTTGGATGTTCCATTAGTGGTTGACGCAGGCGTTGGCACAAATTGGTCTGAAGCACACTAATTAATTTTGTTTCGTTTTTTCGCCTTCGGCGAGGATATTTTTTGACAGAAAATGTGACAAGATTTCATTTACGTGAATTTGGCCATGATTTTCTCATGGCCTCTATGTCATTTTTTGTCCATTAAATATCCCGGGGTTTGGGGCAGAGCCCCAAAGACAGATGAAATTCTTAAACCGTCTTTGTCAACCGCGCCACGATTTTTCTTACGAATGGGGATACGGTTACGATTGTTGGAAACGCGATGGCCCAACTTAACCACCACGCGTTTATCCAAGACATGACAAAGCCATCAATAAAACCGAAGGCGCGCAATGTCGCGATCCCTGAGACAATGCATGACATTAAGCCGGATACAATTAAACCGAAAACAATTGGTGCGTAGCGAGGCGAGATCATTTTATACTCCGTGACGTTCACAGGGTATTTAATATGCAATAAGTTGAATGTAAATGCAGATATTTTTTTAACTAAGGTCATCAGACGGAATGATCGGGAAAAAGACCCCTTTAGATTTGACCCCAAACCAAGACACGCCTTTGTGGTTTTCATGTGTGCCAAGGTCGACTAAGCGATAAAAGCTCTTTCGATCAATCAGCGCCTCTAACCCACTACGTATGTGGACATAGGGCGATGGCTCCCCAGTTGACGGGTCTCGTTCAACGCGAATGGGATTGTCAGATCCCGCAATTGAAAAATCGCCAACATGCGTTTCAAAGCGGATCACCTGATCCGGTCCAGGTGCTTTCACCGTAAAATCAATTGCTACAAATGGCGCATCATCTACTGTAATGCCGACCATTTCAACAGGCGTGACCAACACGTATTTATCATCGTCTTTGCGCAAGATTGATGAAAATAATTTGACCAATTCAAAACGTCCGATCGGGGTGCCCAAATAGAACCAAGTGCCATCACGGGCGATGCGTATGTCAATGTCGCCGCAAAACGGAGGGTGCCAAAGATGAACCGGTGGCGGTCCCTTGGCCTTTTGCACCTGTCGGGCGGCCTGTGCTAAACCGTCGGCGGTTGGTTTTGAAATTGCATCAGGATCCATTGCTTTGCCATTTTAAATGAACAGGTTACATTCTATACTATAAACACTTTCAACGGGAGCGCCATATGTCTGATCCAGCTAAGCTAGCGAGTGCTTTAGAAAATTTGTCGCATAAAATCTTGCTTGTCAAAGATCAGATTAATCAACGATTTGTCGGCCAGAAAGACGTTGTAAACCAAACGCTAAGTGCAATTTTCGCGGGGGGGCATATATTATTGGTTGGCGTTCCTGGCCTAGGGAAAACGCGTTTGGTTGATACCGTTGCAACGGTTTTAGGGTTGCAAATGTCCCGTATACAATTCACGCCAGATCTTATGCCAAGTGACATTTTGGGGTCTGAGTTATTAGATATTGACGATGTTGGGCGGCGACATTTTAGATTTCAACGGGGCCCCATTTTTTGTCAAGTTTTGATGGCCGATGAAATCAACCGTGCAAGTCCGCGAACCCAATCGGCGTTGTTACAAGCGATGCAGGAACGCCAAGTTTCGATCGCGGGTGAAACACATGATTTAGGGGCTCCTTTTCACGTGCTTGCGACGCAAAACCCCATCGAACACGAAGGCACATATCCATTGCCCGAAGCACAACTGGATCGATTTTTATTTCGTATTGATGTGCCCTATCCCGATTTGGCGACTGAACGTGATATTGTAACCATGACGACATCGGTTGTTGAGCCGATTGTGCGACCCATTTTGGATCCGTTGTCTTTGCTTGAGGCGCAGACGACCATTAAACATTTGCCTGTTGGGCAAGAATTGTTGGATGTAGTTTTATCATTTGTGCGCGCTTGTCGACCAAATTCGCCTGATGCGCATCCGCTTGCGCAGGAACATTTTGCGTGGGGTCCAGGGCCACGTGCCGCACAGGCCTTTGTTATGGGAATTCGTGCGCATGCTGTGTTAATGGGACGGTTGGCTCCGACGTGGGCTGACGTTATCACCCTTGCGCCGTCCGTGTTGGGACATCGTGTATCGCTTCGATTTGGTGCACAAGCGGCGGGCATTAATGCGGGGCAAATCATTATGCAAATTGCAGCAGATGTAAAAGGGATGGGGCGTGCAGCATGACCAACGCAGGCGCAGCACATCATGATGCTGTTACCCTTGCATCTTCAATGCCGCCTCTATTGGTCGAGGCGCGCCAACTGGCCGCTGCGGTATTATCTGGTCAACACAGACGTCGGCGCGTCGGGTCGGGCGAAGAATTTTGGCAATTTAGACCCTTTGTAAACGGTATCGATCGTGCGGGTGATATTGATTGGCGCCGATCGGCAAAGTCAGATCAGACTTATGTGCGACAAAATGAATGGACCACGCCACAAACGCTAAGCCTTTGGGTCGATCCAAGTGCCAGCATGCGGATTAGCGATCAGATATCTAAGACCGAGCGGGCCGCGGTTATTGCCTTAGCCTTGGGATTTCTGGCTATGGATGCGGGTGAAAAAGTTGCTGAAATTCGTCATCCCGTCGCACCTGGACGCGGGCAAGGTCACCTTGTTCACATCCATGATGCATTGATGCGTTCATCGAACGTTGACTACCTTGTGCCCGAGGTTGTTCAATTTCCGCAAAATTCAAATTGCTTATTGTTTTCTGATTTCTTGGGAGATTTGGCGCCGATATCACGGTTGCTTGAGGCCGCCAAGGCGGCGCGTGTTCGGGGTGTTTTGGTTCAAATCCTCACGCGTCAGGAAATTGAGTTCCGTTTCAACGGTGCATCCCTTTTTTCAAGTGCACTGGGTGGCGTCACGCATCTGACGCACCAAGCCAAAGGTATCAGAACTGAGTATTTGCAAAGGCTTAGCGCGCGGCGCGATTTTTTGGAAAAATTGGCACAATCGGCCGGGTGGGGTGTTCATTTGCATTGCCTGGATGACACACCCTTTGCAAGCCTTTTGGCGCTTTATTCTCATATTACGGAAAGGACGTTCAAATGATGGGCATCACGTTCCTTGCCCCTTGGGTTTTAACGGTGTTGGTCGGGCTGCCAATATTGTGGATTATTCTACGCAGTGTGCCACCACGCCCCAAGACACATTTTTTTGCTGCGGTCACCTTACTTCAGGGCATCAAAGATCGTGAAACTAGCGCTGCCAAGACGCCGTGGTGGTTTATCGTTTTGCGCATGGTTGCTGTTGTTGCCTTGATTGTTGCTATTGCTGGGCCACGAATTCATCACGACGAAAATCGCGCTGTAAGTGATAACGTTTTGATCGTTATTGATGGGGGGTGGGCCAGTGCACCTAACGCGCAAATGGCACGCAGTTTTGCGATTAACCGTGTGCGCGCCGCATTTGGGGATGGCCGCAGATTTGCGGTTTTAAACATTGTGGAACCGGGCGCTATTGTTTGGCAAATCGCGCAGGATGTTGATGCAATCCTAAACGAATGGCAACCAAGGCCATGGGCCCCCAATTGGGAAAGTGCTGCGCATGTCGTGACCGACCTTGTTGAAAAACAATTTGACACAATTTGGTTATCGGATGGCATATCCTATGCCGGGGCACGCGATCCACTTTTGACAAATTTCGAAATGGCGGGTCAAGTTAGCATTTTTGAACCAAATGCCAATCTGATTGTTATTCAAGATGTAAGCGTGGAAAATGGCGAAACGCGCGTTCGCTTGAAATCAATGGGCCCCACGATCCAAGACGGTATCTTGCGTTTACATGGGGTAGATCCAGCATTGAAGCCCATCGTGATCCAAGACTTTACATTTCCCGCCTTTGACGGGGCGGGGGAATACGATGTGACGTTCCGGGCCCCAAATGAATTGATGTCACGTGTTACCAAATTTGAAATTGTTGGACAGTCTCACATTGGCGCAAATTTCGCTGTTGCTGACCAACTGCGCCGCCCTAAAATTGCAATCATGAAATCTAGCGCAGGGTCCGAGACATTGGATGTACTTGACCCCCTCCATTATGTCGAAACGGCGGTTCAGACGATTGGCGAAGTCCAGATCGGCACAGTCCCAGAAATGCTTTTGATGTCTCCGGACGTAATGATTTCCGCTGATGTGGTTGGCATTGCGCATCAGAACGAAGTGCTGGATTGGGTGAAATCGGGTGGAACGCTTATGCGGTTTGCCGGTCCGCGTATGGCCGCCGCGGCGGAAGATGAATTATTTTATGATCCGCTAATGCCTGTGAAACTGCGCCACGGTGGGCGCGATCTTGGTGGTGCAATGAGCTGGGATAAACCAAAGGCCGTTGATGAATTTGCCAGAAATTCGGTTTTTGCAGGTTTGACCATCCCATCCGATTTGCGGATCAAGACCCAAGTCTTAGCGCAGCCAGACCCAGATCTTGCAGGCCAAACGCTATCGTCGTTAGAAGATAAAACCCCATTGGTTACCTCAAAAACAATTGGGGCGGGACGCGTGGTTTTGTTTCATGTAACGGCAAATGCGGAATGGTCTAACCTTCCGTTGTCGGGATTGTTTGTTGAAATGCTGACCCGCGTTATTCGTCCGAATATGGCCCCGCAAGATATTGCGTTGATTGATGGTCTAACATGGACACCGGTATTTGCGATGGATGCTTTTGGTGGGTTGAAGGCCGTTGACGACCTTGGCGCCGTTTCTGGCAAACAAATTGCCAGTGCGTCGATCATGCGTGACGTGCCCATCGGTGTTTACCGTGCAGGAGATTACACAATCGCGCGCAACTTGGGCAGTGTTATAGATGTGCCTTCCCCTATGAAATGGCCATCCACAGTTTCGGTGTATTCTGATACGGATCGACAAAGCGATATCGACCTTCGGGCCCTATTTCTTTTGATCGGGTTTTCCATATTTTTTGTTGATATCTTTGCTAGCCTTTGGGTGTCAGGCCGATTGAATGCCGCGACTATGATCATTGCAATTGCCGTGTTGATATTAAATCCACACCCAAGCAAGGCGGATCAAACGGTGCCTGACGAATTTGCATTGGCGCATATAATTACGGGGGATCGCGACGTAGATAATCTTGCCCATGCGGGCATGATTGGGCTTAGCGATACTTTATTTCAAAGGACCTCAATTGAACCAAGCTCTCCCGTGGGCGTTGATTTGGAACGGGACGAAATTTCATTATATTCTTTGCTATATTGGCCAATTACAACAAAACAACCACGGCCATCGGTTGAAGCTTATGCAAAGTTAAACACATTTTTCACCTCTGGCGGCGTAATCTTATTTGATACACGCGATGCAGGACAGGGACGCACAAGTACTAACAATGCGGCGCTTAGGGAACTTTTATCTCCATTGGTTATTCCCCCCCTTGAGATTGTGCCAGATGATCATGTGCTGACACGCGCGTTTTATTTGCTACAATCCTTCCCTGGCCGATTTTCGAACGGTCCAATATGGATTGAAACAAGCACGACCAAGTCTGGCCAATCAGATGAACAGCCCTTTCGTGATCTAAACGACGGCGTTACGCCCGTCTTGATCGGTGGCAATGATTGGGCGGCGGCGTGGGCCGTTGATGATTTGGGGCGACCTTTGGTGCCTATTGGTCGCGGCTTTGCCGGTGAACAGCAACGCGAAATGGCGCGCCGTTTTGGCGTCAATCTGGTGATGCACGTTTTGATGGGCAATTATAAATCTGACCAAGTACACGTTCCCGCGCTTTTGGAAAGGCTTGGGCAATGATCAATGATCTGATTTTTGCACCGCCAATCGATTGGCCTTTTTTGCTAGCTTTAGGTGTTGCGGGCCTATGTGGTACATTGGTTTCATTTTGGTTCGGGCTTTCTGGATGGTTTTTGCGCGGATTGGGTTTTTTGTGTATCTTGGTACTTTTGTCCCAACCGTCGTTTAGGCAACGCCAAACCCAAGCGTTGAATGACATTGTGCTTGTTGTGACGGATCAATCGTCTTCGCAAACCTTAGATGATCGGGCCGGGCGCGTTTCCACTGCACTGGCAGGCTTAAACGAAAAGCTTGCCCAAATGCCTGATGTGAGTGTGAAAACCGTCACAGTTTCTGATTCGGCTCAAAATCAAGGCACCCGCATATTTGACGCCATCGATAAGGCCCGTGGTGAAATACCAGCGCGCCAATTGTCATCAATTTTCATCCTTTCCGATGGTCAGGTCCACGACGTCCCCAAGATGCCCGACTTGTCGGTTCCGGTGCATCATTTGGTTACGGCGCGCCCTGATGAATTTGATCGCAATGTTGAAATTACCCAAGCCCCGGCTTATGCCATTTTAGGTGAACCCGTGAAAATGACCTTTCGTGTTGATGACCGTGGGCAAGTGCCGATCGCCAACGAACCTGTGACGGTTTCTATTTTGGTCGCTGGGCAGGATCGTTATGAAATTCAAGCCGTTACAGGGCAGGATACAACAGTTGAATTAAATCTAACCCACGCAGGGCAAACGATTTTTGAATTTTCAGTTGATCAAAAGCCTGGCGAGATTACGACGATCAACAACAATGCGACGGTTTCGGTAAACGGAATTCGAGATCGGCTTCGTGTCTTGTTGGTTTCGGGTCAACCACATGCAGGTGCGCGTGTTTGGCGCAACCTTTTGAAATCTGACAGTTCAGTTGATTTGGTGCATTTTACAATTTTGCGCCCCCCCGAAAAACAAGATGGCGTTCCCGTTTCAGAAATGTCTTTGATCGCCTTTCCGACGCGGGAACTGTTTTTAGATAAGATCGATGATTTTGACCTGATCATTTTTGATCGCTATAAACGACGGGGCATTTTGCCAAACGCCTATTTGGATAATATCGCGCGCTATGTCGAAAATGGTGGCGCCGTGTTGATTGCGGCGGGGACAGATTTTGCATCGCCTCAATCATTGGCCAGAACGCCGTTGGATCGAATTTTACCGGGGCGGGCTTCCGCCCGCGTGCTGCGCGACGCGTTTGTTCCTGAACTGACTGACGTCGGTAAAAAACATCCTGTAACGGCCGATTTACCCGCTCAAGGGTCATGGGGGCCATGGGAACGACAATTGGATATGACGATTAATAACGGTCAAATCCTAATGCAGGGGAACGGCGATCATCCTTTGTTGATCCTAGATCGTGTGGGGCAAGGGCGCGTGGCGCTTTTGGCGTCGGATCATGCGTGGTTGTGGTACCGCCAATATCAAGGTGGCGGTCCAAACCAAGAGCTTTTGCGTCGCCTTGCGCATTGGTTGATGCGCGAACCCGACCTGGAGGAAGAAACATTAAGTGCTGAGCAATTGGGGGACGATCTTGTTGTGCGCCGTCAAACCTTGGGGGAAGTGGTCGACCCTGTCCAAGTGACATCGCCAAACGGGGCACAATATACCATAGATCTTATACCGGACGGTGCCGGTAAGTTTATGGGTGTCGTCAAAAGCGACGAACAAGGCGTTTTCACATTGGCTGATAAAACAATGCGCGCTGTGGTCGTGAAGGGGGCGCTTTCACCAATCGAATTTGACGATCCGCTTGCGTCGTTCGATGCGCTTGCCCCAGTAGTTCAGGCAACAAACGGCGGACAAGATTGGAGCGAAAACGAATTTACAATACGGTCTGTTCGGCCGGGTCGTGTCGCAGCAGGTCGCGGTTGGTATGGAATCGCGCGGCGTGGCGCCTTTGATACGTTGGAAATTCGCTTAACACCTTTGGTCCCCGTTTGGGTTGCGATGATCGTTTTATTGACGTTTGTGATTGGTGCTTGGCTCCGCGAAGGGCGACGCTAAACAATGCCGCGCGATTTTGTGTGGTTCGCATTATCGGTTAAGCAATAATTCGCGGGATTGAGAAAAGAATTCACGCCGCCAAAGGACGGCAAGGGTTACAATTGTCGCCGCCGCCAAGGCAAAAGCACCCACCAGCCAAGACAACGAACAAATCGAAAAATAAACCAATCGCAACCCGCGGTTATAACTGCGCGCGGCGGTGATGTTCAATGCGGCCGCCTGTGCGGCACGGTCTTTGGAAATTGGATCACTGGGATCGTTTGGAACCGAGGCCATCACAATTGCGCAATACCCGAACAAACGATGCGACCATACAAATTTCAAGAATGCATTTGTCACAAAAAATAAAACCACGAACAATTTTATTTCCCATACCACCTGCGGGTCTTTAGAAAGGGTTAGTTCATTCGCCAATCCAACAAAGCGATCCGCATTTCCGATCATCGCAAATAGACCGCCAATTGCAATCATGCTTGCCGATGCAAAAAAAGATGTGCCTTGGCGCAGTCCGTTCATAATCTGAGCGTCAAATATACGCGTATCACGTTCGGCCATGTTGGCCATCCATTCACGCCGATATCGTGCCATGACTTGGCTGGTTGATGGTCGCGAGGCCGGCGAATGTTCGATCAAAAATCCAATCATCAGCCATGCAGCAAATAATGTGCAAATGGCGACGATATCCGATGTCGAAAATAAGCTGATGCGATCTAACCAAGTCATAGCTTAGGTTTAATATGCTGGAATTTGCTTGCCAATCGTAAAAATTGGTTATATTTATTTACCAATATGTGAGGTGCCCCATGGAAATGCCAATACCTAGCGATTTTCGCATCGCCCGTAAATCCGAAGTCATGTCCCGTTTGCGTTCGGTTTTGCCGGAAGAGTGCGTCATAGATGATCCAATGGAAACGCGTGCTTATGAATGCGATGCGCTGTCGGCTTATAGGTGTCAACCTTTGGGGGTCGTTTTACCTTATACAACGGAACAAGTCGCCGCGGCAATACGGGTTTGCCATGAAATGGACATCCCTGTTGTCCCGCGTGGTGCGGGGACATCATTGGCCGGGGGGTCTTTGCCAACCGCTGATAGCGTCATTTTGGGTGTCGCGCGCATGAATGAAGTTCTTGAAACTGATTATGAAAATCGCGTGATCCGCGTTCAAACTGGGCGAACCAATTTATCAGTAACGGGCGCCGTAGAGACGGACGGTTTCTTTTACGCGCCAGATCCTTCAAGCCAATTAGCCTGTGCAATTGCTGGCAATATCGCGATGAATTCCGGCGGGGCACATTGTTTGAAATACGGCGTGACATCGAACAACCTATTAGGTGTGCGATTGGTGACGATGCAAGGCGATATCCTTGATATCGGCGGCGCGTATTTGGACCCAGCCGGTTTGGATCTTTTGGGTGTCATCTGTGGGTCCGAAGGTCAATTGGGTGTCGTCACCGAAGCGAGTTTGCGCATCATTCACAAACCAGAAGGTGCTTTGCCGATCCTATTAGGGTTTGATAGCAACGAAGTGGCGGGCGCGTGTGTTTCCGACATTATTCGAGCAGGCGTTTTGCCTGTTGCGATCGAATTCATGGATCGTCCCTGTATTCGTGCGACAGAAGATTTTGCCAAAGCGGGTTATCCCGATTGTGAAGCATTACTCATCATCGAAGTCGAAGGGAGCCCATTGGAAATAGAAGAACAGTTGGAAAAAATCATGTCGATTGCGGCCTGCCATAACCCCGTTGCTGTGCGTCGCGCAAATGATGCCAACGAAGCGGCGCGGATATGGTTGGGGCGTAAATCCGCCTTCGGCGCCATGGGGCAAATCAATGATTATATGTGTTTGGATGGTACGATACCCGTTTCGAAATTACCTTATGTTCTAAGGCGGATAGGCGAAATGAGCCGTGAATTTGGCCTAGATGTCGGCAACGTTTTCCATGCAGGCGATGGCAACATGCACCCTCTGATCCTTTATAATGCGAATGAACCGGGGCAATTGGAATTATGTGAACAATTTGGTGCCGAAATCCTGAAGTTATGCGTCGAAGTTGGTGGATGTCTAACCGGTGAACACGGGGTTGGCATCGAAAAACGAGATTTGATGGATCATCAATTTGCCCCAAACGATCTAGAAGCGCAGATGGCGATCAAAGATGTGTTCGATCCTAAGTGGCTGTTGAACCCCGCAAAGGTTTTTCCATTGCATGCTTCGGCCAACCGTCGTGACCAAGGATAAATAAATGACCTATATTCCAAAGTCCGAGGCCGACGTATCAGAGGCTGTTAAATCTGCAACTGCGCCAATCAAGATCGTTGGGGGCGGGACCCGATCTGCACGTCATTTAGAGGGTGATTTACTATCATTGGCGGGGGTGACCGGGATTGTCGATTATGAACCCGGGGCGCTTACGATGGTTGCGCGAACCGGGACACCGTTGTCCGAAATCGAAGCCACCTTAGCCGCAGAAAACCAACGCTTGGCATTTGAACCATTAGGCATGGCGTCAATTTTGGGAACCTCTGGCACCAGCACAATTGGCGGCGTCTTTGCGACAAATGCAAGTGGATCACGCCGAATCCAAGCCGGTGCAGCGCGTGATTTTTTGTTGGGTGTCCGATTTGTTGATGGATCGGGTACAATCGTCAAAAATGGTGGTCGCGTCATGAAAAATGTCACCGGCTATGATTTGGTGAAATTGATGGCGGGCAGTTGGGGCACCTTAGGTATAATGACCGAGGTTTCGTTTAAAGTTCTACCAATTTCGGAATCCTCAGCGACGATATGCATAGAAATAACTGATCCAAAGGCCGCAATCACGGCGATGACAGCGTCTTTGAATACACCATATGATGTGACTGGCGCGGCGTTTGATCCCACCGCGGGTTGTGTGTACGTCCGCATCGAAGGCTTTGAAAAATCTGTCGCCTATCGGTCTGGTGCGTTGCGTGATCTATTGTCAACTTTTGGGGATGTGTCTGTTGTCGACAACGATGCAGGCTCTGTCATCTGGCAAAAAATGCAAACCTTGGCCCCAATGCAAAACATCGATGGGGATCTTTGGCGTGTCTCGGTTAAACCGACGGATGGTGCAAAATTAATCGCGATGATCCAGCCCAAGTCTTATTTGATGGATTGGTCAGGTGGATTGGTTTGGCTGCGTGTACCGCGTGGCACCGATGTGCGGGCGGCTATGATTGACATTGAAGGGCATGCAATGTGTTTGATAGGCGACGCGCCCCAGTTCCATGCACAGGCCAACGGTGTTGACGCGCTGGCACGCATGATCCGTGCCAAATTTGATCCGAACGCGATTTTGAACCAAGGATTGATGGGATAATGCAAACGTTTTTCAAACCAGACCAATTAATCGATCCCGATTTCAAAAGATCCAATGAAATCTTGCGGGCCTGTGTCCATTGTGGGTTTTGTACCGCGACGTGTCCGACGTACCAAGTTTTGGGTGACGAATTGGACAGCCCTAGAGGGCGAATTTATCTGATTAAGGATATGTTGGAAAACAACCGTATCCCCGATGCGCGCACCGTCAAGCATATCGATCGTTGTTTGTCCTGTTTGGCGTGTATGACAACCTGTCCGTCTGGGGTGCATTATATGCATCTCATCGATCACGCGCGCGCCTATATCAACGAACACTATCAACGGCCTTGGCATGATCGTGCTTTGCGTTGGATCCTGGGCCAGATTATTCCACACCCCACTCGGTTCCGGATTGCGCTTTTGGGTGCGAAAATGGCTCGCCCGTTTTTACGATTGATCCCAGACGCGCGATTGCGCGCGATGATTTCGATGGCGCCAAAACAGGTACCTGCCGTCAGCCGAAATGACGACCCACAAACATTTCCACCTAACTCTCCAAAAGTGAAACGCGTTGCCCTTATGACAGGATGCGCGCAGCGTGCGTTGAATACTGATATTAATGATGCCACAATCCGCGTTTTGCGACGGTTTGGGTGTGAGGTGGTCATCCCCAAAGATCAAGGATGTTGTGGCGCGTTAACCCATCATATGGGTCAAACTGACAATTCCCATGCCTCGGCCGAAGCAAATATTCGCGCGTGGATGGCCGAAGTCAACGGAACAGGTTTAGACGCGATCGTAATCAACACAAGTGGTTGCGGAACAACCGTTAAAGATTATGGTCACATGTTCCGCGACACACCGCTTGCCCAAGATGCAGCCAAAATTTCGTCTTTGGCGAAAGACATATCAGAGGTTTTGATTGAGTTGCAGTTGCCAAAAGGCGACGATAAGGATTTGACCGTCGCATATCATGCGGCGTGTTCCCTTCAGCATGGCCAAAAGATCAAAGATCATCCCAAAACCTTGCTTAAAAATGCGGGCTATCGTGTGGCGGAACCGCGTGATCCGCATCTATGCTGTGGATCGGCGGGGACATACAATTTGTTGCAACCTGAAATTTCGGGGAAATTAAAAGAGCGAAAGGTTAAAACGCTAGAAGCGGTAACCCCGGACATCATTTCCGCGGGCAATATCGGATGCATGATGCAAATAGGTTCAGCAACAGATGTGCCAATAGTTCACACAGTTGAATTAATTGATTGGGCGACGGGGGGGCCCAAGCCGCCAGCATTAATGCAGACCTTAACCAAAGGTCACCCAATTCCCAAATTGCGTTAACACGGGCATGGTCATATTTTCGCCAAAACTTCCTGCTACCGAATCGGAAGTCTTGGAGGCCAGTACGTGAAGAGTGTATTTGTTACGATTATGATGTCGCTTGTCGCGACGATAGCCGCTGGCCAATCTACCCAGTTGCATAGTCTTGATTCAATCAATCAAGCCCGCCAATGGGCGTCGGTCGGTCGCTTGTCTTTTGATAACGGAAGCGGATTTTGCACAGCTACATTGATTGAATATGATTTGGTGCTAACTGCAGCACATTGTTTATATGATGCAAAGACAGGACAACCGTTTTCCATCGATGGATTTGAATTCCAAGCAGGTTGGCGTAATGGCCGCGCTGAAGCCTATCGATACGTGCGCGAAGCCCGCGCAGACCCCGATTACCGTTTTGACACAAAGGTAAGCATCGAGCGAATTAAAAACGATATCGCATTGGTGCGACTTGATACGCCAATCAAAAACCCGCTTATAAAACCATTGACCATTTCGACCTTGCCTGAAGCTGGGCAAAAGGTTGGTGTGATTTCCTATGCCCGCGGACGCATGAATGCACCGTCTATACAAGACACCTGTATCGTAACCGCACGGCAAGAAGGCGTGTTGATCATGACATGTGACGTTGATTATGGCGCTTCTGGGTCGCCGGTTTTTATCGAAGGACCTGACGGAGTGGTGATCGTGTCAGTCGTGTCGGCAATGGCCGAAATGGGCGGAAAAAAGGTGTCATTGGGCACATCATTGTTAGATGCGATTACACAAATCAACGCGCGTTTATCCCCGACTGATGAATTGAACGATGAATCGACACGCCGTCGAAACACGGGCGCAAAATTCGCGCGCCCCTAGGCTTGAAACATTTATTCGAAAACCTAAATGTCAAATATGGGCGCCATGATGGGCCTGTAAATTGAACCGCTTGCGCCATTCTGGGCAAGCATATTGTTATCGCTCAAAGGAGGATGACCTATGAGACATTTTGATTTTTCACCCCTGTATCGCGCCACCGTTGGTTTTGACCAAATTGCAGAAATGATGGACCGCGTTCTTGCATCTGAAACCGCTGGGCCAAGCTATCCGCCATATAATATCGAAAAGACTGCTGATGATGCATATCGCATTTCTATTGCGGTCGCAGGCTTTGCTGATCAAGATTTGACCGTAGAGGTGAAAGAAAACGCATTGGTTGTATCGGCGCAAAAAGCCACCGATGATGGCGCAAAAACCTATCTACATCGTGGTATTGCAACACGTGCATTTGAAAGACGTTTTCAATTGGCAGACCATGTTCGTGTGACAGGCGCAAGCCACATTGACGGAATGTTACACATTGATTTGGTGCGTGAAATTCCCGAGGCGTATAAACCGCGCCGTATTGAAATCATGTCGTCGCCAAGCGCAAAAGCGATTGACAATTCAGCGATAAATTAACCTTACGTTTGGCGGGTCAATTTATTGATCCGCCACCACGCCAATCATGGGGCCAATTGGCCAACCAAAGCCTGATCGCCCTAGATCAGGTGCATAAAGGCGCGACACCTTGCCATCTAGGTAAAGTGCGTCTGTTGCCCCCAAGCGTTCTTTGAAGAACTGTGCGAAATCAAACAAATTTACACGATCGTTCGAAATGACAAAATACGCACTTGATCCGACGACGGCCACGCCATTGCGGATATTGACCGATTGGCTGCCTTGCGCAAAACGTGGGTGATATTCGCCATTTATCAATAACATTGGGCCCGACTGAGTCGCAAATTCACATGTTGGTTTGTTTTCCAAATATGCAGTGGTCTCATAGATTGCATATGATTTTTGATCGATACAAAAAATACCATTTGGTAACATGCCGAAATTACCCGGGCCGGCCGAAGCGATAACTCTCTGTTTTTGAATGCCATTTTCGATGTAATGCCCAACGGGTGATAAATCGGGGTGATACATTCCCCCATTCATCGCAAACGTTAACGATTTCCTCTGTGCTTTGAGATGATTGGAAAGCGTGAAGAATTGGCCAAATGGCGCGCCTGTATTATCGCTGTGGAACAAACGTAGATCGTCATTTTTTTGGGCGATACAGACAGAAAATCGATGGGCTTTATATGTATCGTTGTAACAAGGTTCAGCCATAACTGGCAGAGCCCAAAACCACAGCACCAGCCATCGCAAAATCATTCGGTTTCGATATCGCGGCGAACAGTGTCTTGGGAAAACAAACGCCGGGTTTCATCCATTCGATCAAAGGTTTCATCCAACCGAAAGCGAAGGTCAGGCGTAAACTTAAGACCTAAATTCTTGCCGATTGCGCGCCGCAGTTCTGATTTGTTTTTTGCAAGCAAAGAAATGACATCCGCGCCACCTTGGCCCCCAAGCGGGCAGACATATGCAGTCGCAATTTTCAAATCAGGTGATGCGGTAACTTCGCCCACGGTGATTGAAATGCGGTTAAGATCTGGATCGTGCGTTTCGCCGCGCGCCAAAACCTCGGATAGGGCACGGCGAACCAATTCGCCAACCCGCAACTGTCTTTGGGATGGTCCGGGACCATCATGGAATTTGTTTTTTGCCATATTTGCGTCATACGCTGTTCTTATCGCTTTGCCAAGGTCTGCAACACTGGTTAATAAGAGGACAGACTATAGGAGCATCTGAACATGACCGATACTGTGGCAATCGCAATTCTTGGCGCCTCGGGGAAAATGGGGCAAATGTTGGCGAAATCTGTTTTGGCCAGCGACAAGGCAAAATTGGTGGCCATGGCTGATCGTCCAGATAGCCCGTGGATTGGTAAAGACGCGGGCGCATTGTTGGGCCAGCTGGATATTGGAATTGTTGTTTCATCCGACACTCGTGCGGTGTTTTCCACGGCTGACGTCGTGATTGATTTTACATCCCCCTCGGCCACAGTAGCACATGCAAAATTGGCAGCGGAATTAGGGGTTTCATTGGTTATCGGGACCACAGGGATGACAGATGAAGAATTGGCGTCTATTTCGCAGTCTTCTGAAAAGACGTCCATTGTTCGTGCAGGGAATATGTCATTGGGCGTCAACCTTTTGACCATGTTGGTGGAAAAGGTTGCCGCGGCATTGGACGAAGATTTCGACATTGAAGTAATTGAAGCACACCACAATCAAAAAGTGGATGCCCCATCGGGTACTGCTTTGATGTTAGGCGAAGCGGCGGCAAAAGGGCGTGGTGTTGCATTGGCTGAGGTGCGCGATAGCGGGCGCGATGGTATAACCGGTGCGCGCAAACGTGGTGACATCGGTTTCACCGCAATTCGCGGCGGCGATATCGTGGGTGAACATGATGTTCTTTTTGCCGGAGCAGGTGAACGTTTGGTTTTGCGTCACGTTGCGACCGACCGGTCATTGTTTTCGCGCGGCGCGCTTAAAGCTGCGCTTTGGGTCGTTGGTCAAAAACCTGGCGAATATTCTATGATGGATGTCCTTGGGTTGTGATCTATTTTTCTTTCGGGGGACGTGACCGATAGACGGGCATGCGACATCCGAATTGAATTGATCCAGATCGCAAAATCCATGTAAGCGCGGAACAGATGATCAATGACCATGACAATGGTAAACCTAACTTTAAGGCGATGATCGCTGCTGTTGCCCCACCGAAGGCCGCCGAAACATAAAGTTCGCCTTGTTTCAGGACAAGAGGGGCCTCATTGCAGACAACATCACGCATAAGACCACCCATTGTCGCGGTGGTCATGCCCATGATTATCACAACAGGTGCAGATTGGTTTAACGACGTGGCTATTGCCACGCCTGCAGGTACTGCAATAGCCAATGCGAAACTGTCTAACCACAAAAGCCATTTATAACGGCTTTCCATCAATGGTGCAGTTAAAAAGACTAAGAATGTAGCTGATAAACTTATTCCTAAAACTTGTGGGCTTTCGATCCAAAATACGGGGCGATCTAATAAAATATCGCGTAATGTCCCGCCCCCTAATGCTTTGAGACAGGCAATAAAAGCGAACCCAATTAGGTCAAGCTGTGCGCGACTTGCGGCCAAAGCCCCGTCAGTGCAAAAATCAAAACTGACCCATAATCCAATAGCATAGCAGTCATGATGCCGCCTTTTTATAGGGCTCCATGCCTTCACGTGCCAATTCGTCCGCGCGTTCGTTTTCGGGATGCCCCGCATGCCCTTTAACCCATTCCCACGTCACTTGATGACGAGATGCCGCAAGATCAAGACGTTGCCACAATTCGACGTTTTTGACGGGCTTTTTATTAGAGGTTTTCCAACCGTTCCGTTTCCATCCAAATATCCATCCCGTCAGACCATTTTTGACATAGGCGCTGTCGGTGACGACAGTAATTTTTGATGGTTTTTCTAAGGCTTCTAATGCTGAAATAGCTGCCAATAATTCCATTTGGTTGTTTGTCGTTTCGGGTGCGCCACCGTTTAGTGTACGTTCTTTCAAGATTGTGTCACCCTCTACCGCCCGCAACAAAACACCCCATCCCCCTGGGCCTGGGTTCCCTGAACAGGCGCCATCGGTATATGCAAACAAGGCGACCATTTATGCTGTGTCCCTTAGAATGCGTGGAACCTTGAAATTAACGTTTTCTTCCGCGGTGGTCACAGGGGTCACGGTCACATCAAATCGGGCGCTAAATGCGTCGATGACTTCATTGACCAATACTTCGGGCGCAGAGGCGCCAGCCGTAATTCCAAGTGTGCGAATGCCATCCAGCGCGCGCCAATCTATTTCGGTCGCACGCTGAACCAACTGCGCATATTGGCACCCTGCGTTTGCGGCAACTTCGACCAAGCGTTTAGAATTGGAAGAATTAGGCGCACCAACAACCAACAACGCGTCGACCTTTGGTGCGATTTCTTTTACCGCCATTTGGCGATTGGTTGTTGCGTAACAGATGTCTTCTTTGTGAGGGCCAACGATTTTGGGAAATCGTTTTTTTAAAGCGGAAATAATGTCGATAGTATCATCAATCGAAAGGGTCGTTTGTGTCACAAATGCAAGGTTTTCTGGATCATTCACCGATAAGGTTGCAACGTCTTCGGGCGTTTCTACCAATAACACTTTGCCTTCGGGCAATTGGCCCATGGTGCCAATGGTTTCTGGGTGGCCTTTATGGCCTATCATCACGATTTGAAGCCCATTGGAATGATGTCTTTCGGCCTCGATATGTACCTTGCTCACCAATGGACATGTGGCATCGACATAAATCATATTCCGACTTTGTGCCGCATTTGGAACGGATTTAGGGACGCCATGGGCAGAAAATATAACGGGGCGATCGTTCGGGCATTCGTCAAGCTCTTCGACAAAAACGGCGCCTTTGTCACGCAATCCATCAACAACAAATTTGTTATGAACGATTTCGTGACGCACAAAAACGGGAGCGCCCCATTTTTCTAACGCCATTTCGACAATCTTAATCGCACGATCAACGCCCGCGCAAAACCCGCGCGGGGCGGCCAAATAAATGTCTAATCTTGGTTTTGTCATGGCACACCTCACGATCTCATACTTGGGTATTAAAACACGGTGGGTTAAGGGTAAATACAATTCTGCTTTTGACAGTTTTAATTATTTGGCTTTAACTTTTGTAACGTTACACTATTGTTGCTCAAAGTTTTATAGTGATGCTGAGTGGTACATGGCGCAAACATACACAGACGAAAAAATCAAAGAGACCATTGACCGATTTTCACACCGCAGACGTATGGACACGGTTCGTTTCACAGCATGGTTTGTCATTTTCGTCGGCGCAGTTTGGGCGTTTTTGGGGATGGCCCTTGGCTATCAAGCATTGATTTATACCTCATCTATTGCGGTAATTGGATCGTTGGCCGCCGCACTTATGGTCCAGACACGATACAATCGCCTAGGACGCTGTATTTGGATGCTGTCGGGTATGTTGGCGGTTTTCTTCGGCTGTTTTATTATCGATCCAGCGGGTCATGTTGATTACATGTTCGCCGCAATGGTCGGTGGCGCATTCTTGATTTTTTCGTTGGTGAACGAACGAAAATACATCGTTATGTTTGCATTTTTGGATATCTTTTTTTGGTTGCTACAATGGATTTTACGCGATGACTTTACACAATTTCGCGTAATCGGCGAAGAAATAGCCGGCACATATATTGTCGCCCCCTCAATGATGACCACATTCACGGTTATTATGATTGAATTTGGCTATTTTGCTGTCGTCGCAAACGATTATGCCATGAGCATTTTTAAATCAAATGTCCAAGCGGAGTCAGCCTTAAAAACCAAATCCGCTTTTTTAGCAAACATGAGCCATGAAATCCGCACACCGATGAATGGCGTCGTGGGGATGATTGATATTTTTGAAAGCAGCCCATTAAACCCAGAACAAAAGCGCACGTTGAAAACCATGCGCGAAAGCGCGTATTCGTTACTTAGCATCATTGACGATATCCTTGACACGTCAAAAATCGAAGCGGGTCAGTTAACCCTATCAGAGCGACGAACCGAAATGTTGTCATCGTTTGAAAGCGCGGTGGAAAGCATGGTTCCCTTCGCCGATAATAAACGTGTGATGTTGTCATTTGAATTTGATCCTTTGTTACCACGCTGGATAAAATGCGATAGTGGTCGATTGCGGCAAATCATGTTAAACCTTGTGTCCAATGCGATTAAGTTTTCGTCAAAAGATGATGCCAAAAAATTGGGCGAAGTCCGCGTATCCGTGATGCGCGTGGGTGCCGAGAGCTTTGAATTCAAAGTCACAGATAACGGAATAGGGATCGACGAACGTTCGCGCACGCGCATTTTCCAACCTTTCGTACAATCAGAAGACCAAGAACAGGCCCGATATGGGGGCACAGGCTTGGGCCTGACAATCGTAAAGCAATTGGTTGAACTGATGGGGGGCGAAATTAGTTTTTTGACCGAAGTCGGCCAAGGAACAACATTTACGGTTCACTTACCTTTAAATGAGCCAGAAGATGAAACGCTGATCCCAGATCTTTCAGGGATAAAAGTTTATGGTTTTGTGCTTCGTAAGCAAACCGCGACGAATATAAGCCGGTATATTCGTTCCGCTGGCGCCGATTACATCCCAATCGCGGTTGAAGACAACCTAAGCGACGTTATTACCGATAAAAATAATGATAACGTTTTATTGATTGGCCTGTCGGGCGATGACAGCGCTGTCATGCATGAATTTGCACGCCAGGCGAAATTGCAATTTCCTGAAATGAAGATCATTAGCTTTAGCGCGCATCGATCCGATTTAATGCGTGAAACCAATGATCAGCATAAAGTGGTGCAATGGAAACCATTGTTGCCCACGGATTTATGGCGTGGAATTCAGGCCGTGACCGGACGGTTGGCCCCCGAAATGGTTATGCACGAAGGCACAGAGCAGACACTCGAAGTTATTGCTGCTAAATCTACCCGAATATTGGTGGCGGAAGACAACGACATTAATCAGATCGTCATCGAAAAGCAATTATCGCAACTGGGGTATACGCCTAAAATTGTTGGTGATGGGCTCGAAGCGCTGGATGAATGGACGTCAGGTGAATACGATCTTTTGCTTTCCGATTGCCATATGCCCAGACTGGATGGTTTCGGGTTAGCGGAAAAAATTCGCGGTATTGAGACCAAAGAAAAACGCAAGCGTTTCCCAATTATTGCCATTACCGCAAACGCGTTAATTGGCGAAGCGGAACGGTGTTACGCCGCTGGTATGGATGATTATTTGTCAAAGCCGGTTAAATTGGCCGAGTTGAAAGAAACCATTGAACGGTGGGAATAACTTTGACTAAACCATATACGGGATCACAAGGTCTGGTGGGCGATGACCGTCTTCGAACGTTTTAATGTTGATGATCACCTTTTCGCCCATTTCCAGACGGCCTTCGATAGTTGCCGATCCCATATGGGGAAGCAAAACCACATTTTCCAATTTGCGCAGGCGGGGATTTATTTCTGTGCCATGTTCATAAACGTCCAAACCTGCACCCGCCAATTCACCGGCGCGCAACATGCGGGTGAGCGCGTTTTCGTCAATGACTTCGCCGCGCGATGTGTTGACGATAACCGCATTTGGTTTCATTAATTTCAATCTTCGCGCGTTCATCAAATGAAACGTGGATGGCGTATGAGGGCAGTTGATGGACAGGATATCCATACGGGCGACCATTTGATCCAAGCTATCCCAATAAATCGCGCCTAAGCTTTCTTCGATTTCGGGGCGAAGGCGTTTGCGGTTATGGTAATGAATTTGCATCCCAAACGCAGCCGCACGTCGTGCGACCGCTTGTCCAATTCGGCCCATGCCCAAAATTCCCAAACGTCGTCCACCCAAACGTCCGCCTAAATTTGCCGTAGGGGACCATCCCCCCCATGATCCGCTTTGCATTGTATGAAGGCCTTGGGGGATTTTACGTGTAACCGCTAACATGAGTGCCAGCGTCATATCAGCGGTGTCATCGGTCACAACATCAGGCGTGTTGGATACCAAAATCCCACGTTGGCGTGCCGTGTTTACATCAACGTGGTCGATGCCGGCGCCAAAGTTTGCGATCAATTTCAAATTTGGCCCAGCTTGTCCAATCAATCCTGCGTCAATTTTGTCGGTAATACAGGGAATGATTACATCAGCTAATTGAACCGCATTTACCAATTCTTCACGGGTCATCGGGGTGTCGTCGTCACGCAATGTCACATTGAACAATTCTTTTAGTCGCGTTTCTACCGCCGACGGCAGGCGGCGCGTGACGACAACATTCAATCGCTCTTTTGGCATTATATGCTCCTAACGCTTTTCTTTGGTATCCAATAATGGCACAGTGTGCCAAAATTAAAATGGGTACAAGAACCCTTTGCGCAAAAGTAGCAGTGAGTAATAAAAAATGAAACGGGCTTTGATATTCCTTTTGTGTCTTGGAACAATACCATCTTGGGCATTCGCAGAAGGTGCTAAAAAGGGTGAAGTGACGAACCTTCCAATTCCTCGATTTGTATCGTTGAAATCATCAGATGCGAACGCACGGCGGGGCCCATCATTGTCGCATCGGATAGATTGGGTTTATAAATATAAACACATGCCCTTGGAAATTTTTGGCGAATACGAAAATTGGCGACGTGTCCGCGACGCCGAAGGGATGGGGGGATGGATCCACTATTCTTTATTGTCCGGCGTCAGAACGGTGTTGATCAAAGCCGAAATTCAAGACGTTTTTATTCGACCAGACCCGGCCTCAATGGTGGTTGCACGCTTTGAACGCAACGTCGTGGCCGACTTAGAGGCCTGTAGCATCGATTGGTGCGAAGTGATCGCAAACGGCAATCAAGGTTGGGTTCCCAAGACGGCGCTTTGGGGAGTTTATCCGGACGAAATCCGGAAATGACCCCTAACTTGTCAGATTATCCTTGATCAATGATCGCCTTTAGCTCGGCAAGCTTTTCGGCGACAATCACGGCATCGCCCCGCGCTTCAATATTTAACCGTACGACGGGTTCGGTATTGGATGATCTAAGGTTAAAGCGCCAGTCGGCGAACGATAGGCTAATTCCGTCGGTATCGTCGCGCTCAATTGCGTTTGGTGCATACGTGTCGACGATTTTCGATATGGTCTCTTTTGGATTTGCTAGGCGGAAATTCACCTCACCCGATGATGGAAATGCGGCTATCCGCTCTGCTAACAGTGCCGATAACGTTTTACCCGTCCGTCCCATCAATTCGCAAACCACCAACCATGGGATCATACCGCTGTCGCAATATACGAAATCACGGAAATAATGGTGTGCAGACATTTCTCCACCATAGATAGCGTTGTTTTCACGCATTACGGCCTTGATAAAGGCGTGCCCCGTCTTGGATTGAACGGCCCTTCCTGATTTTCCCGATACGATCGATTGGGTGTTCCAGATAATGCGCGGGTCATGAACGATTGTTGCACCGTTTTCTTTTTCCAAAAATACGTCTGCCAAAAGCCCGACAATATATTCACCCGCTATAAACGCGCCTGTTTCGTCAAAGAAAAAACAGCGGTCAAAATCGCCATCAAATGCGACGCCAAGGTCCGCATCTTGCTTTATGACTTCGTCGCGGGTCGGCGGTTGATTTTCATCAAGCAACGGATTTGGAATTCCGTTTGGAAAATTGCTATCGGGGGTATGGTGTTTGCGAATAAATTGCAAAGGCGATCCTCGACGCGTTAATTCCGCCGCGATCGCTTCAAACGTTGGCCCGGCTGCGCCGTTGCCCGAATTGATGACAATTTTCAAAGGACGTAAGTTTGTAATTTGAACGAAGTTAAGAACCTTTTCGACATAGGCGGTTTTTGCCTCTGCAGAAACATCTTGGCACGTGCCGCCCGATTTGGCGGGTCCAAAATGCCCCTGTTCAGCAATTTCGCGGATCCGTGATAGTTCTGTTTCTGGATCCTATGGCTTTGATCCGGCCTTGACCATTTTCATCCCATTATAATTGATGGGATTGTGGGATGCGGTAATTTCGATGCCTCCGTCACAATCAAAATGCGACGTGGCAAAATACATTTCTTCGGTCCCAGATAGGCCAAGATTTAAAACATCGACCCCTTGGTCCATTAATCCACGGGTCACCGCCGCACAAAGTTCGGGCGATGTTTCGCGGGCATCGAACCCAACAACGACGCGGCGCGCGTTTTGCGAAATGGCGAAAGCACGGCCAATGTCGTAACAAATTTCGGCATCAATATTTACACCCAATTCACCACGAATGTCATAGGCCTTGAAACACGAAAAATCTTTCATAATGAACTCCATCTGGACCGCTTTGTGACTATGTGCCTCAAAATGATGACCCGTTAAAGACCCATGTGGAATATTGCTCAAACTCTAAAAAACTGTTGCTTTTATCTTTCTTGTTTTTGGGTTTCCTGCTTATAACACTGGCAAAGGATCTAAAGGGCTTTGAACATGAAAATCGGAAATCGCGAAATTTCGGCCAACCATCCACCGCTGGTTATTGCAGAAATAGGTATTAACCATGGCGGCGATCTTGAGGTTGCGAAACATATGGTGCGCTTGGCGGCGGCCGCTGGATGCGAATGCGTCAAACATCAAACACATATTGTCGAAGATGAGATGACCGACGAAGCAAAGTCGATTTTTCCACCCAATGCCGACGTGTCCATTTGGGATGTGATGGCAAAATGTGCATTATCGCGGGATGATGAAGCAGAGTTAAAACGATACACCGAAGAATTGGGTATGATTTGGATATCAACTCCTTTTTCGCGCGCTGCTGCTGATTTTTTAGAAGAACTTGATGTGCCAGCCTATAAAATTGGATCTGGCGAGGCAGATAATTTGCCCCTTATTCGGCATATCGCAAAAAAGGGAAAGCCGGTTATCCTTTCAACAGGTATGCAGACAATTGATACGATCCGTGCAAGCGTTCAAATTTTGGATGAGGCGGGCGTTGACTATGCATTGCTGGAATGTACAAACCTTTATCCGTCGCCCCCAGAAATCGTAAGCCTTCAGGGTGTGACCGATTTAAAAAACGCCTTTCCAAACGCCGTTGTTGGATTTTCGGATCATTCTATTGGCCCGGAAATGGCCTTGGCATCGGTTGCCTTGGGTGCGTCCATTTTAGAGCGGCACTATACGGACACGCGTTATCGTAAAGGCCCAGATATTTCATGTTCAATGGATCCGGCAGAATTGCGATTTTTGATTGATCGTTCGCGTGAAATCCACACCGCTTTGATGAACCCAAAACGCCGAACAGGCCCAGAAGAAGACGTTTATCGGTTCGCCCGTGCGTCTGTCGTGGCCGATCTCGATCTGCCTGCCGGTCACGTGATCGCCGAAGCGGACATTTGGGCGCGACGCCCTGGATCAGGTGATATTGCAGGATACGAATTTGACAAAGTCGTTGGCAAAACACTTAAGGTTGCCGTGACGCGCAATCAGCAACTTAAATGGTCAGATTTCGAGTGATTTCAAATACCCACAAAGGCGCGCATATGAAAACGCGCCTGATGTGGGTGGCGCTTTAGTGTATATGGACACGCTCGACGTGCAAGGCATCCTGACATCAGATTGTCCTTTCCGTTTGGCGAAAGCACATGTGCCTTGCATCGATCGACGGCATAGCTAACGCCATCAAATGCATGGACGGGGCACGTAGTCAAACAAGGTGCATCGCAACCGTCGCAGGGCGATTGCGTGGATTTTGGCATATCACTAATCGTGTCATCAAATCCCAACGCGCCACGAAAGGCGACAAATAATCCAGCGTGGCGATCCACCAATAATCTGATCGGTGATTGATGTACCTGTCCTGTGGCCAAAGCCCATTGAAAAAATGGTTGGAACGGGGGGCCGCCAAATGGAAAATACGCGGACACGCCTAGGTCATTTGCTAGGTCACCAATTACCCGCTGGGACCAACGATCCATAGGGTGAGGTTTTCCATCGCGATATTCGTCGGAATCTGCAAATATATTCCAAAACGCGGGTTCATCAGGTGCCAGCATAACGATTGTTTTCGCTGGCGTGCTATCTTCTGGGCAAAATCCACCAGCGGCCCGTAATCCTAATGCCCCCAGTAAAGTTTGCATTTCATCCCAAGTCATTTGCGTCTAAACGGCAACAAAAGAGACCAAGCAAAACGGTTTGGCGCGTCATCTTGCCATTGTAAACCGATCTGCATTTTGTGATGGCCATGTTCAGGTTGCGGAATATACGTCCCAAACAGTCGATCCCATATGGATAACGCAAACCCATAATTGCTATCATGTTCGTTGCGATGTACCGAGTGATGGACGCGGTGCATGTCGGGGGTCACAAATATAAGCCGTACAAAATGATCCAGCCAAAGCGGCAGATGGATGTTCGCGTGGTTAAACATTGCAGACCCGTTTAACAGAATCTCGAATAAGATGATTGCCAATGCGGATGGACCCACGACATAGACCAAGCCAATCTTGATCGCCATAGAAAACGCGATTTCCAAGGGGTGGAACCGAATGGCGGTCGTCACGTCCAAATCTCGATCGGAATGGTGCACGCGATGCAAACGCCACAATATTGGTACTTTATGAGTCACAAGATGTTGCAGCCAAATCGCAAAATCAAAAACCACAATGGCCAATAAGACTTCGACCCAAGGTAAAAAGTAGACCGTATTCATAACTCCAAAACCTTGTTGACCTGCATCTATCGCCGCACCGACCGCCAAAAGGGGCAGGGCAAAGCTTAGCGCACGCGTGGTCAAAGTATTGGCAATCGACATCGCCCAATTGGTCAACCAACGTTGGCCACGTGATGTCACCAAGGTACGACGTGGTGCGAAGGTTTCGAGGATGGCGAAAACCACAAACAGGCCGAAAAACACGCTAAGCCGAATGAGGTTTTCATGCGCCATTTCAGTTATCCCAAACGGATGATGGAACCCGCCCCGTGTTCGGTGAACAATTCCAATAAACATGCATTTGGGGCACGCCCATCCAAAATGACTACGGCGCGCGTGCCACCTTCTAATGCGTCTAGTGCTGTTTCGGTTTTGGGTATCATGCCGCCTGCGATTGTTCCATCGGCCGTCATGTCACGGATTTGTTTGGCGTTTAATTCGGTCAATACTTCGCCTTCGCCATTTTTGACACCGCTGACGTCGGTCAACAACAACAAACGGTCGGCCTTAAGTGCTGCAGCGATTGCGCCCGCTGCGGTATCACCGTTGATATTAAAGGTTTCACCATTTTCACCGGCGCCTAATGGTGCGATCACGGGGATCAAGCCATTTTCAAATAGGGTGCGAATAACCTGTGGATTTACCTCGGATGGTGTGCCGACCAGCCCCAAGTCAGGATTGGTTTGTGTACATGTGATCAGGTTGGCATCCTTGCCTGACAATCCAACGGCGCGCCCACCTTGGCGGTTGATGGCCTGGACAATCCGTTTGTTAACGGTTCCAGACAAAACCATTTCAACGACTTCCATGGTTTTTTCATCGGTCACACGTTTGCCGTTTACGAATTCTGATTTGATTTCCAACTTGTCCAATAACGCGTTGATCATCGGACCCCCGCCATGAACAATCACGGGGTTGATACCCACTTGGCGCATCAACACCACATCGCGCGCAAAGCTTTCCATGCCTTCGTCACTGCCCATGGCGTGGCCGCCTAGTTTGATAACGATAATGGCATTGGTATATCGCTGTAAATAAGGCAGCGCTTGTGAAAGTGTCCGAGCCGTGGCAATCCAATCGCGATTCATGTCTTGTTTCTTCATATTGAAAATCTCAGGGTTACGCTCATTGTTGTGCGCGATTTGCAGTGTCAGTGCAAGTCATCAAACCAAGCTTGCGATAGTTGATCGCAGAGTATCAATGCCCCATCCTTTTTCGGATGAGGTCACGATAATTTCTGGGTAAGCTGCAGGATGTTTAGATAATGCATCGCGGACTTGTGCCAGAATGGTGTCGCGTTCTTTTTCTTTGACCTTATCCGCCTTGGTGATCACACATTGAAATGTGACTGCTGATGTATCAAGCAATTTTAGAATTTCTTCATCTACCTTTTTGATGCCGTGGCGGTGATCTATTAAAACAAATGCACGACGCAGGGATTGGCGACCAGAAAGGTATTGTTTTAATAAGGCCTGCCATTTTTCTACAACCGCAATCGGCGCGTTGGCATACCCATAGCCGGGAAGGTCAACCAAATAATGGCTTTCTGCTGCGGTGAAAAAGTTGATTTCTTGCGTGCGGCCGGGTGTGTTTGATGCACGTGCCAAATTCTTGCGTCCTGTCAGAGCATTGATCAAGCTGGATTTTCCAACGTTTGAGCGCCCTGCAAAACAAACCTCCATACGATCCGCTGGGGGCAGGCCGGACATTGCGACCACACCCTTGACGAAATCGGTTTCGCCTGCGAACAAAAGGCGACCCTTTTCGCGTGTAATTTCGTCTGGTTCTTCGACGATTGGAAAGGGAAGGTTCATAAAATTACCTCAACTGGATCAGTAGGGCGCAAGGTCCCTGATGTCTTTGCAACAGCATATACTGTAAAATCTTGGTGCCCAAGCGCGTTCAATGCGGCCAAAGTATCGGCGTCGCGTTCACCCGTTTCGGGGTTGGCCGCTGTGGATAGGCATCGACATACGGGTTCTTTGATGTCAAATTCGATGGATCCGATGCGGATTGTTTTCCCAACCCAATCAAATTCTGCCCACGGTTCAGCGCCGTCAATCCACAAGTTGCAGCGCCATCTGAGGTGCGACAGCTCAACGCCCATGCGTTTTGATAAATCGCGGTTAGAGGCCAGATTTCCAATTGAAATCGATGGATAATCGGTGTCCGTCATCGCGCGTTCTTGGGCGCGGACCAGCCGCACAGACTGCGCACGGTTTGTTGGGATCATGCCTCGGGTCCATTCAATCAATGCGTTTTGGTCATGATCAGGTGCAAACGTTAAATTTGCACGGTCTGGATGTGTTAGGGTGACAGACGTCCCATCGCTGGAAAATTCGGAATTTATCGCCATCAATTGGGGTGCTTTTGCCCCAATTGTAAAGTTGTGACAGCTTACCCAATGATCTCCACTGGCGTCAGACGCATCATGTACGACGGCCCAATGACGATCGCGGGGCAAAGATTGCCCCGCGGTCACGGAAATTTCCGAAAGTTGTTCCCGAGAATGTGATTTAATCGGGTACCGCCATATTTCGGCAAGTGTGATCATTTAGCGGCTTTTTTCCGTTTCATACTTGATTTGATATTTCCAAAAACATCAGGTTTGATGCCTTGTGCGCGCATAATCAAATATTGTTGCGTAAACGTGATTGTGTTGTTGGTAATCCAGTAAATGACCAAACCGCTTGCGAATGATCCCAACATGAACATGAACACCCAAGGCATCCAAGCAAAGATCATCGCTTGGGTTGGATCTGTGGGGGCGGGGTTCAGCTTTTGCTGTAACCACATCGAAATACCCAACAAGATTGGCAAGATGCCCAATGAAACAATCGCGAAAATGCTATCTGGACCTGGGGTTGCATAGGGTAACAAGCCAAATAGGTTCAAGATCGACGATGTATCAGGTGCTGACAAATCTTTGATCCAACCAACCCATGGTGCGTGGCGCAATTCCAACGTCACAAAGATAACTTTGTAGAGCGAAAAGAAAATCGGAATTTGCAAAAGGATCGGTAAACATCCTGATGCTGGGTTTACCTTTTCCTTTTTATAGAGTGCCATCATTTCTTGTTGCAGCTTTGCGCGGTCGTCACCAACGCGTTCTTTTAGCTTTTCCATTTCAGGCTGAAGTGCCTTCATTTTTGCCATTGAAACGCTTGATTTATAGGCCAATGGGAATAACAGAGCTTTGATGAAGAATGTCAGGCCAATGATCGACCAACCCATGTTGCCGATCATCGAATTTAGCCAATGCAAAACCGCAAACATTGGTTTGGTGATGAAAAAGAACCATCCCCAATCGATGCTGTCCAAAAACCCCGCGATGCCAGCTTCTTCATAATTACGGATTGTTTCCCATTCTTTCGCACCCGCAAAGAATTTGGTGGTCGTAGAAACTTGCATGCCTTGGGCGACAACTTGCGCGGCCATAACGGCTTCGGCTTGGAAAATATCAGATGACGGATAATATTTACCTGTTGATCGGAACCCGACACCGGCTTCTGGGATTAGGGTCGTCATCCAAAAATGGTCAGTAAATCCAACCCAACCATCGTTTGACACATCAATACGAACCGCATTTGTGCCTTCGCGATCATCGACTGAATAGTCCTTCATGGCTTTGTATTTGTCTTCGGCTAAAGCGCCATCAGACATTCGGACCAAACCTTCGTGTAAGACGAAAAAGTTCTTTACATCAGCCGGGATGCCGTGGCGACGGATCAAACCGTATGGACGCAGCGATACTTCTGCAGCAGATGTATTTTTAACCGTTTGGGTGACGGAAAACATATAGTTTTCATCGATCGAAATGGTACGTTCGAAATCCAAACCTTTGCCATTTGACCATGTCAGCGTCACGGGTGTTTGCGTCGTCAATGTGTCATTTCCAGAAACATTCCAAACCGTCTCAGGCGTTGGCACATCCGCATTGTCGACCCCCGACAAAGCGGCCCAACCAAAAGCGGAATAATAAGAGCCTTCTTGTCCAACTGGACGAAGCAAAGTGACTTCTGGCGATGTTGCGTCAACCGTTTCGTGATAATCGACAAGCTTTAGATCATCAATTCGGCCGCCAGTGGTTGAAATCGACCCGTTAACGCGATCTGTTTTAATCGATAAACGGCGGGTTTCTGCAGCCGCTTCCTGCTGGACTGCGGCGGGGGTTTCTTCAACCGCAACAGGCGTCGTTGACGCGGTGTTTTCTTGTGTTGCTACCGCGGGCTCATCCACCGCTTGTGGTGCTTTTTCAGGGGGTGGGAATAGGATAAACCACGCCACAATGACAACAAAGCTAAGCACAGAAGCTAAGATGAGATTTTTATTCTGATCGTCCATAGGGGAATGCCACCTGTCCGTTGATATTTGGTCTAGGGTTCAACAGAGTCAGGTGGCAAAGGTCAAGGGTGTTTCAATCAGTTTTTGACCAATCAACGCCAATCATTCAAAGTTTTATGCAAATTCAGGCAGATTTTGTAAAATTGTGCTTTGCCTGAATATAATTTTTGATCCATGCGGCGACTGCATTTGACGGCATTGCTTTCGCAATTGCGTATCCCTGGATCGCATCCACGCCTTGTCTTACGGCTTCGGTCTGTTCCGCGATGGTTTCGATTCCTTCCGCCACGACGGCCAATTCCATTTCATGGGCCATGGCTATCATCGCAGATAGCAACCTTTGTTGACGTGGGTCTTGGTCGCAATGTGTTAAAAAACTGCGATCAATTTTGATCCTGTCCAACGTGAGGTGCCGCAGTGATGGGATAGATGCGTTCCCTGTCCCAAAATCGTCCAAATCAATACGGCAACCAAGGGCGGCCAAGCCTTTTATATTTTTTGCGATCAAAGTGTTCTCTGATGTGACAATAACGCTTTCAACCACCTCAAGTATAAGGTGTTTTGCCAATAAATTTGCTTGCATCAAATGCCACTTTACACGTTTGACCAAATGTGGGTCATTTAGATCATCAGCGCTAAGGTTTACACTTACTGTTTGAATATTTAGGCCCAAGCTATTCCAATTTTTCAGCGCGTTCAAAGACTGAGAGATCATTGTATCGGTTAGCGAAGTTAATTGCCCCGATGATTTCAAAACGTCCAAAAACCTTAGCGGTGGTACGGTGGTGCCATCATGGCGCACCCAGCGTGCCAAGGCTTCGAAACCTAAAACTTGGCCCGTAAACCCGCAAATTTGCGGTTGGAATTGTGCTGAAATTTCGCCACGATCCAGTGCCAGCTTTAGTTCGGGCGCCGTTGGGCGATGTTCTAACTGGGTTATGGTTCCGCCACCTTGGGAAAAGAAACGAACATTTCCAGGTCCTTGATCTTGTGCAAATTTATTTCCAACGATTGCGGCGCGGCACAGGTCTTTTGTCGTTGTAACAATTTCCATTTGGGTGTCCGCGATACCTATTGAAATGCTGAAATAATGTGGCCTTTCACCCAAAATAATTGCTGGATCCACAGCGCGTTGCAGACGTTCCGATATTGAAATCGTGGTGTTGATGTCAAAAACGCCACGCATCGAAATTGCGATAAAAAATCGATCATCGGCGGTGTGAATGAACAAATCATCATGGCGCACTGCACTGGCCAGCCGGTCGTATATGGCAATGATCGCTTGGGATTTGGCGATCTTACCATTCTTGTTGCACCATTGTTAAAACCCATCAATTTCAACGGCAAATAAAATTCCGGGCACGTGTCGCGAATTTGCGATAAGCGGTTCCAGATTTGTCATCAAATAGGCCGTCGTGCGATAAAGTTGGCGCCCCATGATCGGCTGCGGCAGTCGTGGTTCGGACGCAATCAGCGCGATAAGCGAACCAACGGTTCCAAAGATAATAGAAAACGGTGTTTCGATATTGGTTGCAACCGCCGCACACAACAATGGCATGGAAGCCAAACCAACGCGCTTTGCATGATTTCGAATGTTGCCCCAAAGGCGGTCTCGTAAAATATGGCTCATCTCGTTACCCCAAAAAGTCTTAGGATAGGAATGAGATATTTAGTTAAGCGTCGGGTTAACGCAGCTTTGGAATATCGTTCGAATTTTCGTCAAATTCAGTCGGTCCTAGAGACAAACCTTTAAAGTCGAATATTTTGTCGTCTAACATATGTGATGGACGAATATTCATCAGTGATCTGAACATGACTTGTCGACGGCCTGGGCGATTTTTTTCCCAACCATCCAAAATTTGTTTGACCTGTTGTCGCTGCAGCCCGTCTTGTGATCCACAAAGATCACAGGGAATTATTGGGTATTTCATCGACCGTGCAAATTTTTCGCAATCATCCTCTGCGACAAAGGCAAGCGGGCGATACACAAATAAATCACCTTCTTCATTGACCAATTTAGGTGGCATGGTCGCAACGCGGCCTCCATGGAACAGGTTCATGAAAAACGTTTCTAACATGTCGTCACGGTGATGGCCCAAAACGATCGCCGAACATCCTTCTTCGCGCGCAATGCGGTACAGATGGCCGCGGCGCAGTCGTGAGCATAGTGAACAATATGTTCGGCCCTGTGGGATTTTGTCGACGACCACCGAATAGGTATCCTGATATTCAATACGATGTGGGACGCCCATATCTTCCAAGAACTTCGGCAATACGGTCGATGGAAAGCCAGGTTGCCCTTGATCCAAGTTACATGCCAACAAATCAACTGGCAAAAGGCCGCGCCATTTCAATTCGTATAGCACCGCCAACAACGTATAGCTGTCCTTGCCGCCGGAAAGGCAGACAAGCCAACGGGCATCCCGTTCGATCATACCGTATTGTTCAATTGCATCGCGCACATTGCGAACAATGCGTTTGCGAAGCTTTTTAAATTCGGTCGACGACGGGGCGCCGTGGAACAGAGGATGGATGTCATCATTATCATCAAGCATGCAGGCGCAATAACGAATATTGTGCCTGCAGGCAATCTCCATATTAAAAGATCCGCGGTGGTATCTGTGTCTTAAATGTCTTGTTTTGCTGAACTGGCCCAAGGCCGATGTCGCGACGCAAATGATCGCTTAATTGCGATGTTGGTAAGATCACGACATTCTTTTTCATATGCGCTTTAACAAAGCTTCTATAACCGTCAAAAGGCCGTAATCGTTTATGATTTCGGATAGAATGTCACCTATTGGTGGCTTTTGTACTGTCTTAATCATGCAAATATCGCAGAAATATTCCGCGTCCCTTTGGGGGAAAAAAATCGAAACGGGTTCGAGAAATGCGAAGTGAATGTTTAAAGTGGTGGTGTGAAAAAAATATTAGGTCTGCTGAAAGTCGGTGGGGTTATACCGCCAAATTCGCAAACGGTGCCAAGTCACGAAGCGAATGAAAGAAATGATACATGATTCGCCTCCTGTGTTGTCTGTGCTTGGGCTGCGGAATGGATTGCAGAAAATTCGGCTCAAATCAATCCAAAGTTGAAGCGCATCGTATTTTTTCACAAATCGTGTTTAATCTGGTACGTTGTCGATGCCTGAACCGCCCCACGGATGGCATGACGCGATACGCCGCGCTGCTAACCATCCGCCTTTTAACGCGCCGTGTTTTTCCAAGGCTTCTAATGCATAAGCGCTGCATGTTGGTTGATATCTGCAATTCGATCCGATGAGCGGTGAAATTACAACGCGATAAAACCGAACGGGTACAGATAATATATATGCACCGATGTTCATTGGGGGGATCGTGTTGTGGATTGTGATTTATGAATTTTGGCTAACGCCTGTTCTAAATCGTTGCACATCAAATCGAAGGGCCGCTGCGCCGTTTCTTGATGGCGCCCTATTAAAACATAGTCGAAACCGGGCTGCGCGCTGCGGGCCAGAATATGTTGTGCAACGGCACGCAATCGTCGTTTCGCACGATTGCGTGCGACTGCATTGCCGACCTTTTTAGAACAGGTAAAGCCGATCCGCACGCAGGGGTCATCGTCTTTGCGCAAGCGCGCTTGGACCAACATACTATTTGCAGACTGCCGTAGGGCTTTTGATGCGGCGACAAAATCGGATCGCTTTTTTAAAACCAATATGCCAGACGCAGAAAAAGACACCGCTTGCGAGGTTTCCGTAAAAACAGAAGCTATCTGTTCTACGGCGATCTCGCCAGCGGCGTCTTTTGAAATCTTCGCCAAAGCGGAATTTACGCGCTTAGCGATTTCCGACCACGTGCACGACGTGCGTTCAGAACCTTACGGCCTGCTTTGGTTGCCATGCGCGCACGGAAACCGTGGCGGCGTTTGCGAACTAGGTTCGATGGTTGATAGGTGCGTTTCATCGCTCCGACTCCGTATATTCAAGGCGCAAAGGGATTCGCACCATAAGTAAATCTAGGATGCCGCATCTAAGCGACATTCCGACATAAGTCAAACCCAACAAACGGGTTTCGCAACATTTTTGCCAGATTGAACGCGGATTATTTCATCCCGTACCAAAATACCAGAGCAAAATTCACAAACTGCTTAAATTTGATCACCCTGTCGTGAGGGGCCTGTCAAAAATCTGTGGAAACGGTCATGTTGTTTGAAACCAAAAGGGTGGGGGACATGATGCGTTATATGCCGATTCTTGTAATTGTGGTGGCCGCAATAGTGGGTAGTTATTTTCTTTCTGATTTATTGTCGTTCGAAACGCTTGCAAAAAATCGTTTCCAATTGCTTGAATTCCGTGATGCAAATTTCACATTAAGCGCTGTTGGGTTTATGTGCATTTACATCGTTATCGTTGCCTTTTCCCTTCCCGGAGCAGGCGTCGCGTCAATCACGGGCGGATTTTTGTTTGGCTTAGCATTTGGGACGTTTTTAAATGTAATGTCGGCGAGCATTGGCGCGTTCATAATATTTTTGGCAGTGCGCATGGGGATTGGTCGTGCGCTGTCGGACAAAATTGATACGTCTGAAGGTAAATTGGCCCAATTAAGGGCACGTTTACGTGAAAATGAAGTTAGCGTGCTATTTCTTTTGCGTTTGGTACCTGTCGTTCCTTTCTTTGTTGCCAATGTCTTGCCGGCTTTGGTCGGCGTTAGGATGCGCAATTTTGTGGTTACCACAGTTTTGGGAATCATCCCTGGTGGCCTTGTTTATACTTGGATTGGTGTCGGAATCGGCGATGTCTTTGATCGGGGGGAGACCCCAGATTTTAGCATCATCTGGTCGCCTCATATTATTGGCCCAATCGTGGGCTTGGTCATTTTGGCGGCGTTGCCAATGGTCATTGGGAAAAAGGGGCAATAATGACTTATTTTAAAACGGATCTATTGGTGATCGGTGCGGGTTCGGGCGGTTTGTCGGTCGCAGCCGGCGCGGTGCAAATGGGGGCGGACGTCACTTTGATTGAGGCTCACGAAATGGGGGGGGATTGTCTAAATTACGGATGTGTCCCCTCGAAGGCTCTTCTTTCGGTGGCAAAGGCTGCGCATCAGGTTAAGTCAGCCCATAGGTTTGGCATCCAAACTGGAAAGGTCGAAATCGATTTTAAGACCGCTCAGCGTCATGTCCACAACACGATTCAAACCATTGCGCCCCATGATAGCCAAGAAAGATTTGAAGGCTTAGGCGTCCGTGTTTTGCGCGAATTTGCGCGATTTAGCGGGCCGAATACGGTAATTGCAGGCGGAACAACGATTACCGCACGCCGTATTGTAATAGCAACAGGTGCAACGGCGGCGATACCAGCCGTAGCCGGATTAGAAACGGTTCCCTATCTTACCAACGAAACTCTGTTTTCTGTTGATAAAAAGCCAGAGCATTTGATTGTGTATGGCGGTGGCCCAATCGGATTGGAAATGGCCCAAGCGCACGCGCGATTGGGGTGTCGCGTTAGTATGATAAAACGTGGGTCATTTGGATCATCAATGGACGATGATGCGGCGCTGATTTTGCGTCAAAGCCTTGAAACGGATGGCATAGATATCTATGAGAATATCGGCCTGGATGCGGTATCGAACACGCCGCACGGGGTCGCATGTACGTTATCCGACGGGCGTGTCGTTGACGGGACCCACATTTTGATTGCGACCGGACGGCGCCCAAATGTTGATGGACTAAATTTGGAAATGGCGGGTGTTCAATTCGACGCCAACGGGATCAAGGTCGGTCCAGATTTAAAAACCGCCAATAAAAAAATCTATGCGATTGGCGATGTAATTGGTGGCCCGCAATTTACGCATGTCGCGGGGTATCATGCCGGTATTGTAATTCGGTCTGCTTTATTGGGATTACCTGCTAAAGCACGTCATGATGCTGTGCCTACGGTAATATTCACAGATCCAGAAGTTGCACATGTCGGTATGACATTTGAACAAGCGCGCCATGTTTACGGCGCTCGTGCCGAAGTTGCCCGATTTGATTATGCGCAAAATGATAGGGCAATAGCGGAAGGTCATACAACAGGGTTTGCCAAAGCGATTATTGCGGGTGGCCGAGTTGTGGGTGCAACCGTGGCTGGAAATCAAGCCGGTGAGATGATTAATTTTTGGACCTATTTGGTTACCCACCGCGAAAAGATTGCAAAAGTATCGGCGATGATTGCGCCTTATCCGAGTTTGCATGAAATCAATAAACGTGTGGCGGGGGCCTATTTTTCGCCACGCCTCTTTGATAATGTCTGGCTTAAGCGCATTGTACGGTTTGTACAAAAAAGGGTCCCCTAGGCATGTTTAAAACCCTCTCAGGTCGGTTTTTGATTTTGACAATCGTTTTTGTCATGCTGGCTGAGATTTTGATTTTTGTGCCTTCTATTGCCCGTTTTCGACTTGATTATTTGAACGCGCGTATTGAACGTGCGCAATTAGCATCATTGGCGCTTTTGGCAGATGATATGCTTTCGCCCGAACTAGAAGCCGAGCTTTTGGCCACCGCTGACGTTTATAATGTGGTCCTTATACGCGATGCGGCCCGTCAATTGGTGCTTTCATCCGAATTGCCGCAACCCGTATCGCAAACTTTTGATCTGCGCGATCCCAAAGCTATTGACCTTATAAAGGATACTTTTGCCCGGCTTTTGGCGCGAGCGCCGGAAATTATTCGTGTGATTGGGACACCTGCACAGGGTGCCGGTCAATTGATTGAGGTGACTTTAGAAACAAATACACTTCGGTCAGCGATGGTTGACTATGGCTTGCGTATTCTGTGGTTGTCGGCTGTGATATCTGCGATTACTGCGTTACTTTTGTTTGTTGCCGTGCGAATTTTGATTGTAAAGCCGATAAAGCGCGTCGCACAGTCCATGTCTGATTATGCCCGCGCACCAAATGATATCAGGCGCATCATTACACCAAGTTCATCAATCACTGACATATACCAAGCTGAGTCTGCTTTGGCGCAAATGCAAGGCGATCTGAGCGCATCATTAAAGCAAAAACAAAGACTTGCGACTTTGGGGGAAGCGGTCGCAAAAGTTAGTCACGATTTACGCAATATCCTATCCAGCGTTCAGCTTCTATCTGACCGTATGGAGGAAAGCCAAGACCCAATGGTCCAACGTATGGCGCCTCGGTTAATCCGCTCTGTTTCGCGCGCGGTGTCGCTTACGGAAAACACGCTTGCATTTGGTCGTGTCCAAGAATCTGTGCCGCATTTGGAACGCGTTGCATTAAAGCCCATCGTCGAGGATGTTTTTGCACAAGAGGATTTGGCGACAAACGCGTCTGATTGCATTAGATACGTGTGCAAATGCGATGCATTGGTGCTTCGTGTTGATCCCGAACATTTATCAAGGATTATTCAAAATCTTGTTCGTAATGCACGCCAAGCGATGCAATTTTCGCAAATGCACGGAGATATAACCGTTGAGGGAATGGATACCGGAACCCATTGGATAATTACCATCTCGGATCAGGGACCAGGATTGCCCGAAAAAGCAAAACAAAATTTGTTCCAGGCTTTCGCGGGTGGCGTCAATAAAGAAGGAACGGGCCTTGGTCTTGTGATCGCGCAAGAATTGGTCGCAGGTCACGGCGGGCAATTGGATTTGGTTCAAAGCGACCAATCCGGTACCGTGTTTAAAATTGCCCTACCTAAATCGGTCACATGAACCTGTTGAAATAATTTTTTGAAAAACTGACGATTAGCCCTTGCAAACCTGCGCTATAGGTTTTAGATCGGCCCACGTGGACCGATAGCTCAGCTGGATAGAGTACTTGACTACGAATCAAGGGGTCGGGGGTTCGAATCCTCCTCGGTCCGCCATAGAAATAAAGCTTTACCATTTACATCAGATGCTTAATGGTAGTTGTTTATTTTTGGCCCCACATTAGCCCCCACAAATCTTGACTTGATAACATATATTATGGCACGCGTACGCGCGCGCCCGCATCGTTGTACCAGTGCGTGAACACTAGGGGACTAGTGCGGAAATATTTTATATCAAAGATTTTGGGTTATTTCTTGTAGAACCGTTTCAAATAATCCGTAGATTTTTATTAGTTAAATAGAGAAATCAATGCTTTGAATTTAAAAATTTTGAGCGTTGAGAGCGCCGAAAAAATAAACTCATTAGGCTACACTAGTAGCAAACTCACCATACTGCATAGACGTTTT
>JAYPUL010000021.1:0-43026 GCA_038134005.1 Paracoccaceae bacterium | reverse complement strand
TGTTTTTGTCGAATTGCTGCGCAATCCGACGGGCGCGCGGGCCGGTGGCCCGCGCTTTTTATTTTGAGTATTTTTGCAAAGATGAAATTGACGTTGGTTTCAGGTGCCGCGCGTTTTGCGCGGCATAGTTATGCTTGATTTTCAATGCGATAGGGTTCTTCGAAATCAATGAAAATAGCAGTTTCATGGGCGGTTTTGATCTAATCGGCAACCGCGGGGTGGTCAATGACACGATCCATATAGGCACGGATTTCGGTCGGTACAGGCAGACCATAGGTATCAAGTCGCATCACAACGGGTGCGAAATAGGCGTCAACGGCCCCGAAGTCACCGCCCAAGAAGGGACCGTGTGATTGTGATAACGCCGCCAACCATGCTGCGATCAGGCGTTCGACATTCGCGCGCACTTCTGCGCGGTCACGCCATATGATTTTGCCGGTCTGCGAAAGATCGGGTCCGATGTTCATCGGGCAATGTGATCGCAGCGCATGAAACCCTGCGTGCATTTCGGCGCAAAGGCTGCGCATCTGCGCGCGCAGCGCCGGGTTGCGTGGCCAGACGGGGCCGTCGGCATATTCGGCGATATACTCGGCAATAGCCAATGTGTCCCAAATGACCAACGGTGCGTCGTCGGCATTTTTTTCATTTGGATCAATCAAAATAGGCACCGTCGCAGTGGGGGAAAGTGCGCCCGCAGATTTTTTAAAATGCGACTCGGGACCGAACCCGTCAAAATGTAAAAGTGTTTCGGTAAATTCAGCTACAAAAGCGCGCAGCAGCACACCCGCACGCATAGACCAACTGGAATAATTGTGGTTTCCGACGTATAAAATTAAAGACATGATACACCTTGGGTTGAGAAATGGGACGACCATACGCGCCCACATTTGCAGGTGTCAATTATTTAAAGCTACGGCTGTCTTTGATTTGATCCCAAGCCCAAACGACTTTTTGCAATTCATCTTCTTGGCTTCGATCGCCACCGTTCATATCAGGGTGAAGAACTTTGATCAGGCCTTTGTAAGCTTTGCGAATTTCGGCCTTGGTCCAGGTGTCTTTTGCATCCAGAATTTCCAAGGCATTGCGTTCCGTGGGCGCAAGGCGACGGGTATGACCGGCGGTTGATCCAGCACGACCTGGGTTCTTGGTTGCATTCGCACCTAGAACTTGGTGTGGATCTTCGATGCCCAAACGCGCCCATGCGCGCGCTTCGGGATCGCGGAATGATTTGGTTTGGCGTTCCCACACTTTGTCCTTGGACATTTGTGCGTTCATCTCAGCTTCGGTCTGGTTGGTGAAGAAATTCCATTTCTGGTTATATTCGCGAATGTGATCGGTACAAAACCAATAATAATCATCCAAAACATCGGGGGATTTCGGCGCGCGGAATTGACCCGCCTCGGTACAGCCATCATGTTCGCAGGTGCGCACAGAGGTTTCGGAGGCACCAGAAATGCTGCGACGTCCGCGCGGATTTTTCTTTTTCGCGGATGACACAGAGAGGTCAAAACCAAAGGGATCAGATTTGGACATATTTTCACCTTTTCGACTCAAGGCCCACATCATAGACTCATCAGCGATGAATTGAAGGGGCAGAGAGGCAAAAAAATGAACCGAGAGACAAAAATTCGTGAAAAATTGGCGGCGACCTTTGCGCCAATCACCTTAGAGGTGATTAATGAAAGCGAACATCACCGCGGGCATGGTGGGTATAGCGATGGTGAAACGCATTACCGAGTGCGCATGAAGGCGGTTGCCTTTGCCGATATGTCCCGCATCGCGCGGCATCGTGCGGTTCATGCGGCGCTGGGGGCGGAATTGGTTGGCGAAATTCACGCGCTGGCGTTGGAATTGTCGGTCCCCGAGTGACACGTGGTACGTGAATGCAAAGAGGGCGGACCAATGTCCGCCCTTTGCTTTTCGGATATGTCCGAGCTTAGAGCCCCAATTTCGCCGACACGATGTCGTTCACAGCCTTTGGGTTGGCCTTGCCGCCAGTGGCTTTCATCACTTGGCCAACGAACCAGCCCATCAGTTTTGGGTTGGCTTTGGCTTTTTCGACCTGATCGGGGTTGGCGGCGATGATGTCGTCGACGGCTTTTTCAATGGCACCTGTGTCGGTCACTTGTTTCATGCCGCGGGCTTCGACGATCTCGGCGGGGTTGCCCCCTTCGGTATAGACGATTTCGAACAGGTCTTTGGCGATCTTTCCGCTGATGTCACCTTTTTGGATCAGCTCGATGATCCCGCCCAATTGATCGGGGGAAACGGGGCTGTCGGTGATGTCGCGGTCGTCTTTTTTCAGGCGGCCAAACAATTCGTTGATGACCCAGTTTGCGGCCATTTTCCCATCGCGGCCTTGGGCCACGGCTTCAAAATAATGGGCGGCATCCAATTCGGCGGTCAACACGCTGGCGTCATATTCGGACAGGCCGAAATCGTTCACAAAGCGCGCTTTTTTCTCGTCTGGCAATTCGGGCAGGTTGGCGGCGATGTCATCAACCCATGCCTGTTCGATTTCCAACGGTAACAAATCGGGATCTGGGAAATAGCGGTAATCATGCGCTTCTTCCTTTGACCGCATGGACCGTGTTTCGCCCTTGTCTGGATCGTACAAACGGGTTTCTTGGTCAACCTTGCCGCCCGATTCAATGATTTGAATTTGGCGACGTGCTTCGACCTCGATCGCTTGTTGGATGAACCGCATCGAGTTCATGTTTTTGATTTCGCACCGCGTGCCAAGGTGGGAAAAATCGCCCGTCGCTTGGTATTTTTCATACTGACCTGGCAAACAGACCGACACGTTCACATCCGCCCGCAGGTTGCCGTTTTGCATGTTGCCGTCGCAGGTACCCAGATAGCGCATGATTTGGCGCAGTTTGCCGACATAGGCGGCGGCCTCTTCTGGGCCGCGGATGTCAGGGCGGCTAACGATTTCCATCAAACACACGCCTGTGCGGTTCAGGTCAACAAAGGACATGTTCGGATCCATATCGTGGATCGATTTGCCCGCGTCTTGTTCCATGTGAATACGTTCGATGCGCACGCGACGCGCCACACCGGGGCCCATGTCAACGATGACTTCGCCTTCGCCCACGATTGGGTGATACAGCTGCGAAATTTGGTACCCTTGCGGCAAGTCAGGATAGAAATAGTTTTTGCGATCAAACGCTGACCAAAGGTTAATTTCCGCCTTCAACCCCAACCCTGTGCGCACCGCTTGTTCCACACAGAATTCATTGATCACGGGCAACATGCCCGGCATTGCGGCGTCAACAAAAGACACATTTGAATTCGGTTCGTTGCCGAATTGCGTGGATGCGCCCGAAAACAATTTCGCATTTGATGCGACTTGGGCGTGGACCTCCATCCCGATGACCAATTCCCAATCGTGCTTTGCCCCAGCGATGACTTTGGGTTTCGGGGTTTCAAAGGTCAAATCTAGCATGTTGTATCACCTGTGCTATCACGTTTGATGCGGGTGTACCCAATCATGGTTGGGGATTCAATCACCTTTCGCGGTGCAAAGGGCAGGTGGGGCGAAAAATCACCCCGTTTTGCGTGATGCCATTATTTCCAACGCGATGCGTTCGCCCAAGGCTTTTTGGAAATCGTCATCTCCGTTGAGCAATTTTGGGTCAACGGTTGCGGCCGCATCATACCACAATAGCGGGTGGATTTCGTGCAAGTGTTTGTCGAAAATATAATCCACGGCTTCAAGGATCTTATGCCGTTTGCGTCGTAGAGTTTTGGTATCTTTGCGTTTGCTGTGATCACCAAGGGTTAATGATAAAAATGCGGCATAGTAATTGACCGTATGTTGATCCATGCGCCGTTCAAAAACGTCCAACATTGAATCCAAAAATAGATCTGTGTCCATTTTTTCGATGGCCCCCAGATCGTGGTTCAACGCGCCCGTGTATGTCAATGCATAGGCCCCGTTGCCCCAGATGATATCAAGGTCGTCGATCAAACGACGGGCTTGCGTATCCAACAGATCATAGCTGCCGAACCATTTCGGCAAAAGATGCATCCCGAAGTTATAAAAATTGCGGGGGGTCGTTGGATCAAGGTTCAACAGATCTTCGTAATCATCAACCATGCGCAAATGGGGATTGACCAAGCCGGGCAAGACCGCACATTGCGCCGACGCCAAAATCGGGGACCCAAGGTCAAAGGCATTGAAGTTGTTTAAAATCTCTTGGGCCAAGGAAAAATGGCGACGATAGGTTTTTAGAAAACTTTCATTGTCGCCACGGGGCGCGTAATCGTGCCACGCCCATCCCGCATCAATATGGGCAAAGGCCAAGATGGCGGCGACACCATGGTCGTCTGAATGGTCGCGTAAAATTTCGTGATAATCGGCAAAGCCCGATGTGTTGGGCAAGCCGTCTTTGTCACGCAGCGCTTTTTCAATAGGCGCAAGAATGTCTTCACGGGCGCCTTTTGTCAGAATGCATGCGATCGGCGTGCCACCGGTGGTCATCGCGCGCATGTCATCGAATTGCCGAATTTCTTGGCCCAATTGTTCCCAGTTTTCTTGGCGGACCAATTTCTGACCGCGGGCAAAGTACCAATTGAATTCTTGATCTTCTTCGCAATCAAAGCTGGTTGGGCGGTCGCATTTTGCGCGCAGACGCCCCAATTACGCGTCCGCAATATCGCTGGCAAGAACGCGATCAATTATTTGATCCACCGCGTGTTTATCATCCGATGCGAACATCGTATTTCGGGCGCGGGCAAAGAAACCACCTGATGGCATACACTTCTCCTTACAGATTTTGGGAAAATGCCCGCCGAATGCGGCCGAAAAATGGCAAAGCTTGTCTAATTTCTGGTGTTTTGATCGTCATTCGTGGGGCATTCGGGGTCTGTTTATATCGAAGGGTTTGGTGATGTATTCAAAAGGATAAATTCCCCACGATTGTTTCCAATTATGATATTGTAAAGGGCGATATCACAAAAGGCTAAAATGGCGTGTGACGTATTTGATTCTATGGTCGTCCAACGCTTTTGAAAGGGCGTGAAAGGGCGGTGTACCGAGCGGCGGCACAATCGCTTTGTGCCCGGTGGTCAAAATCACTGTCATTTTTCGCGACCCGTCTAGGCGCGTGTTGAACACGACATGATCAATGTCTTGGCGCGGATGCGACGTAACTTTGTTTGCAAATGACCACGTCATCGCATTTTCGGTTAACGTGAATGTGCCGATCCGATTGGGGATGACGTCCCAAACCAAAGGCAGCGAGATACAAACCACGACGCCAATCACCACGGGGTGAATTGGCACCGCGCTATATAGCCCGCACCATAATGCGCCCCATAAGGTCAACCAAAGAATGACCGTGCGCGACCGGGCGGACGCGCGGTGGTAGAATGGCGTCATCCCCTGATCCGCGATAACATTTCTTTGGTGTCGCGGCTAAGGTTCGGTTGTGCCAAAACCCGATCGATTTCGGACAAAATCGCAGTTTGATGGGCGCTGGGCATCAATTGCCAGCTGGATAACCCGTTGCTAATGCGAGCGGCCAATTGTGGGTTGGTGGGGTCGATCGTGATAATATGATCGGCCAAGATGCGATATGCGGCACCCTCAAGGTTGTGAAAGCCCGCAAAGTTCCGCCCCATTGATACCAAGACCGATCGCGCACGGTTCGGGTTTGCAAGGCTAAATTGCGGGTGTGCGATCAACCCTTCAACCACCGACGTCAAGGCATCTGGCGCGGCATGGGTGACTTGGGTGCTGAACCAGCGGTCCATCGCCAATCGTTCGTGACCCCAACGTTTTTCAAACTGGGCCAAGGCATTGTCCGCGGCGCCAACCGAAATCAACGCGGACAAGGCCGCCAATGTATCGGTCATATTGTCGGCGTGATCGAATTCCGCCTGTGCGCGATGTGGACCATCACGCAATGTCATCAACATCAGTAACTTTGCCCGAAGCGATCGGCGCGCCGATTGTTCCGCATCCGGTTGATACGCGCTGTGCACAACAAGAGCATCATAAATCTGGGTCAGATCATCGCCAAGTGCGGCGACAAAAGCCAGTTTGAACCGCGTAATTGCCCCGTGAATAAACATTGGATCGACATCGTGCCCCATGTCTTTGATATGCTGGGCCAACGCTTCTTCGGTGGGCGGGGTAATCAAATACGCGCGAAACGCAGGGTCCAAACCGTCATCACGCACCCCGTTGCACAAACCGGCAATCAAACGGGGATCACAGTCAGCGTTGTGCAAAATCATCGTGGTCAACACATCGCGCATGATTTCTTGGCCGGCATCCCAACGCGCAAAGGGATCGGTGTCATGGGCCAATAAAAAGGCCAAGCGATCCAAATCGCGTTGGCCTGCCAAAATAACAGGCGCCGAAAAATTCCGTAATACCGATGGAATTGGGCGCGTATCAAAACCTGAAAATGAAAAAGATTGGTGCGCTTGGGTTAATTCCAGTACGGTTGTTTCCATCACTTCCGCGCCATCGGGTGCCAACAGCCCGACGGCGATCGGGATGACATGGGGCGCTTTGTTGGTTTGGTTGGGGGTATCTGGGATGGATTGTTGGATATGAAGCGTCAAGGTGCCATCCTTGAATTCTTCGTCGATGCGTACCCGCGGTGTGCCCGCCTGGCGGTACCATAACATGAATTGTTGCAAATCACGCCCTGTGACGTCCTGGAACACATTGATCCAATCTTCGATTGTGACCGCTTGACCGTCGTGGCGGTTAAAATATTCTTCAAGGGATTTGTAATAAAGATCATCCCCCACCAATCCCTTTAACATCGAAATCAAGGCAGACCCTTTTTCATAAACTGTTAGGGTGTAAAAATTGTTGATCTCGACAAAACTTTCGGGGCGCACAGGATGGGCAAGGGGGCTATTGTCTTCGCGGAACTGGCGATCGCGCAAGATACATACATCGTTAATCCGTTTTACCGGCGCGCTGCGCATATCAGCGGTGAATTGCGTGTCGCGAAAAACGGTCAGGCCTTCCTTAAGGCACAGCTGGAACCAATCGCGGCATGTGATGCGGTTGCCCGTCCAATTGTGGAAATATTCATGGGCAATGATCGATTCAACCAATTCAAACCCATCGTCGGTTGTAATGTCGGGATGCGCCAAAACATAGGTAGAGTTGAAAATGTTTAACCCTTTGTTTTCCATCGCGCCGAGGTTGAAATCATCCACCGCCACGATGTTGAAAACATCCAAATCATATTCACGGCCATAGACGGTTTCGTCCCATGTCATCGATGCCTTCAAGGCATGCATCGCATATTCGCATTTGTCTTGGTCGCCATCGCGAACCCAAATGTTTAACGCAACATCGCGCCCCGATTTGGTGGCGAACCTATCGGAATGCGCGATCAAATCACCCGCAACTAAGGCGAACAAATACGCAGGTTTTGGCCAGGGGTCATCCCATTCGGCCCAACCGTCGCCTTGACCGACGGGATTGCCGTTTGACAAAAGAATGGGGTGCGACCCTTCGATGCGCACATGGAAAGGGGCTAAAACATCCGGGCGATCGGGATAATATGTGATTTTGCGAAACCCTTGTGGTTCGCATTGGGTGCAATACATGCCGTTGGATATGTACAATCCTTCCAAGGCCGTGTTCGCGTGCGGATCAATAATGACCTCGGCTTCCCAAACAAAGGGGGCGTCGGGCGCATCGCAGAGAATGCCTTCGGTGACGGGCGTTGGGGCGACGTCTTTGCCATCAATCTTTGCATGCACCAAAGTCAGGCCCGCGCCGTCCAATCGAAATGTGCGATCTGATGTGGCAGGGTTTGGATAAAACTTGATTTTTGAAATGACACGTGTGGCCGACGGGGCAAGATGAAATGTTAATTCAACACTGTCGACCAAATAGGCCGGGGCCTGATAATCCTTAAGGAAAATGGTTTCTGGTGTTGTTGACATGGGACCCTCGCCTTCGTTGGGCACACCTTAATGTTGTCGACCTTAAGTGCAATGGTAATTCTGGGAACTTACACAATATCGCTATGACATTCCGCGGTTTGAAAATCGCGTATTCATTCGGAAATCCTGAATAAATAATGTGATTAAATGGAATTATTTGAAAGTCTTTTGCGAAAATTGGTAATATTACCTTACCAAAGCTGTTGCCTATAGGAAACTTTTGCGATAGGTGTATCATATTCTATTGTATACACTGAGGTGCCCCATGACCACGTATATCGATCGCAATTCGTTGAAGATAGCGTCAGAACTTTTGACCTTTATCGAAACAGAAGCCTTGCCAAACACGGGTGTTGCGGCCGATGTGTTTTGGGCGGGCTTGTCCAAATTGGTGCATGATCTGGGCCCAAAAAACCGCGCTTTGTTGGCCAAGCGTGACGCGCTGCAAACCCAAATTGATGATTGGCACATTGCGCGCCGTGGCGCGGCGATCGATGCGGGCGTATATCAATCATTCCTGCGCGAGATTGGATATCTGGTTCCCGAAGGCCCCGCATTCCAAATCGATACAGCAAATGTTGATCCCGAAATCGCTGATATTCCCGGGCCACAGTTGGTTGTGCCGATCATGAATGCACGCTTTGCGTTGAACGCGGCGAACGCCCGCTGGGGCAGCTTTTACGACGCGCTTTATGGCACGGACGCGCTGGGCGATTTGCCCGCGGGTGGTGGCTATGACGCCGCACGTGGTGCGCGCGTGATTGCCAAGGGGCGTGCATTCTTGGATCAGGCGGTGCCATTGGCCAATGGGTCATGGTCCGATATCACAGGTTTGAACGTGTCCGAAGGGTTCGGTCTTGCGCACCCTGATCAATTGATTGGTTACACCGGGAATGCGGAAAGCCCCGCAAGTGTTTTGTTTAAAAACAATGGATTGCACATCATTATTGATGTCGATCGCAACAGCGCGATTGGTGCCGCCGATGCCGCGGGTATTTCGGATATTCGGTTGGAATCCGCGATGTCCACCATCATGGATTGCGAAGATTCCGTTGCCGCCGTCGATGCGGCCGACAAGGTCATTGCCTATCGCAATTGGTTGGGCTTGATGCGCGGTGATCTGACCGAAAGCGTGTCAAAGGGGGACAAAACCTTTACCCGCGCTTTGAACCCTGATTTGACCTTCACGGCCGTGACTGGTGGCGAGATCACGTTGAAAGGCCGCAGCCTGATGTTGGTCCGCAACGTGGGTCATTTGATGACGAACCCCGCTGTGATTGATCGCGATGGTCATGAAATCGGCGAAGGGATCATGGATGCACTGTGCACCACGTTAATTGCAATGCACGACCTGCAAAAGGCGGGCGGTAATTCGGTGCATGGGTCGATGTATGTCGTGAAACCTAAAATGCACGGGCCAGAAGAGGTTGCCTTTGCGGTCGAAATCTTTGACGCGGTCGAAGACATCCTTGGGCTTGCACGCAATACTGTGAAATTGGGCATCATGGATGAAGAACGCCGCACATCCGCGAATTTGGCCGAATGTATCCGCGCTGCGAAATCGCGTGTCGCCTTTATCAATACCGGTTTCTTGGATCGTACAGGTGATGAAATCCACACCAGCATGGAGGCGGGTGCGTTCTTGCCAAAAGGCGACATGAAAACAACCGCTTGGATTGCATCTTATGAAGACCGCAATGTGGACATCGGTTTGGCCTGTGGCCTTCAAGGGCGTGCACAAATCGGCAAAGGCATGTGGGCGATGCCCGATAAAATGGCCGATATGATGGTGGCTAAGATCGGTCATCCAAAATCTGGCGCGAACTGTGCATGGGTGCCATCGCCCACAGCGGCGACATTGCATGCAACCCATTATCATCAGGTGGATGTCAAAGCGCGCCAGGACGAAATCAAGGCGGGCGGTGCACGGGGTACTTTGGACGATTTGTTGACCATTCCAGTGATGACAGGTCAAAATCTATCCGATGCCCAAATCCAGACCGAGATTGAAAATAATGCTCAAGGTATCTTGGGCTATGTAGTGCGCTGGGTCGATCAGGGCGTTGGGTGTTCGAAAGTGCCAGACATCAACGATGTGGGCTTGATGGAGGATCGCGCGACGTGTCGTATTTCGTCACAGGCTTTGGCCAATTGGTTGCATCACGGTGTGGTAAGCCACGATCAGGTGATGGCTGCGATGCAAAAAATGGCCGCGGTCGTGGATCGGCAAAATGCAAACGATCCGCTGTATACGCCAATGACGCCGTCCTTTGATGGGATCGCGTTTAAAGCGGCATGTGATTTGGTGTTTGAAGGACGTGCGCAGCCATCAGGGTACACCGAACCCGTGTTGCACAAACGCCGTCTAGAATTAAAAGCGCAGGCCTAAGTGATGCCCATCATTTTGAGCCCTTCAAAATAGGGCTCAAACGCTTCTTTGGTTGCAAAGGGGGTTGTGCGCGTCAATTGATCGATTGACACATCTGGCAACACCTGGCGCAACTGGGACGCCCAAAACCGTGCGCCCGTCATATCGCCCGTCAATGCAAAACTTGCAGTGCGCACACCCAACGCAATTTCATCCGATGTAATACGTTGGCAAAAATCACGCGCCGCATGATACCGGCGCGAAAAAAGCGCGATGGATGCCGCAGTCCAAAGTTGTTGATTGGTCAATTCGCTATGCAGCGAAATCGCACGTTGTAAGGCGTCCCATGCTTGTTCTTGTAAATCAAGATGACTTGAGATGTCGGCATGTTCCAAGATGAGACGGGGCGAATTTGGAAAGATCGCGCGCGCCTCTTCCAGCGCAGGCAAAGCGTTTTCGAAATTGCGCTGATGAATGGATGTGCGGGCGCAGACCACAAACGGCAAAGGTGTATGGGGATTGTTTCTAATCGATTGATTGGCGCAGACATAGGCGTTTTCCACCAATGTCGGATCGGTACCACCCAATAATTTCCATTCATTCAAAAGGGTCAAACCAATATTTTCGGTGGTTTCTGAAAACCCTGAATCGGCGGATTGAATAGACTTTAAAATGCTGCGTGCTTTTCGAATTGACGCCAAATCTGCCGTTTCGATGAACGATTGAGCGGTCAAATAGGCTTTGTAAAGCGTATTGTCTTGTGTCAGGTGCGAAATTGCGGCGCGATATGAAATAAGCCGTGATGCAACACATTAAGTTATTTGTTCCAGTATGCGCTTTACTCGATCATTTATCCCAAACTGGCCCAGGTTGAATTGCCCCGACCAAATAATGTTGCGATCGTACATTTGAACAAGGTTGATGCCAATTGTGTGTTGATCAATCGACGCAGGGGATTGATATAACACAAGCGCATCGTCAAATTCGCGCGTATTCGTTTGTTGATCCCCGATCAACCACCCCGATGCTTTGACAGACGGCGCCAAGGTCTTAAAGCTTCGATACCGCGCTAAAGATGCGACCAAATCCATCGCAAAGGGTGCGATGCGCATGTGATCAAACCCGCCTTTTTGGACAATGATCGCGACGGTCGGTAAGGTCGGTGCGAAATTTAGTATCGGGTCATCATTAATGGGCTTTGCGTTGGCCCAACGTCGTATGATTTGGCTGAGTTTGGTGTCGTCTTCGTGGCCTTTGGATCGATACATGTCACGGATGCGATAAATTTCAGACATTGCACCCAATTGCCCATAGGCCTCGGCCGAGCTGTGATAGGTTTGCATTCGCATCGGGTGGATCGAAATCAACGTTTGTTCGACCCGCCCAACGTCTTGTGGTGTGGCAAGACCCGGAAAAGTTTCCAAATTCAATGAACCCTGCGCCAACCGAAAATACGCATCTTCGATGTCTTGCCGTTTCGCGAAAAGCCAATCTTGGTACGCCTCAGATTGCGGTTGATCTTCATCCAAAAAAGGACCTTTCCAAAATTCGATCAATCGGTCCAAGGTTACAGCGCTTTCTGACAAAAGTGACACGTCAATGCGTGCTGTTGCCAAATCCAAGAACACATCTTGTTGGTCAAATTGAATGATACGCGCGATTGGTTCGTATTTTGACACACGAAACAAAAATTGGCGCAGGTTCGCCAATGCGGTTTTTTCGTCTTTCGTATCCCAAATTAATGAACCAACTTTCCGCCGGGACAGTTGATAATTGGGACTGAAATACAACAGAGCGATGACCTGAAATAGTCGGGCCGGAGGATGCAAATGTTCCGAACCCATTATCAATTTGGGGTCACCCATCAGGTTTAGGGTCAACATTGTAACGTGCCTGAGATGGTGTTTTTCAATCAATTCGTATAAAAATCTTTCCTAGTGTATAGATATTTAGCAAAAATCAGTTAACAAAATTGTATCGTGAATTGTCGCAATAACGTTTGAGTAACGATCACATCAAAAAAATAACGATCTGATAACGCAGTGGTAACGCCGCATTTGGTTCGGTGATTTTGTAAAGGAAATTTTGTCCTTTTGGTTACAAATTTAAGGAGCTTTTTTATGAAATATTCAGCATTATTAGCGCTTCCATGTATTGCACTTATTTCTGCTTGTTCAAGCAGTTCATCTAAAAACGAAGAACCAAACGCCAATCCGACACCCACTCAACAACAGCAAGCAAATCCGACGCCAACGCCCACACCGACGCCAACAACTACACGTGTTTTGGCAAGCGATGCTGGCACAATGGGTGCGATTAATGGTGCGGGTACCAAATTAACGGCGCAATCCGGAATGGTTTCTGGTATGGTGCTTGATTATACTGGCAATTCTACTTCAAGCGAAGCTTCAACTTTTGAAATTTCAAAAGGTGCGGGTGGCGAAGCGATCATGATTGTTGATGGCGTTACTTATAGTTTCGTGCAGGATGATCGTGACGCAAGCGGTAATGGCTATGACACAACCAGCAATCCAAATTATGACAAAAACACAAGTGATATTATTTATTTGACGGCTTACGATACGGCGACGTTAGACGCTGCATTGGATGGTTCAAATACAAATTATCTACAGATCTGGGAATATGGAGTTGATGGTCCTACATCGACAACGGCAAAACGCGGCTTTGCGGTCGTCGGGGCGCAAACCCTGTTTGCTGACGTCGCATCAAATCCTACTGCGACCTATTCCGGCAGCGCGGGATTAAAAGTGGCTCCTGCCTCGAATTACTCGAGTACATACCCGAACGAACAGTTGGTGACAGGGGACTTGTCGATGAGTGTTGATTTCCAGAATGAGAGCCTGTCAGGCAATATTGGCAATTTAGCATATACCAATGTTGTCATTACTTCGCCGACTGCTTTGTCGGGCAGCGTATCACTTGATGCCACAAACATTGATGAAAACGGTGAATTTACGGGTGTCGTTTCCCCTGACGCAGCCTTCCAGGCTCAGTTTGGTTTGGACCCCACGGATAAAGGCAGTTATAGCGTTGGCCTTTTTGGACCAGATGCTGAACAAATCGGTGGTACAATCGGGCTAAGCTCTACAACGATAACGGGCTATGGATATTTTACGGCCAATAAAAATTAAAAGCCTTAATAGAAATTACGTGGGACGCTTTTTATAAGCGTCCCACGCTCATATTTTTCAATGCGTCAATTGATTTTAACGATTAGAGCAGATATTTATGCCTCAACTTAGAGGCATACCATGACGCGACCTATCGTTGGCATTATCAGCAATCAACACCTTATCAACGATCAATTCATGGTCCACGGTGCGGCCCATATCAACGTTGAGGCAATTGCCAAGGTTACGGGCTGTTTGCCATTGATTATTCCGACGGCGCCCAATCTAATCGATATTGCGGATGTTTTGGACACCTGTGACGGGTTTTTGTTGACCGGAGGCCGTGCCAACGTTCATCCAAGCGAATATGGCGAAGAAGAAACCCCAGCGCATGGCGCATTTGATCGTGATCGTGATGGCATATCGTTGAATTTGATCCGTGCCTGTGTTGAACGTGGCCAACCGATTTTTGGCATTTGCCGCGGCTTCCAAGAGGTCGCTGTTGCCATGGGATCGACACTGCATCCCGAAATCCGCGACTTACCTGGCCGCATGAATCATCGCATGCCACCTGACGGCACGATTGAGGAAAAATTTGCCCTGCGTCATGAGGTTAGCATGACCCGGAACGGTGTGTTCCATCGGCTGTTAGGGGCACAAACCGTCATGACCAATACGTTGCACGGGCAAGGGATCAATGTCGCAGGTCCGCGCATTGTGATTGACGGCTATGCACCCGATGGTACGCCCGAGGCAATTTATGTCAAAGACGCGCCGGGCTTTACCTTGTCGGTGCAATGGCATCCTGAATGGAATGCTGACGCTGATCCCGTGTCGCGCCCATTGTTTACCGCCTTTGGCGAAGCGGTTCATGCCTGGGCGCGCGGGGCAGACGCACGGTTGGAATCCGCATAAGGTTACAAATCGGTACGGATGTCCCAAAGGTCGGGAAACAACACCACGTCTAACATCTTTTGCAAATATGCTGTCCCGCTTGTGCCGCCGGTCCCCCGTTTTTGGCCGATGATCCGCGTGACGGTTGTGACATGGTTAAACCGCCAGCGGCGCATGTAGTCTTCTAAATCGACCAACTTTTCGGCCAATTGGTAAAGGGTCCAATGGTCATCGGGCTTTTGATAAACGGCCAACCATGCGGCACGGTGATTGTGGGCTTTGGGTCCTATCGTGTCTAACAATGCGCACGCTGTGTCGTAGAGGCTTGGGCGTTTTAATTCTGCGGTTAGGCGATCCATGATCTTTGGGTCATGGGCATGGGGTTTGGTCATATGTTCGTTGCGATTGCCCAGGATAAATTCAACCTCGAGATATTGTGCGGATTGAAATTCTGACGATCGCCCCAATGCGGCACGAAAGGCGGTGTATTCGCTTGGCGTCATTGTGCGTAAAACGTCCCAAGCGTTGTTTAATTGTTCAAAAATGCATCCAACGCGGGTTAACATTTTGAACATATGTTCAAATGATCCAAGAGACATCGCATCACGCGCCGACTGTAATTCTTGGATAATTAATTTCAACCAAAGCTCGGATGTTTGGTGTTGTATGATGAATAGCATTTCATCATTCGCATCGCTCAAAGGGTGTTGAGCCTCGAGGACACGGTCAAGCTTTAGATACGCGCCATATGACATGTCTGTGTCGAATGACATATGTGCCCCATCGTGGGCAGGGTTAAATTGGGTCATGTTATTTACCTGTTATGATGTCAGTCTTTGCAAAAGGGCAAAAGCATCTTTCAGGTATTGCGCGCACCTACCATGGCAAGTTTGCGCCAAATCGCGATCAAACCGTTGGGGCGCGTGACGGGGATGTGGAGGGTTTTGGTGTTCAAAACGTCTTGCATGGGTTTATCGTATCACGGCACGCGGTATGAACAAAGCATATTCCTCTCGGCATCCGTTTAGGTCACAGCGTTGCGGTTTTTATATTCGGGGGCGTCCCACAATTTATGTGTCATCACATGGGCGATACGTTCCACCGCATGCGCCACGTCATCGGCATCGATGAAAAGGGGCGTAAAGCCAAATCGCATAATGTCAGGCGCGCGGAAATCGCCGATCACGCCTGCGGCGATACAAGCCTGCATCGCGGCATAGCCTTCGGCAAATCGAAAGCTGACTTGCGATCCGCGCTGGGCCGGGTCGCGGGGGGATGCAAGGGTCAACATCGGACAGCTTGCTTCGATCCCCTCAATAAAGCGTTGTGTCAAATCCATCGAACGTGTCCGCACGTCGGACATGGTGACATGATCCCAAATGTCTAATGCTGCACCCAAAGACGCATTTGCGATAACCGGTGGGGTGCCAACGCGCATGCGATCAATTCCATGGCCCGACTGGTATTCCAAGTCAAAATCAAACGGGGCCACATGCCCCAACCATCCCGACAACGCGGGTTCGACGTGGTCCACCAACGATGGCCGGACATAAATGAACGCCGGCGCCCCGGGACCGCCGTTTAGATATTTATAGGTGCATCCAACCGCAAAATCCGCACCGACCCCCGCAAGATCCACGTCAACTGCACCCGCCGAATGCGCCAGATCCCAAATGGTCAAGGCCCCCATGTCATGCGCCCGTTTCGTCAGGCGTGCCATATCGTGGCGGCGGCCAGTGCGATAATCCACTTCGGTGATTAATGTAACGGCAACGTCTTCGGTGATTGCGTCGTGGACATCTTCGGGATTTACGATGCGCAATTCATGGTCTGCGCCCAAGGATTTGATCAACCCTTGCGCCATATAAAGATCTGAGGGGAAATTCCCACTGTCAGATACGATTACCCGCCGATCAGGGCACAGAGCCAGCGCGCTGGCCAAAGCCTGGTACACTTTGATCGACAGTGTATCGCCCACCATGACATGGTTTGGTTCCGCGCCAATCAACCGGCCAATGCGATCACCCAGCGTTTTTGATTGCGCCATCCAGCCCGCTTTGTTCCAGCACGTGATCAACATATCGCCCCATTGATCCCGCATCATGTCCATGACCCGGTCCGTTGCCGACACGGGCAGGGGGCCCAACGAATTCCCGTCTAGATAAATCATGCCCTCAGGAAGATGAAATTGCGTCTTTGTCCATGCAAAATCGGTCATACTTGGCCCCCCGCGATTTCAATGGTTTGTCCGTTGACCGATCCCGATGCTGGGTCACAGAGCCAAAGCGCGGTTCGTGCGATTTCATCGGCGGCGATTAAACGACCATGGCGGTTTTGCGATGTCATCATGGACATAGCGTCATCTTGGGACACACCTGCACGGGTTTTGATCGCTTCGACGTTGCGGGTGACGATATCGGTATCGACATAAGCGGGACAAATCGCGTTGAAGGTGATTGGGCCGCCCATGAATTCCTCAGAATAGGACCGGATCAATCCGATGACGCCATGTTTAGATGCGCTATAGGCGCCTGCGCCTTTTAATCCTTTGACCCCTGCGATCGAGGACACGGCAATCACACGCCCCCAATCGGTTGTGGTCATGGATCGCATGGCTTCGCGGATCGTGACAAAGGCCCCATCAAGGTTGGTCGCCATGATCTTGTGCCAAAATTCCAAATCGGTTTTTTGCAATGTTCGGCCCTCTGCGATGCCGGCGTTTGCGACGCAGATTTGAATTGGACCACGCGCTGCGACGGCGGCTTTAATGGTCTCAATCTGGGCCGCTTCGTCTGTGACATCCATCGCGGCCGCGTGAATGCGTCCACCGGCAACGTGTTGCAACACGTCGATCCGTCGTCCGGTAATTGTTACCTCGGCGCCTGCGGCCGCCAACGATCGCGCGATGGCTAAACCAATCCCTGTACCGCCGCCTGTGACCAACGCATGTTTTCCGGCTAATTCCATTTCGATCCCCGTTTAAAATATTTTTCCCGACTGTATCGATTTTCCGACCTGTGACAAGTTGCGCAATAAAATTTCGTTTTTGATATTCACAAAAGTGAATTTAACTGTAGGATGCGCCCAACAGTGAGGGACACATCATGCGCGTATCAATACTAATGTCTTCGATTTTGGCCGCGTCTGCCAGTTTCGCAAGCGAAGATATTGCTGATCAATATCCGCAATCAGAGCTTTATTCAAAACCCGTCGAAGTCATCCCGCATGTGTTTTCCGCGATCGGTGCAACCGCGCCGCCCACCTATGAAAATTCGGGACACAACAACAATTTGTCGTTTGTCGTCACAGACGACGGCGTCGTTGTTATCAATGGTAGCGCGTCTGCGCGGCTGTCGGCCGCCTTGCATGAAGAAATCAAAAAGGTCACGGATCAGCCGGTAAAATTGGTGATCAATGAAAACGGCCAAGGCCACGCTACATTGGGCAATTCTTATTGGGCCGATTTAGGCGTTGATATTTTGGCGCATGAAGAGGCCATCGAAGAGGTCGAAGAAAATGGTGATTTTATCCTGCAAGGGATGCAACGCTATAACAAGGACAAAGCCGAAGGCACCCGTGTCGTCATTCCGAACCTGTCGTTTAGTGACCGCTATGATTATGAATTGGGCGGGGTAAAGTTTGAAATCCTGCATCTAGGCCCTGCGCATGGTCCGGGGGATACCCAGGTGTGGATCCCACAATGGGGCATGATGATCGCCGGTGACATCGCGTTTCATGAACGCATGCCCCCCATCTTTGAAGACACCTGTACCAGTTGTTGGATAGATACGTTTGAAAATGCCTTTATGCCACTTAATCCCACCTATGTGATCCCTGGGCATGGGCATCCGACCAATTTGGCCCAAGTCACCCGCTATACCCGCGATTATCTGGTGGATCTGCGTGAAAAGATTGCTGAACACATGGACAGCGGCGGTGATCTGGCCGGGGCATATTATGTGGATCAAGATCGTTGGCGGCATCTGGACACATTCGATGAATTGGCCACAAAAAACGCAGGCCGTGTCTATGCCGAGATGGAGTTTGAATAAATTATGTTTAAAACGACTTTGCGCAGCCTTGCGGTTGGCGTGTCTTTGGGCCTATCACAAATGGCATTGGCCGATGACTTAGCGGATGAAATCATTGGATACATGGATTTTGCGACCTATGAATCCGGGATTATCTTGCCACAGCAATTGACCCAAGATGTGTTTGATGCGGCCATTTTTGTGGATACGCGCGATGCGGATCAATTCGCCGCCGGCACAATACCGACCGCAATCAACATTGAATGGCGCGAAATTCCCGCGCGCATTGACGAATTGCCCGACGATGGCATGGTCATTTTGTTTTGCAACACGGGATCATTGTCCGCTCAAGCCACATTTGCGGCGCGCGTGTTGGGGCGTGAAAATGTGTTGGTTTTGCAAACCGGCCGCAACGGGTGGCTCACGGACGCCGCATATTTTCCACAATGACGCGCTACATCGATATACCGCCCATCTGGTTGATCGGGGCGCTTTGCATTGCCTGGGTGCAGGGGCGATATTTCGATTTTGGCCTGTCGCTCGATATGGCGTGGGTGCAATTGCTTGGCGGACTTTTGGTCGGAGGTGGAATTTTGTTGATCGCTTTGGCCGCGATCGAATTTTATAAACATAAAACCACGATTGTGCCGCATCAAATTGCCGATCGTCTGATAACCCAAGGCATATTCAAGCGCTCGCGCAACCCGATTTATCTTGGGGACACGTTGATCCTGTTGGGACTGATTCTTAAGTGGGATTCGGTGTTATCGCTACCATTATTGCCCATATTTGTTTGGGTGATCGAAAAACGGTTCATTTTACCCGAAGAAGACCGATTAAGGCGCAAATTCAGGGTAGAATTTGCGCGCTATTTAACGCAAACACGTAGGTGGATTTAGGGATAACGACCCATTATGGTTCAAAAGCGGTAACGCGGATGATGTGGGACGACAAGTTTAACTTTAACCGTGCTGAGATGTACGATTAACAAGGGGACGGAAACGTTGAAAATAGGTACGCCAAAAGAGGTCTTTGACGGCGAAGCGCGCGTGGCAATGACGCCAGACAGCGCCCTTCAACTTCAGAAATTGGGCCATGAATGTTTGATCGAAACGGGCGCAGGCGCGCAAGCGGGTTTTTCCGACGCTGCATATGAAGCGGCGGGTGTGACGGTGGTGAAAACCGCTGCTTCACTATGGAAAGACGCAGACATCATTGCCAAAGTTCGTCAGCCAGAAACAGCGGAATTGAAACGTCTAAGCGCGGACAAAACGTTGATTTCATTCTTCAACCCAGCGGGCAACGAAGAAGGCATGGACACGGCCAAGAAAAAGGGCGCAACCGTCATTGCGATGGAAATGGTCCCCCGCATTAGCCGTGCCCAAAAAATGGACGCGCTGTCGTCAATGGCAAACATCGCAGGTTACCGCGCAGTTATTGAGGCGGGCAACAACTTTGGTCGGTTCTTTACTGGTCAGGTGACGGCGGCGGGCAAAGTGCCCCCTGCAAAGGTTTTGATCGTGGGTGCGGGTGTTGCCGGTTTGGCGGCCATCGGGACATCAACATCATTGGGTGCGATTACCTATGCATTCGACGTGCGTCCAGAAGTGGCCGAGCAAGTTGAATCAATGGGTGCCGAATTCGTGTACCTTGATTTCGAAGAGGAACAACAAGACGGCGCCGCAACCGGTGGTTACGCGTCTGTCTCCAGCCCGGAATTCCGCGAAGCGCAATTGGCGAAATTCCGTGAACTGGCTCCTCAGGTCGATATCGTCATCACGACTGCTTTGATCCCCAACCGCGAAGCGCCAAAGCTATGGTTGGCGGATATGGTTGCCGCGATGAAGCCAGGATCAGTTATTGTTGACCTTGCGGCCGAAAAGGGCGGCAACGTTGAAGGCACTGTTAAGGATGAAAAAGTTGTCACAGATAACGGCGTGACAATCATCGGTTTTACCGATTTCCCAAGCCGTATGGCGGCGCAGTCATCGTCGCTTTATGCAACGAATATTCGCCATATGATGACCGATTTGACCCCGGCAAAAGACGGCGTCGTTGTTCATAATATGGAAGACGATGTCATCCGTGGTGCGACCGTGACACATGCGGGTGAAATCACATTCCCACCTCCGCCCCCTAAAATCGCGGCAATTGCGGCAAAATCGAAAGAGAAGCCAAAAGAATTGACCCCAGAGGAAAAACGCGCCGCAGAAGTCGCCGCGTTCAAAGCCGCGACAAAACAACAAGTTGGTGTTTTGGCGATTGGTACGATTTTGATGTTGATCATCGGGGCCTATGCACCGGCATCATTCATGCAGCACTTTATCGTGTTTGCATTGGCGTGTTTTGTTGGGTTCCAAGTGATTTGGAACGTATCGCACAGCCTTCACACACCATTGATGGCGGTCACGAACGCAATTTCGGGCATCGTTATTTTGGGGGCATTGTTGCAAGTCGGATCGTCCAGTTGGTTGGTTATGATCTTGTCGGCAATCTCTGTTTTGATCGCAACGATCAACATCGTCGGTGGTTTTATGGTCACGCGTCGTATGTTGGCGATGTTCCAAAAATCATAAGCTAAGGAGCAGATAAAATGTCTTTAGGTATCGTTTCAGCGGCCTACGTCGCAGCAGCCGTCCTATTTATCCTGTCCTTGGGCGGATTAAGCGGACAAGAAAGCGCAAAGCGCGCAGTATGGTACGGAATCGTGGGGATGGGTTTGGCCATTGCCGCAACCGTATTTGGCCCGGGTATGGGCAATTATTTGGTGATCTTGGTTACCGTCGGGATTGGCGCCTTTTTGGGGATGCAGGTCGCGGGCAAGGTCGAAATGACCGAAATGCCACAATTGGTTGCGGCATTGCACAGCTTTGTTGGTCTTGCGGCAGTTTTCATCGGCTATAACGCTTATTTGGAATTGAACGCAGTTCAGTCGATCATGGCGGACGCACCATCGGTGTTGCGCGGTGAAGGTTTGGCCACATGGATGCATGAAAATGGCATCACAGGGTTCCGTGAAAAATTGTCTCACAAAGATGACGTCGAAATTTCGATCCTTAAGGTCGAAGTGTTCTTGGGCGTCTTTATTGGTGCGGTCACATTTACGGGGTCAGTCATTGCCTTTGGTAAATTAGCGGGCAAAGTTGACGGTAAGGCCGTTAAATTGCCGGGTGGTCATCTCTTAAATGCGTCCGCGGCAATCTTGTCTGTTATTTTGTTGATCATGTTCTTGAACGGATCAGGCATGTGGACATTGATCCTTATGACGCTTTTGGCGTTTTTCATCGGGTACCATTTGATCATGGGTATCGGTGGCGCGGATATGCCCGTTGTTGTTTCAATGCTAAACTCATATTCGGGTTGGGCCGCGGCGGCGATTGGCTTTTCACTTGGCAACGATTTGTTGATCGTCACAGGTGCGTTGGTCGGCTCGTCCGGTGCGATTTTGTCCTACATCATGTGCAAAGCGATGAACCGTTCGTTCATTTCGGTGATTTTGGGCGGCTTTGGTGGTACCACAGGTCCCGCTATGGAAGTCGAAGGTGAGCAAATCGCGATTGACGCAGAAGGCGTTGCCGCAGCGTTGGACGATGCAGATAGCGTGATCATTATTCCAGGATACGGTATGGCGGTTGCCCAAGCGCAACAAGCGGTATCTGAATTGACCAAGCGTTTGCGCGCCAAGGGCAAAGATGTACGTTTCGCGATCCACCCTGTTGCGGGGCGTTTGCCTGGCCATATGAACGTTTTGTTGGCAGAAGCAAAAGTACCTTATGATATCGTTTTGGAAATGGATGAAATCAACGAGGATTTCCCAGAAACAGACGTTGCCATCGTTATCGGGTCCAACGACATCGTTAACCCCGCCGCGCAAGAGGATCCAAACAGCCCAATCGCAGGCATGCCTGTGTTGGAATGTTGGAAGGCGAAACAAGTGTTCGTGTCTAAGCGTGGTCAAGGAACCGGGTATTCAGGTATTGAGAACCCATTGTTCTATAAAGAGAACACACGCATGTTCTATGGTGATGCGAAAGAGTCGTTGAACAAATTGTTGACGATGATCAGCTAAAATCATCAAAAAATCGTTTGAAACGCCCGGCCCTAGATGTCGGGCGTTTTTGTTTCGGATCGCGATTGCGATCCGACCAACTGGGGGCGCTGACGCCCTCCAGACCCCCAGTCGAGTATTTGGCCAAAGGTGAAAGATGTGGGTTTGTATGCATTTGTATCCTGTAATAAATTGAAAAATATTGATTTTTTTCTTTACGGTTCGGAGCGGGGTGTTTATTTTGCGAAGAAAAAGATGTTAGGTGTCCTATGCCGCTGATCCAAGATCATCCAATGCGCTATAAGCTTTCGAACGAATTGCATGCGCGTCCGTTTCCTTCGTTTCATGCCCCAGGAACTGTTGCGTATTTGGCGATCAAACAGCCAGAACACGCGGTTTCGCGGGACCGAGAACATGATCGCGCGGATTTAATTGCGTTGTTGGATCGTTTTGGAGCACCACACCCACAGCCTGGGGCGACACATTTCTTTGGAGAGCTGGGGCGCCATACTTTAAAGTGGGAACAGCATACAGAATTTGTAACATACACGTTGTTTTCCAATGATTTGCCGAATAGGGCCTTTGATGCAACGGTTTTTGATGGGTTTCCCAAGGATTGGTTGGCCCAGCTTCTAGGCGTGTGCATTACGTCGGCATCGATCCGATTAGAGCATCTAAAAGATCCCGAGACGACGGCGCAGCATTTGCGCGAATGGTTTGTGCCAGAAAGCTTAGCCGTAAGCTATGTGTTGGATCGTGCCGCGATCGTTGCGGCAGATTTTCGTATTGATGAATTGGGACATCAAAGGGTCGCGATGTTTGTCGATCCAGCGACGGGGGAACGCCGTGTTGGGCGGATCATTCAGCGTTTGTGTGAGATTGAAACCTATAAAACCATGTCGATGTTGGGGTTTTCACGCGCAAGATCCATGCAATCGCGGATGAGCGAATTGGATGCCGAATTATCAAATCTAATGGTGAAAATGGCAGATGCAGACATTCCTGCAGAGGGTACGTTGAATTCGTTTCTACATGTATCTGCAGAATTGGAAAACATGTCGGCGCAATCGGCGTTTCGGTTTGGTGCAACATGGGCATATCAGGCCATTTTGGACCAACGTATTGCTGTTTTACGCGAGGAACGCTTTATGGGGCGGCAAACGTTTTATGAATTTATGATGCGCCGATACGACCCCGCGATGCGAACGGTGAAATCGACGGAAACACGTTTGTCTGCAATGGCGGATCGCGCAATGCGTGCGGGCGAATTGTTGCGAACTAAGGTGGATGTGGAACGGTCTGCGCAAAACCAAGCGGTGTTGAAAAGCATGGATGAACGCGCGGATTTGCAATTGCGGTTGCAAAAGACCGTCGAAGGTTTGTCGGTCGTCGCAATTAGTTATTATGCCGTGTCTTTGACAGGGTATCTTTTGTACCCCTTGGCCGACGTGTTCGGTGTCACCAAGGGGTTGTTGACGGCAGGTATCACTCTGCCGGTTGTATTGGTCGTTTGGTATTTAATTCGCCGAATTCGCGAGAAGATGGAATGACATCGACCAAATGATGGGTCAATTTTGCCCCTAGCGCGATAAATACTAATGTGGTGACTGCTGCGATGGATAGCGTCGGTATTCCCGATAGACCCGCGCCAATGGTGCATCCGCCCGCAGTGACGCCACCAAATCCCATCAGAACTGCGGCCAAGCTATGACGGCCCATTTGTGCAGGCCCGTCAAAACCAACCCAATTTAGGCGGCGTGACAACAAAGCCGATACAAACGCGCCTGCGATTACGCCGACCAAAAGCCCGACGGTGAATTTTGCACTGACCGACGTTGATGCGACAATCCAAAATACGGTGTCGGCGGCGGGTAATGTAAACGCAAGGCTTTCGAATGCGATTGGATCAAAATCATCATAAAGCACAAAGCCCGTTCCAACCCACGCAATAGCGGGCAGGGTTCCAATGGCGGCCGCCATAATCAAATGCCTGATCCGATTTCCCGAGGTCACACCAAACCATAATAGTAATAGAACGGCGAAAATAGGCGCAAATGGCATCACATTGGCCAAGGATGCCGCGTCAGCCAAATCGGTGGTGCGTTCCGTCAATGCGATGCGCAAATCCGCCAATGGACCTTTCATCGTTGCGTTTGCTGCCAACCCAAAAATCAATAATGTCACCAACGCACGCATGTTTCCCGTGCCTGTTAACACCGTCAGACGTGACGCACAGCCGCGCGATAACACCATGCCCGCCCCAAACAACGCGCCGCCAATTGCGGCTGCGAACAAGGGTGCGTCTGACGCCAGAAACCGATGATCCGAAAAATCTATGATTTCGAAATAAACTGCCGTTTGTGTTGCCGCGATGGCGACGGCCAAGGCGGTCATCCAAATGCCTGCGGCTTGTTTGCGATCATTGCCGATGACGGCGCGTCGAAAACATAATTTGGTTTGTTCAGCGAATAATCCAAAAGCCGCCCCTAAGATTAGGGCGAAAATCAAACTGACCTGTGGCGCAGTTAGGGTTTCAAATCCAAGGGACTCAAACATGGCGGTTCTCCGATTATGGAATATTGTTCCGAATTAGATTTATTTTTCATTAAATCAAGTGCCTGGTATTGGTAATCAGTGTGTTTATCTGGTAAATAATTCTGCATCCCGAGATATTGTTGGGATATAAATCCGATCATTGCGCTTGTGATCAGAATGGGTTTTTAATGGTGCTTAACAGGTGGAGTTTTATTTTTATTTCACCACATGTGCGATCTGAGGAAAACTATGCCGATCAAGAACCGATTTGCCCAATTACATGCCGACGTCACCGAATGGCGCCGCGACATTCATGCCCATCCCGAAGTTTTATATGAAACACATCGCACATCGGCGTTGGTTGCGGATAAACTGCGGTCCTTTGGGTGTGATGAGGTCGTCACAGGAATTGGGCGAACGGGTGTTGTGGGGGTTATTCGGGGGCAGGCAACGTCTTCTGGGCGGGTGATTGGGTTGCGTGCTGACATGGATGCTTTGCCAATTACCGAAGAAACGGGTTTGCCCTATGCGTCCAAAAATCATGGTGCGATGCACGCCTGTGGGCATGATGGGCATACGGCTATGTTGTTGGGCACCGCACAATATTTGGCAGAGACGCGAAATTTCAACGGTACCGCAGTGGTCATTTTTCAACCCGCCGAAGAAGGAGGCGCGGGTGCGCGTGAAATGTGCAACGATGGTTTGATGGATCGTTTTAATATCCAAGAAGTTTATGGAATGCACAATTGGCCGGGCGTTGAAATGGGTAAATTTGGCATTCGGGCCGGGGCTTTTTTTGCTGCATCGGATTTCTTTGATATCAAAGTGACAGGCAAGGGCGGGCACGCGGCCAAACCGCAAGATGCCATAGACCCGATTGTCGTGGCCAGCCATATTGTCACCGCGTTACAAACGATTGCCAGCCGCAATTCCGATCCTGTCCAACAAATGGTGGTGTCTGTCACGTCGATTGAATCGTCGTCAAAGGCGTATAACGTCATTCCGCAGACCGTTCACATCAAAGGAACCGCACGCACGATGGATGCGGCACATCGTGATTTGGCAGAAACCCGTTTGGTCGCTTTGGCCGAACAGGTGGGCGCCGCCTTTGGCGCCGATGTGCAGGCCACATTTAACCGAAGCTATCCAGTTATGGTCAACCATGATGCACAAACCGATTTCGCGTCCAAGGTTGCCAAATCAATCACCGGCCAATGCGAAGATGCGCCTTTGGTCATGGGCGGCGAAGATTTCGCCTTTATGTTAGAAGAACGCCCTGGTGCGTATATATTATTGGGCAATGGCGATAGCGCGCCTGTGCATCATCCTGCCTATAACTTTAATGATGATATCATTCCTATTGGCTGTAGCTGGCTTGCGGGATTGATTGAACACGGCATGCCGGCCGCGTAAAGGGGGGCTTTGATGGTGCAAAAAGTTATCCTAAGTTGTGCAATCACTGGCGCAATTCACACGCCTTCGATGTCGCCGCATTTACCTGCAACATCCGATTCAATTGCGCAAGACGCCATAGCCGCAGCACACGCAGGCGCATCAATTTTGCATCTTCATGCCCGCAATGATGCGGACGGGCGACCTGTGCAAACCGCCGATGCTTTTTTGGAATTCTTGCCGCGCATTGCAACGCAAACCGATGCAATTATAAACATTACAACCGGCGGTAGCCCCCATATGAGCGTGGCCGAACGTGTTGCGCCTGCGCGCGATCTGGGTCCGGAATTGGCATCATTGAATATGGGATCTATGAACTTTGGTTTATTTCCCATGTTGAAACGGTATTCTGATTTTCACCATGATTGGGAACGCCAGCATTTGGAAAATAGCCGCGATTTGGTGTTTAAAAATACCTATGCCGATATAGAACATATCATTGGTGCATGTTCTGCTAACGGCACGCGGTTTGAATTTGAATGCTATGACACCAGCCATCTTTATAACCTTGCGCATTTTGTTGATCGCGGTTTGATTAAGCCTCCGTTTTTGGTTCAAACTGTGTTTGGTATCTTGGGCGGAATTGGGACGCACCCTGATGATGTTGCGCATATGAAGCGCACCGCAGACCGATTGTTCGGATCCGACTATATCTGGTCCGTCTTGGGTGCCGGACGATCACAAATGGCAATTGCTGCAACCGCGGCTGCGCATGGTGGGTCGGTTCGCGTGGGATTAGAGGATAATTTATGGATGGGAAAAGGCCAATTGGCGCCAGACAATGCATCCCAGGTTCGCAAAGCATGTGACATGATTGCCAACTTATCACTTGAGGTCGCAACACCCGACGAAGCCCGCGCAATCTTGGGATTAAAGGGCCGCGATAACGTCGGGTTTTAACGGTCTCATGGGGCAGCTTTTATCAAATCAAGTCAGTGAATTGGTTGTTTATGACTGCGTGTCAAAACAGACAAAGGTTATTTATCGAACGCATGATTTAATCGAAGCGCCGAATTGGACCTTTGACCAAAAGTGGTTGATTTTTAACCAAGACGGGCGTTTGTATCGCATTGATCCAAATGGTACCAATGGCGCGGCCTTGATCAACAGTGATCCGATAAATGATCTAAACAATGACCATGTGTTGGATCCGAACGGGCGCGATATTTATGTATCCTCAAACGACGGCCATTTGTATCGGCTTGGATTAGAGGGCGGAATTCCAACGCGTGTCACCCAAACGGATCGCGATGCGCAGGGTTTTCGGCATTACTTGCACGGTGTGTCGCCCGATGGCGCAAGCCTGGCCTATGTTGGCCTTATCGCCAATGAGTCACAGGTCAAAACATGGATCTATACGTTTGATATTGGATTGGGCGTGCATCATCAATTAACCAACGGGGATTTCCCCGTGGATGGCCCCGAATATTCGCCAGATGGTCAATTTATTTATTTCAACGCAGAGTTTCCGGATGGACCAAAAGGCGGCGCACAGATCTTTCGGATGCGGGCCGATGGAACGGAAAAAACCCAGTTAACCCATGATGATCGCGTAAATTGGTTCCCCCATATTTCGCCCGATAACCAAAGCATGGCATTTTTGTCCTATCCCAAGGGGACGTTGGGCCATCCGGCGGATCGCGACGTGATGATCAAAATTATTGACTTAACATCCAGCAATATAACCACAATTGATCGGTTTAATGGGGGGCAAGGTACGATTAACGTAAATTCGTGGGCGCTCACATCCGATAAATTTGCCTATGTCCGTTATCCAATCGACGGAAACCCGACGTGCGATCGTTAAACTATTGTCTTATATAAATTTACTCGATAGCGTTGCATGAGTGTCAATTAACATCTTGGGGGAAAAGGGATGCAAAAATACAATAAAACTATGGTCGTTCTGCATTGGGTCTTGGTGATCTTATTTGCGGCACAGTTTATCTTTCATGACGCGATTAGCCATGCGTATCGCGATCTTATGCGCGGCAATGAGGTGGCGTTTGACCCGTTGGTCGCAGGTCACATTTTTGGCGGTTTCGCCATCCTGGCGCTTACGGTCATTCGATTTGTTGTGCGCAAGCGGTCTGATTTGCCGCCTTATCCAGCCGAAGAAAGTAAGCTGACCAAAATGGTGTCCGAAATTGTCCATTACGGAACATATGTATTGGGTGTTACATTACCTATCTCAGGCGCTGTTGCTTGGTTTGGTGGCGTGCGCGCTGCGGCAGAAGGGCACGAAGTGATGAAGGGGATCCTTATGGCTTTGGTTGCATTGCACGTCGCTGGGGCTTTGTTCCACTTTGTTGTCAAAAAGAACAACATCTTTAAACGTATGTGGTTTTAAAAAGGGGAAATTATGAAACGTCGTCGCCTGTTACAAGACGGATCAACCGCGTCCGAGATCGGCCTAGGCTGTATGAGCTTTGCTGGATTTTACGGCGCAACAGACGAAAAGACGTCCCATGAAACGCTTGCCTATTGTGTGGATCATGGGTTGGATTTTATGGATACGTCAAATGTCTATGGAAACGGCGTTTCAGAAACCATGATTGGCAATTTTGTGCGCAAAACCCGTGCAAAATTGGTGATTGCAACCAAAGGCGGGATCGTACGCGATGGGCGCAGTGACAAACGGTTTGACAATTCTAAACCCTATCTGCGGGTGAATTTGGAAGAGTCTCTCAAACGATTGGCGGTCGAATGTGTTGATCTTTATTACATTCATCGTCGCGATCCCGATATTGCGATCGAAGAGGTGATGGAAACCTTATTGGATTTTAAACGGGACGGCCTGATTAAGGGCATTGGGTTGTCGGAAGTGTCACCCACCACATTGCGTCGCGCCGCCGCCGTTGGACCCGTTGATGCGGTGCAAAGTGAATATTCACTTTGGACCCGCACGCCCGAAGTGGGGTTGATCCAAGCCTGTGCTGATCTGGGGACGGCCTTTGTTCCGTTTTCACCAGTTGGGCGCGGGTTATTTTCCGATGTGCGTCCAGATCCCGCAACCTTCACTCCGCCCGATATTCGCATGGGTATACCCAGATTTCAGAGGCAAAACTTTGTCGATAACGTTGCGCGTTTTGAACCGTTTCGCCAATTTGCACATGGCTTGGGCGTGTCGACATCTGCATTGGCTTTGGCTTGGGTTTTGGATCAAGGTCCACATCTATTGCCGATACCCGGCACACGTCACATCAAACATGTCGCCCATTATTTAGACGCGTCTTCATTTGTTATGACTGATGAAATTCGGGCCCAAATTGATGCCATTTTGCCGATCGGATGGGCGATGGGGGATCGATATAATGATGATCAGTGGGTTGGTGTCGAACGTTATTCATAATCCAGTTCTTATCGCTTATGCGATCCGACAAAACGCGCGCGCCTACGGCCCGCGCGTTTTTTATTGAATGTTTTTGCAAAAACTAGTGTTTTTTCGCTTTAATCAAAGACACGGTGTAAACGGCCAAAGCGATCCAGATCATTGGAAATGCGATCTTTTTTTCCCATCCAAAGGGTTCATTAAAAATAAAGACAGCTGTTAGAAAAATAAAGGTGGGCGCAATATATTGCAGCATGGCGATTGTTGACAGGCGCAAAAGTTTCGCGCCGTTTGCGTAAACGATTAACGGAACTGCGGTGACAATCCCAGAGCCCATCAAAAGCGCGGTAGTCGACCAGTTTATGTTTGCAAAGCTGTTCGCGCCGTTCATCCACAGATACAAAAGATACCCAAGTGCGATTGGCGAAAGAACCAGTACTTCAAGCAGAAAGCCTTGGTTCGGGCCAATGGGAAGTGCACGTTTGAACAGCGCATAAAAGCCCCAACTAATGGTAAGCGCCAATGAAACCCAAGGTAGGGATCCCAATTCATAGGTTAGCACGATGACCGCGCCAAGGGCAAAGCCGACGGATATCCATTGAAGTGGTCGCATGCGTTCGCCCAAAAGTATAAACCCTAAAAGCACGCTAAAAAGCGGATTGATATAATATCCAAGGGCCGCATCAAGGGTGCGGTCAATGGCGATAGCGTAGACATAGGTCAGCCAATTGATCGAAATGAGCGCTGCTGTTAGAGAGGCCATTGCCAACATCTTTGGCGATCGCAGGGCGGTTTTGATATCTTGGGTGCGCCCCAGTAAAATCAAAATCAACGATGCCACCGGAACCGACCAAATAATGCGGTGTGACACCACTTCCAACGCGGGCACATGCGATATCGCTTTTAGATATAGCGGAAGGCCGCCCCACATAAGATAGGCCGAAATTGCAAAAGCAAGCCCACGAGAGGAATCATCAGAATGGGTCATGGGCGCGCTTTCGGGTTTATGATTTTACGGGAGGCTCTAACCCAAAGACCTCGGCCACTGCAACGCCTGATTTTAGCTGATTGATCCAGATGTCTTCGGTCGCGATTTTTTCGCGTGCGATGGGCAGGATTTGCGCGGCACGGTAATGGGGCAGGGCAATCAATCCGTCGTCGTCGCCTAAAATTAAATCGCCCGGTGTGATTGTGATCCCGCTAAATTTAACCGGCGATTGGACCTGACCGTTTGTTTTGCCATCGGGGCCGCGGGGGGTGATTGATCGTGTATATACGGAAAAATCTGTCCATTCGGCCATGGCTTGCACGTCACGTATGGCCCCGTCGCAAATGACGCCTGCGGCCCCTTTGTTGCGCAGATGCCCACACAGGATTTCGCCAATCATCGCGTGACTCGTGATACCGTTGGTTGCAATGACCAAAACATCCCCTTTTTGAACATGATCCAACGCATGAAGCACCGCGCCAAAATCAGGCGTTTCACAAGACGCAGTTACCGCGCGACCCACCAAATGCGGTTGCCGTGCGGGGGGATTGATTGGGCGCAAAGCCGGATCGATTTGATAATGCGGTTCCATATCGACCAAAATGGACACGGGAACACCGCGCCACTGATCAAGATCTGCGTCGGATAAGGTGGGATAGTTTGTTTGCGAAAGTGTTACGGGCATTGGCATGTGTCCATCATCAGTTTTGCGAACAAGTAAACGAACCTTTGCCCATAAGGTCAAGACAGGCGACGCGGAGGCTATCAAACAAAAAAGCCTTCACTGATGTGAAGGCTTTTTTTGATTGGAGCGGGCGATGAGATTCGAACTCACGACCCTAACCTTGGCAAGGTTATGCTCTACCCCTGAGCTACGCCCGCGTCCTTGGGTGAGCCTGTGTTTAAATCTTCGTGTCGGAACCTGCAAGAGCAAAAGGCGCAGAATTTTGAAAAAAATCACAACGCGGTATCACGCCATCCCCATGTATTCGCCAGCGCCAAACATTCCGTCATAGGGGCCACGCCGTTTGATGCGGTTGAATCGCGCAAACAGCTTGCGGCGCTGGCATGCGCCCAGGTTAAACAGGTGTCGATTGACTGACCCTGATGCCAGCCATACAAGAACCCCGCTGCAAAAGCGTCGCCTGCGCCATTGGGACCGCGGTTTTGATCGGGCGGCACGCGGACCGAGGGTTTCATGTACACGCCCCCGTCGCGATCAACGCTTATTGCGCCTTGAACGCTATGCACCGTGACACAGGTCATCGCCCCCCGTGCGATGATCAATTGCGCGGCCTTAACGCACGCACGTAAATCGGTTTTTCCATCCAAAACACAAGGCAGGGTGGACAATGCGCCGGCTTCGTAATCGTTGATAATCAAAGTGTCCAAGTGTGGCAAACATGGAAACGCCAAACGTGCAACGGTTTCGGGTTCTACCGACAACAATTCAAGGTTGGTGTGTAAACCCGCATCACGCGCACGTTTCAATGTGGTGACCCACCCATTTGCATCATCGCCCCATGGGGCATCCATCTTTTCATGCACCCCGGGTAGACCCAGATGAAAAATGCGTGCTGTGGTGCCTGTCATATTCAAATGTTCAGGCGTCAACAAAGCGGCGGTGCCCATGAATAAAATATGTGTGCGCCGTTGGCTGGCGCGGGAATAATAGGCATCGGTTGATTGCGTGGTTGCCTGATCGGAGCGCGCGAACCGATGTTTGATGCCCACATCGTCGGCCAGTTTTATCAGGAAATCACCATTTTCACCCGCCCCCAATAATGCCGTTGTTTCAACATGCATGGCGGGATCTAGCCGTTTGATATCCATGGCGAAATTACATCCCGACCCGCCGCCAGACATTTGTACATCGCGTACACGGGCCGATAGGTCTTCGGCCGGCCATGCATCGACGGTGATGTTGCGATCAACGCACCATGTTCCCGCCGTCAAAAAACCCGACCGCATGTTTTAGACCACGTTTGATTTTAGGACCGCTTCGGTCAGTTCCAAATCATCCGCCAATTCACGATGGGCCGCGATGCCTTGGGCGGCCAAATCCGCATGATAGGCTTTGGTCGCTTCATCAGATGAAATGCCATCTTCCAACACCCGACGCATGGCGCGTAACATTGTAACGCTGTCTTCTGAATAATAAATCTTGCGCCCGAATAATGCGACACGGGCACCGTATTTTTCGGCTTGTTTGATCAGTTCTAAACAATCGCGCGTGGTGCCTGCGGCACCGCCCAGAATGCCGAATATGATATTTTGCGGGTCATAGCCTGCGATTTCTTCGGTGGCACGGGGACCGTTGTAGGCCGCTTTTAGGAAAATGGGGCGATCCCGTTTGGCAACACCCGCAAGGGTGCGCACGATCATATCATTGTTGAATGCGCCAAAGTCATGATCGCCGCAAGAAACGTCAAAATTTGGATTAAAAACCTCAAGGAAATGACGCAGATTTAGGTCTGATGCTTCGTCACGGAAACGACAGTACTGAACTAATGTGTCATGATCACGGATCAGGTCATTGTAAAATGTGATCGAATATAGGCCAAGATCGGTAATCGGGGCCACGCGGTCCAATCGCGCGCTGCGAAATGGTAATGCCTGACCAGGATTATACTTATTACCACGTGGGTGCCAAATGTCTGTTGTGTCATTGTACCTGACGGCGGGTGTCACCGGAGACTTGGCAAAGATTTCACGTTCGGACAAAATTTCACCTGTCGAAACCGACATCAACATAATATCAACCAGACCGCTGTCGCAGACACGGATCATGTCATCGCGATAGGCGGTGATTGATCGGAATTTACCCACTGCCGCGTCCCAGCCTGCGGTTTGACATCCAAAGGCCATATCGCCATCTTTTGCATCGGCAATGATAAAGTCGGCCGGGGTATAGGCGCCTGCTGCGATTTTTGACAATTTAGTGTCGAGTGTTTTGGTCATAGGGGTGCTCGTCTCACGTGAAAATGTTACCGTTATGTGAACGCTAACAGTGTGACGACAGCCTGTCAAAACCAATCACCCTATCCAACGGGTTGCTTTTATTTTGCATCCGACTAAACATGACGTGCAAATGATGTAATTTACATCAAGAAAGGGGCAATATGGCCAAGCGTGCGACCATCCAAGATCTTGCCAAAGCGTCCGGTGTCAGCATTGCGACCGTTGATCGGGTCTTAAACGGTCGCACAAAAGTGCGTGCTGAAACGGCGCATCGGGTGTTTGAGGCAGCGCATAAATTGGGGTATCACGCCACAAATTTGATTTTGCAACGCATCCAAGTCGAATTGCCGTCAATCCGTTTGGGGATCATTTTGCAAAAAGAACAGCAAAGCTTTTATAAACAATTTCGAGCCGCTCTTGAACGGCAGGCCGGGTTGTCAAAATCGTTCAACGTGTCCCTGCGGATCGAATTTGCAACCACCCAATCCCCCAGCGATGTTGCCCAACTTATGCGGTCCCTGCGGGGGCAGGTGGATGCCGTGGCTGCGATGGCGGTCAACCATTCTGACATAACATCGGCGGTCATTGATTTGAAATCTGTTGGTATTCCGACGGTTGCGTTGTTGTCTGATTTTGCCCAAGGCGATCGCGTTAGTTATATCGGATCTAACAACCTGAAAATTGGGCGAAACGCGGCGTGGATGTTGCATCAAGCATCTGTTATAAAAGGGAAAATGGCTCTTTTTGTTGGGGGGCATCGGTGGCACGGACATGAATTGCGCGAAACAGGATGGCGCAGTTATTTTCGCGAAATGGCCGCCGAATTTCAGCTTTTGGATACGTTTGTGAACCTTGAAACCCGTCAGCTGACCTATGAGGCGACATTGGATCTTTTGGCGCGTCACAAAGATTTGTCAGGTCTTTATCTTGCGGGTGGTGGGATGGAAGGCGCGATGCAGGCGTTGCGTGAAGTACGTGCGCCAGGTGATGTTGCGTTGGTTGTCAATGAACTGACTCCCGAAAGCCGAAAAGGGTTGGTTGATCGGTATGTCACAATGGTGGTGTCGACGCCTTTGGATGATTTGTGTCGCGAAATGATTGACCTCATGGGGCATGTTGCGACATCGCACGAATATGTGCCCCCGTCACAGGTTTTCATGGACAGTATTGTGACATTGCCTGAATTGATATGATGAAATGATGTGATTATTTCATTCCAATAATTGAATAATATCAAAATTGATACGATCTTGCATCGCTGTGGTCGGTGGGCTTGATGGAAAATCTCAACTGCGGCTAGACATGCGTCAACGACTCCCACGCGGTGGGGCGCTATGACGTCGGCATTTTTCCGACAGGATTTTTTGGCCGCTGGCCATTCGCAAGGAGAACACATGTCTGTTAAATTCGCAGTATTGGGCGCCGGCCGCATCGGCCAAGTTCACGCCCGCGCAATCGCATCCGTTGATGGCGCGTCTTTGGTTGCCGTCTTTGATCCCTTCGCAGAAGCGGCAGAGCGCGTTTCAAATACCTATGGATGTGCTATCCGCACCATTGATGAAATTGTCGCCAGTGATGATATTGACGCAGTCGCGATTTGTACGCCCACCGATACCCATGCCGATTTGATCGAACAATTCGTGCGTGCAGGCAAAAAGGTGTTTTGTGAAAAACCTGTCGATTTGTCGGTCGAACGCGTGAAACAAGCAATTGCAACGGTTGATGCGGAAAAGGGCATGTTGATGGTGGGCTTCAACCGCCGCTTTGACCCTGATTTTGGCGCGGTAAAACAAGCGATCTTGGATGGCGCCGTTGGCGAGGTTGAAATGGTGACCATCACAAGCCGCGATCCAGGCGCGCCGCCCATTTCCTATATCGAACGCTCTGGCGGAATTTTCCGGGATATGACGATCCATGATTTCGACATGGCGCGTTGGCTCTTGGGCGAAGAGGTGACCGAGGTTCAAGCGGCAGCGTCCGTTTTGGTGGATACTGAAATCGGCAAAGCGGGCGATTATGACAGCGTGAACGTCATTTTGAAAACCGCAACGGGTAAAATGGCAACCATCACCAATTCGCGTCGTGCAACCTATGGCTATGACCAACGCATCGAAGTGCATGGCAGCGACGGTGTGGTCAGCGCAGCCAACGTGATCGAAAACCGTGTCACAATTGGCAATAAATCTGGGTTCCAAACACGACCCATCATGAATTTCTTTCTTGAACGCTATATGCCCGCCTATGAAACCGAAATCGCTGCATTTGTGGCCGCTGCGCAAAATGGCACAACGCCGCCGACCACGGGCCAAGATGGATTGTTGGCATTGGTGTTGGCCGATGCGGCCGTCAAATCCGTGGCCGAAGGCCGCGTGGTGAAAGTTTCTGAAATTCTGGGATAATCTGATGACCAAGACCCTTGACCTTATCACCATCGGGCGCAGCTCGGTTGACCTATATGGCGCGCAAGTCGGTGGCCGTTTGGAAGACATGCGCAGTTTCGAAAAATATATTGGTGGCTCGCCCACCAATATGGCGGCCGGAACCGCGCGGTTGGGAATGAAATCGGCATTGATCACCCGCGTGGGGGATGAACATATGGGCCGTTTCATTCGCGAACAATTGGCGCGCGAAGGTGTGAATGTTGCAGGGGTCAAAACCGACCCCGAACGCCTAACGGCATTAGTGTTATTGGGTATTCGGGATCAGGAACAGTTTCCGTTGATTTTCTATCGCGAAAACTGTGCCGATATGGCGCTGTGCGAAGATGATATTGATCCTGCATTCGTCGCGTCATCGCGTGCCGTTGTTGCGACGGGCACGCATTTGTCAAACCCACAAACCGAAGCGGCCGTGTTAAAGGCGTTGAAATTGGCGCGTGATACGGGTGGTCAAACTGCGTTGGATATTGATTACCGTCCCAACCTGTGGGGGTTGTCGGGGCATGGCGATGGTGAAAATCGTTTTATTGCTTCGGACGCGGTCACGGCAAAATTGCAATCAACGCTGCATCTGTTCGACCTGATTGTTGGTACCGAAGAAGAATTCCACATCGCAGGGGGCACAACCGATACAATCCAAGCGCTTCGGAATGTGCGCGCGGTGTCTGGTGCGACTTTGGTGTGCAAGCGCGGTCCAATGGGTGCGGCGGCCTTTGCCGGTGATATTCCCGATACCTTGGATGAGGGCGAAGCAGGCCCGGGTTTCCCGATCGATGTCTTTAACGTGCTGGGCGCGGGTGACGGGTTTATGTCGGGTCTTTTGAAAGGCTGGTTAGATGGTGAACCATGGCCAACAACCTTGACCTATGCCAATGCCTGTGGCGCATTTGCCGTGTCGCGCCATGGTTGCGCGCCTGCCTATCCCAGCTGGGATGAATTGCAATTTTTCCTAAAGCGCGGTGTCGTGACCAAAGCCTTGCGTCACGATCAGGCGTTGGAACAAATCCATTGGTCCACCAACCGCGCGGGCGATTGGTCAACGATGCGCGTCTTTGCCTTTGACCACCGTATGCAGTTGGAAACGCTTGAGGGTGCCAATAACAAAAAGATTGGTGCATTCAAAGAGTTATGCTTGAAAGCTGCGGCAAAGGTTTCAGGTGGCGATGCGGGCTATGGGATCTTGTGTGACCATCGTTTGGGGCGTGATGCGTTGTACCAAGCGGCGGGCACAGGGTTATGGATTGGCCGACCTGTGGAATGGCCGGGATCGCGCCCGTTGACGTTAGAACCAGAATTGGGCCCAGATTTCGGCGGCTTGTCGGAATGGCCCGCCGAACATGTGGTCAAGGTTTTGTGTTTCTATCACCCCGATGACACAGATGAGATGAAAGCCGAACAAGAGGCCGTCGTCACCCGTTTGTACAATGCCGCGCGTCGCAACCGGTTGGAATTCTTGCTTGAGGTGATCCCATCGAAATGCGGCCCCGTGACCGATACAACGACCGCTCAGGTGATCCAACGGTTTTATAATTTGAACGTGTTCCCCGATTGGTGGAAATTGGAACCCATGCAAACGCCGGCCGCGTGGGAGGCGACGATCCAAGCGATCGAAGCAAATGACACAAAAACACGTGGTATCGTTGTACTGGGATTGGGTGAATCCGAAGATGTTTTGGCGCGCAGCTTTGCGGTTGCGGCACAATATCCGTTGGTAAAAGGGTTTGCCGTTGGGCGGACAATCTTTGCTGACGCGGCGGAACGTTACATGTTGGGCAATATTTCTGATGACGGGGCCATCGCGGATATGGCAGAAAAATATACAAAACTGTGCGCGATCTGGGACAACGCGCGCGCGAAAGCTAAGGGAGAATGACAATGGCGACCATTCGATTAACCGCCGCACAGGCGATGGTGAAATACATCAATGCGCAATTAAACGAAGACGGCGTTCCCTTTATCGCGGGCTGTTGGGCCATTTTCGGCCATGGCAACGTTGCAGGTCTGGGTGAGGCGCTAAAAGCCGAAGAAGAGACATTTCAAACCTATCGCGGTCACAACGAACAAACCATGGCACATGCGGCAATTGCCTATTCCAAACAATTGGGCCGCAAACGCACGATGATGGTCACGTCCTCAATCGGTCCGGGGGCCACGAATATGGTTACGGCCGCCGCCTTGGCGTATGTGAACCGCATCCCTGTGTTGTTCGTTCCTGGCGATGTGTTTGCAACACGCGGGCCAGATCCCGTTTTGCAACAGATCGAAGATTTCGGGGACGGGACCGTATCGGTCAATGATTGTTTCCGCCCTGTCAGCCGTTATTTCGACCGTATCACGCGACCAGAACACCTTTTGACGGCGCTGCCGCGTGCCTTTGCCACTATGACAGATCCGGCGCAATGTGGCCCTGTGACCTTGGCATTTTGCCAAGATGTGCAAGCCGAAGGATACGATTGGCCGACGGCATTCTTTGAACCAAAGGTCTGGCGGTTCCGTCGGACCCCCGCAGATCCGTTTGAAATCGATGCGGTCGCGGCGGTGTTGAAAAACGCCAAAAACCCGGTGATCGTCGCGGGTGGCGGTGTGCATTATTCAGGCGCAACGGACGCCTTGGCCAAATTTGCCAAGGAACTAAACATCCCTGTTGTTGAAACCCAAGCGGGAAAATCGGTGTTGCCTTGGGATCATGATTTAAACCTTGGTCCAGTTGGGGTCACGGGCGCCGCGTCCGCGAACGCAGCCTGTGCCGATGCCGATGTGGTATTGGGCATTGGCACACGGTTCCAAGATTTCACCACTGGATCCTGGGCCTTGTTCAAAAACACAAATCGCACATTGGTCAGCTTGAACGTAAATGCCTATGACGCGGTCAAACATGGCGCCATGCCAATCATGGCGGATGCGTTGGTCGGTATGCAGGCATTGCAAGCTGCGGTTGGCGGATACATGGCCCCCGTGCACGATACTGCGGCGCTAAAATCGGACTGGTTTGCCAAGGTAGACCCGCTGACCGATGCGCCCAAGGATGCAAATGCATTGCCGACAGATCAACATGTGATCGGCGCCGTTCAACGTGCTGCGGGCGACGAAACGGTCGTTATGTGCGCCGCAGGAACCATGCCGGGTGAATTGCACAAGCTGTGGAAAGCGGGAAAACCGATGTCATACCACATGGAATACGGCTTTAGCTGTATGGGCTATGAAATCGCGGGTGCGTTGGGGATTAAGATGGCCCAACCCGAACGCGATGTCGTGTGTTTTGCGGGCGACGGTACCTATATGATGGCAAATTCCGAAATGGCCACGGCGGCGATGATGGGCATCGGCTTTACCGTCGTGATCACCGATAACCGAGGTTTTGGCTGTATCAACCGTTTGCAAATGGGCACCGGCGGGGCAGAATTTAACAACCTGTTAAAAGATGCCTATCACGTGAACCCCAGCGCGATTGATTTTGCCGCGCATGCCGCATCCATGGGTGCAACAGCGGTACATGTGGGATCCATCGCCGAGCTAGAAGATCAATTGGCCCGTGCTAAAGGTGCAAACAAACCCTATGTCATTGTGATCGACACCGATCCATATCCATCAACCCCGCATGGCGGTCATTGGTGGGAAGTGGCCGTCCCCGAAGTTAGCACGCGACCCGAAGTCACCGCTGCGCGCGAAAATTATGTCAACGCATTGAAAGATCGGAATAACGCATGATCCGTTTTGGTACAAACCCCATCGCTTGGGCAAACGACGATGACCAAACCTTGGGGGCGCATATCCCTACTGAACAAATCCTGTCAGAAGCGCATGATATTGGCTTTGACGGGATCGAAAATGGCCATCGTTGGCCTGAGGAACCTGAAGCCTTGAAAACACTCTTGGGATCGCACGGATTGGCCTTTGTGTCAGGGTGGTATTCGTTGAATTTGCTGGATCGGTCCGTCGAGGATGAGAAAAAGGCAATTCAACCGCATTTGGACAAGCTAAAACACAACGGATGTGAGGTGTGTATCGTATGTGAAACGTCAAATTCGATCCAAGGCAGCGATACCGTTGGTTTGAATAACAAACCCGTTTTGCCAGACGATCAATGGGCCACCTTCGGTGCGCAGGTCGAAGAGATCGGCAAATATTGCGCCGATCAAGGCATCAAAATGGTGTATCATTTTCACATGGGCACCATTGTGCAAACGCCTGCGGAAATTGACAAGCTGATGGCATCGACAGGGCCAAACACCTATATGCTGTTTGACACGGGGCATTGTTATTTTGGTGGCGGCAATCCCGCGGCAGTGTTGGAAAAATACATTGACCGTGTGGCGCATTTCCACGCGAAAAACGTGCGTTCGGATGTGATGAATGACGTGTTTACCAATAACCGTACGTTCATGGATGGCGTCCGCGCTGGCGTCTTTACCGTGCCGGGTGATATGGATGGCGGGGTTGATTTTGGCCCTTGTCTGAAATTGTTGGCACAGGCGAATTATTCAGGTTGGATCGTGATCGAGGCTGAACAAGACCCTGTGGTGCGCAACCCATTCGAATATCAATCTTTGGGCCTGAAAACGCTTAAAACCCTGTCGAAAGACGTTGGATTGATTGCGTAGTGATGCTGGGACTGCGCGATCCATTTTTTAATGCGCTCGGGCGACGTATCGCCGTTGTCGTGATGTGTTTGGGATGGGCCGCGCTTGAACTGAATTGGGGAAATCCTGGTTGGGCGGGTCTATTCGCCGCGATTGGCGTTTATTCGGGATATGTTTTTTTCATCTCATGGACACCAATCGACACGAAGAAAGAGGAAAAAGATGGCTGATTTATTAAAGCGCCCATTTGGGTCGCACGGTAAGGTCCATGAAATCACACCTGCCTCGGCGGGATGGCGTTACGTAGGCTTTTCGCTGTATCGCTTGCGTCCAGGTGAAACCGTATCCGAGGCGACGGGCGGCAACGAAGTCATCCTTGTCATGGTCGAAGGCAAAGCTAACTTTGTTGCGGCGGGTCAAGATTGGGGCGAATTGGGTGATCGTATGAACGTTTTTGAAAAAACGCCTCCGCATAGCCTTTATGTTCCCAATGACAACGACTGGACTGCCACGGCCACGACCGATTGCACAATTGCGGTATGTGCCGCGCCGGGCAAAGGTGGTCATGCCGCGCGTCGCATTGGCCCAGAAGGGATCGAATTGACCCAACGTGGCGTTGGCAACAACACGCGGTTTATCAACAATATCGCGATGGAAAACGAAGATTATTGCGATAGCTTATTGGTAACCGAAGTGTTCACACCGGCCGGAAATTGGTCGTCCTATCCCAGCCATCGCCATGACGAAGACGATTTTCCGCGCATCACCTATTTGGAAGAAACCTATTATCATAGGTTAAATCCCGCCGATGGATTTGGGATACAACGGGTTTATACCGACGATCGTTTGTTAGATGAAACTATGGCGGTACATGACCACGATGTGGTTTGCGTCCCGCGCGGCCATCACCCATGCGGCGCGCCCTATGGGTTTGAAATGTATTACCTGAATGTCATGGCGGGACCGCTGCGCAAATGGCGGTTTGTGCCGGCGCCACAGGTTGAATGGATCATGGAGCGCGACGCAAAGTGATCATATGGCATGATCAAATTTATGGCGTCCGTCCTGTGCAAGGTCGGGCGCCTTTTTTTGAATAAAACACTTGTTTGATGATTTGTTTTTGCGTTTAGTTTGACGCGATGAATACGCGTGATTTCGCAGCGATAGGAGAATGACATGGCAGCATTGAAATGGGGTATGATTGGTGGCGGTGAAGGCAGCCAAATTGGACCTGCGCATCGTTTGGGCGCCCGTGTGGATGGATATTTTGATATGGTTGCGGGGGCGTTGGATCATCGTCCCCATGCAGGGCGTGACTATGCTCAACGCTTGGGTATCGCGGCCGATCGCGCCTATGGCGATTGGCGTGAAATGTTGGCGGGCGAACGTGGACGCGAGGATCGCGTGGATTTGGTGACCGTTGCCACGCCCAACGCGACACATTTTGAAATCACCAAATCGTTCCTTGAAGCGGGCTTTAACGTCTTGTGCGAAAAGCCCATGACGATGACGGTGGAAGAGGGCGAAGAGATTGTAAAAATCGCCCGTGCCTCGGGGCGCATTTGTGCGGTGAATTATGGCTACACGGGGTATTCGCTTGTGCGCCACATGCGGGCCATGGTCGCGCGCGGCGATTTGGGCGCCATTCGCATGGTCTTTGCCGAATTTGCGCATGGCCATCATTCGGATGCGGCCGATGCGGATAACCCGCGTGTGCGGTGGCGGTATGATCCCGCACAGGCGGGGGTGTCGGCCCAGTTTGCAGATTGTGGTATCCACGCCATGCACATGGCCAGCTTCGTCACAGGGCAAGAGGTCGAATGCCTTTCGGCCGATACGCTATCGTGTATTCCATCACGCGTGTTAGAAGACGACGCAATGGTCAATTTCCGCATGTCCGGTGGCACTGCGGGGCGTCTATGGACATCGTCGATCGCATTGGGGCGTCAGCATGGATTAACCATCCAAGTCTTTGGTGAAACGGGTGGTTTGCGTTGGGCACAAGAACAGCCAAACCAGTTATATTACACACCGCTGAATGGCCGTACCCAGATTATCGAGCGCGGCGAAGGCAATTTGTCGCCCGAAGCGGATCGATCCACCCGTGTGACCGTCGGCCATGCCGAAGGCATGCCGTTGGCCTTTGCCAATATCTATTCGGATTTGTCAGAAGCGATCAACGCACAAAAAGACGGTCGTTCCATGGACCCCGCGGCGGCTTTATTTCCCAAGGCCGAAGATGGCCTGCGATCGATGGCGGCGGTTTTTGCCGTTGCGCAATCGGGAAAGGCCAATGGCACGTGGGTCGATGCGCGACCGCCAATGTTTCGCGCATAGGGT
>JAYPUL010000020.1:0-47215 GCA_038134005.1 Paracoccaceae bacterium | reverse complement strand
GAATTTTTTATATCGCCAAAGAACAATTGGATGCTTAGTCTCGATTCATGGGATTTTTGGCAAGAGAGTTTGAAATGAAATCAATCGGGGACGAAACTTTTACAGGCCATTGGATCAATGATGTCCAACATAGATCATTTTTGACGCATGACGCGCAGCGTCATTTGGATTTTTTTCGACAAAGTTTGCGATCTGACGGTGGATTTGATGTCCTCGATAACTCAGGATCAATTATCCTAGGCAGCACCCAAGACATTCATTGGGTCACGCGGATGATCCATTCATATGCTTTGGCCAAAGCATGGGGTGCATCGGATTGCGACACTATTATTGATCGGGGAATGCACTTTCTTTGGTCTAATATGCGTGATGCGGCATTCGGTGGATACTTTACATCTGTTCATAACGGTCAGATCGTTGATGATACCAAGCTGGCGTATGGGCATGTTTTTGTTTTGTTGGCGGCATCGTCGGCAAAGATGATTGGCCATCCTGACGCGGACCGCATGTTGGACGATATTACAGGCATCTTGAATGATCGATTTTGGGATGATCAATACGGTCTATTCCATGATGAATTTGGGCGCGATTGGTCGCCAATTTCTGGTTATCGCGGTTATAATTCCAATATGCATGGCGTCGAGGCGTTGTTGGCGGCGTTTGAGGCAACTGGAAATGAAATCTTCCTAAATCGCGCTGGGCGCATTGTTGATTTCTTTGTACACAATATCGCGCCGGCATATGAATATGCGCTGCCCGAACACTATACATGTGATTGGAAACCGGATCTGGAATATCAGGGCAACCCCATGTTTCGCCCGCGTGGGACGACCCCGGGTCATTCGTTTGAATTAGCTCGCTTAGCGATCCAATGGTGGGATTTGGCGGGGCGCCCAATGGATGACACGATCGCCCATGCCCGTGGTTTGGTTGATGCCGCGTTACGTGATGGGTGGCATCCACAAGGTGGCTTTGCCTATACGCTTAAATATGATGGTGGCGTTCTGATGCCTGATCGGTATTGGTGGCCTGTGACCGAAGCGATTGGCGCGTTATCAACGCTCATCAAACTTGATCCGCGTCCTGAGGATGAACAATGGTATCGTCGCATCTGGCAAGCAGCAGATACATTGTTTGTCGATCATAATCATGGTGGTTGGTTCCACGAAATTGATGATGCGGGGCGCTCCTGTGAAAAGCAATTCATAGGTCGGCCTGACATTTATCATTCATTACAGGCCGATCTTTTTCCGCTGAGTTCGGCGATTTCGAACATTTTCGCTTCGTTTTCGGGCAAGTCTTAACACCTAAAAGCAGACCAGCATGGACCCAGCTATTTTAATGAGGCCGAGATGACCAAGGATCCCTTGTTACAACCCTATCAGTTGAAACATCTAACTCTGCGCAATCGTATCATGACAACCAGCCACGAACCCGCTTATCCAGAGGACGGGATGCCAAAGGATCGTTATCGCGCTTATCACGAAGAACGCGCAAAGGGTGGGATCGCGCTGACAATGACGGCAGGATCGGCCGCCGTTTCAAAGGACAGTCCACCAGCATTTAACAATATTCTCGCCTATAAGGATGAAGTTGTCCCATGGATCAAACGCATGACCGACGGTGTGCATGAACATGGCGCTGCGATTATGATCCAACTTACACATTTAGGGCGGCGCACGGGTTGGAATAAAGGCGATTGGTTGCCGTCTGTTTCGTCAACGCGCCACCGCGAACCTGCGCATCGTGCGTTTCCAAAATTGGCCGAAGATTGGGACATTGATCGGATCATTGCCGACTTTGCCGATACTGCGGAACGTATGAAAGCGGGCGGTATGGATGGCATCGAATTGGAAATGTATGGTCATTTGATCGATCAGTTTATTTCACCTCTAACCAATGATTTGGATGGTCCATTTGGTGGCCATTCCCTGGACACCCGCGTGGCTTTCCCGTTGGCAATTATTGATGCGGTGCGCAAACGCGTTGGTACTGACTTTATTGTCGGTGTGCGTTTTGCAGCAGATGAACAAAATGCGCACGGTATTACTCCTGAAATGGGGATTGAGGTGTCAAAACGCTTTGCCGCGACCGGGCAGATTGATTTTATCAACGTGATCAAAGGGCGTGTTCACACTGACCCAGCCCTGACTGATGTAATCCCTGTCCAAGGTATGAAAAGCGCGCCTCATTTGGATTTCGCAGGTCGCGTGCGTGCCGAGGTCGGATTGCCCACCTTCCACGCGGCACGCATTCCCGACGTCGCCACAGCGCGCCATGCGGTTGCAACGGGACAATTAGACATCGTTGGCATGACCCGTGCGCACATGGCCGATCCGCATATCGTCCAAAAAATCATGCAAGGGCGCGAAGATGATATTCGTCCCTGTGTCGGTGCGACCTATTGTCTGGACCGTATTTATCAAGGCGGTGAAGCACTTTGCATTCATAACCCGGCAACAGGGCGCGAATTATCAATGCCACATGTCATTTCCCAGGCCGATGTGCAAAAAAATGTGGTCGTTGTTGGCGCTGGGCCAGGGGGATTAGAGGCCGCACGTGTTGCTGCCGAACGTGGGCACAAAGTCACCGTTTTTGAAGCCGCATCAGATCCCGGTGGCCAGGTTCGCCTAACCGCACAAAATCAACGTCGCCGCGAAATGATTGGGATTATTGATTGGCGCATGTCGCAATGTGCGGCGCGGGATGTCGAATTTCGTTTCAATACCTGGGCCGAGGTCGATGATGTGACCGCGTTAAACCCGGATGTTGTAATTGTCGCCACAGGCGGTTTGCCCAATTTGCGGTTACACGAAACCAAATCGGATGTCGATTTGGCCGTGTCTGCGTGGGATATCATTTCGGGTGATGTTTCCCCACGGGGACGAGTTTTGATTTATGACGAGGCGGGTGATCATCCCGGGCTGATGGCTGCGGAGGTCGCGGCCGATGTGGGCGCATCTGTCGAAGTGATGACGCCCGATCGCACCTTTGCCCCCGAAATCATGGGCATGAATTTGGTGCCATATATGCGTTCGCTTCAAGGGCGCGATGTGACATTCACGGTTGCGCGGCGATTATTGGGTGTCGAACGAAATGGCAATCGCTTAATGGCCCAAATTGGCACGGATTATAGCGATTTGGTTACAAACGCGGATTACGATCAGGTGGTCGTCAACTATGGCACCATGCCAATTGATGATCTTTATTTTGACCTAAAACCGCTTAGCCGAAATTTGGGTGCGATGGATTATGAGGCTTTTATTCTGGGTCGCCCGCAGGCTATTGTGAAAAACGAAACGGCGACCTTTGATCTTTATCGGATCGGGGACGCCGTTAGTTCACGCAATACCCATGCCGCAATTTATGATGCGTTGCGGTTGATGGCGCAAATATAGGGTGATCGAATGATCGAAAAACTGGAAATGTTCATAGCGGTCGCGCGCGAAGAACACTTTGGTCGTGCTGCCGCCAGTTTGGGGATCACCCAACCCAGTCTATCAAGTGGCATAAAGCAGTTAGAAGATCAGTTGGGCGTTCAACTTATTTTTCGAGGGTCCCGTTTTGGCGGCCTCACCCCCGAAGGAAAAACAGCCCTGGATTGGGCGCGCCGCATCGTGGGCGATGCGCGTCAGTTAAAGGCGGAAATGCGCCAGACGCGGCATGGTTTATCCGGTCAATTGCGTATGGCGGTTATTCCGACTGCGTTGACATGGGCATCACACCTTGCCACACGGTTCAGTGCAAAGCATCCAAAGGTTCGTTTTAAAATTCAATCGCGATCATCAGTTGAAATCTTAAACATGCTTGAAAATTTGGAAATTGATGTCGGCTTGTCCTATCTGGACAACGAACCCCTTGGCCGTGTCAGCACAGCGTCGCTTTATCAAGAAAACTATATGCTTATTTGTTCACAGGGATCCGCATTTGCCGATCGTTCATCCGTTGAATGGGCGGAGTTAGGGGATCAAAAGCTGTGTCTTTTGACATCAGACATGCAAAACCGCCGTATCATTGACCGCAATTTTGCCGATCATGATATCGAATTGGCCCCAGTGATCGAGGCAAATTCAACGGTTGTGTTGGTGTCAAATGTGCTTCGCGGTGATTGGTTGACGATTTTGCCAGAAGATTTGGCGAATTTTTTGATTGTCGGAAAACCTTTGGTGTCTATTCCAATCAAAGGTGGGCGTGATGGCCACCACGTTGGATTGGTTGCACCCTATAGTGAACCGCATACACCCACCCTTGCCGCGCTTTTGGCTGAAGCAAAAAGAATGTCATAAAATGTCGTGACACACTTTGATTTTGCGCGCACTCTGTTGGTATTCAATTCGGGGGGCGATATGCTAAGCCAGTCACAAAAACAATTTTACGAACAAAACGGGTATCTTATGGTTGAGAACGTTTTGACGCCTGAACAGCTTGCGACCTTACAGGATATAACATACCGATACATTGACGCATCGCGGTCCATTTCAGAAAGTAACGATGTCTATGACCTGGATGCCGGCCACAGCCCACAAACCCCTAAATTAACGCGCATAAAATTACCCCATAAACAGGATCCGTATTTTTGGGAAATCTTGGTAAATTCGCGCGTGACAGAGGTTTTAAATGATTTGTTGGGGCCGAACACGACTTTGCTGACGTCGAAGTTAAATACAAAGGCACCGGGCGGTGGTGCGGCGGTCGAATGGCATCAAGATTGGGCGTTTTATCCGCACACCAATGATGACCTGCTGGCATTTGGCATCATGTTAGAAGATGTGACCCCCGATAATGGCCCTTTGATGGTCATACCGGAAAGCCACCGTGGACCTGTCTTAAGTCATCATGCCAACGACGTATTTTGTGGAGCCGTTGATCCAGATGATCCTGATTTCCATCTTGATCGTGCCGTGACGTTGACTGGCAAAGCGGGGTCGATGACCGTTCATCATGCGCGCACGTTGCATGGTTCAGCGCCGAACATAAGCGATCGCGCACGGATGATTTTGTTTTACGAGGTTGCCAAAGGCGACGCATGGCCAATTCTAGGATCGGGTTCCTATTTTCATGGTTTGGGACAAGCGCGGTTTTGGCAGGATCTACAAGATCGCACCATAACCGGCACGCCAGTATTAGAACCACGGGTCGAAGCCGTTCCCGTTCGCATGCCATTGCCACCAGCGCCCGATAGTTCATCGATTTTCAAAACACAGAAATCAGGCGGTGCAAAAAGTGCCTTCGCAATGTGAACCGCGTTAATGTGCAAGCTTTTCGGCGTGACGTTTCATTAGGACACGGGAATACCAAAATAACGCGATAATCGCGGCGATCGCCGCAAAAATGCCGTTCAGGTCTGATGTGATTTCTGAAATAGCACCAATATTTTCGCCAAATAAATACCCTAGGCACACGTATCCCGTGACCCAAACGCATTCGCCCAATGCGCCCCAAATTGTAAATCGTAACCAACCAAATTGCGCGGCACCACTTAGAAAATTCACATACGGACCGAGGGGTGAAAATAACCACCGTGACAAAAATACGGTTTTCCCCCCTGATACATCCATCGCATGGCGCGCCCGGTCAATAAGCGCATGTCGCGTGGGGGAATCTTCTAACCAGTGTATCAATTGCCGTCCAAACAAATGTCCAGATTGATACCCAATCTGATCCCCAAGAATTGCTGCGGTAATCGCAACACACCATGTTGTTATCATGGGTAAATCCCCTGATCCGACAAGCGAACCGCAGGTCAGCATCACAATGGACGAAGGGAGTGGTAACGCAAGACAAGATAGCAAAATGACTATTCCCAAAAGCGGCAATCCCCAATCCGCCAGGAGTGTTAGAACTTGCTCAGTCACGTTTAGTTATTTTCCATTCGTTTAGCGCGGGTTGCAGATTTTCTATCAATGTATCGACATCAATTCCGCGCGATTGGGCAATCTTTTCAAGTGTCAGTCCTTTTGGTTTTTGTTTGTCCACTTGCAAAAGTTCACCTAACATATCAGGGTCAATTTGATAAGATCGCGTGATGTAACCCGGGGTCATCCATCCCTCAAGGGGTTGAAAACGGTGTGCTGGATCCGACCAATAAAGTGTGAAAACGATCAGACGCACAGTGAAAAAAACAAGCGCGGCAATCGCAAAGCATAGAACGGTGAAAATCACCTTGTGGTGCGTCCAAAGATGTCTGATCGAAGTGATAAAGTGCATTTGTTTAGGTTAAGCTAGGTTCGAATAAAATGCACGTGTTGAATGCATCACGAAAGAACGCGACCACGTGATTTGATCACGGACCAAAGTACGCTCATCAAATATACCACATCTATCACAACCATAAGGCGCCATAGATGCGCAATAAATAAACCTATGCATATGACGACGCCGAACATAGCGATGCTGACCAATTTGCGTGGAACACGAATTGATTTCGGCGAAAACGTCTTAATTTGTGAAATCATCAGGAAACCAACAATCCCCAACCAAATTGCAACAATGATTGGATGTTCGCGAAGGTCGACCAAATCAGACATCGTCAGAAATAAGGGTAATAATCCCAACATTGCCCCGGCCGGTGCTGGGACGCCGGAAAATGATTTACCGTCTCCTGTTTTCTTTTCTCTGGCAACGTTAAAGCGCGCCAATCGTAGACATGCGGCCGTGATATAAACAAGGACAAATATCCATGATATACCGGTTTGCCCCCTTAGGAAAAATTCATAGACGATTAATCCTGGTGCCACCCCAAAACACAGGAAATCTGAGAGTGAATCCAATTCTGCACCAAAATCGGATGCCGCATTTAGCCGGCGTGCCAACAAGCCATCCAAGCCGTCAAAAACGCCCGAAATCAAAATCAACGTAACCGCTATTTCAAAGCGCCCCTCGATCGCATAACGAATGGCGGTGATGCCCAAACACATACCTGAAATTGTCGCCAAATTCGGCAGCAACATATAGAACGGAATGCGTTCGCGTTGTTCTTCTGGTTTTAGTGGTTTGTTGGACATTGTCTTCCTCGACTATGACCCTAGGTCTGCGATAATTGTTTCACCTGCGACCATTGTTTGTCCAATGGAAACTTTCGCTGTTGCACCTTCTGGCAAGTAAATGTCCAAACGTGATCCAAATCGAATCAGTCCGAACCGTTCGCCGCGACCCAAATAATCGCCTTCTTTGGGCCAACACAAAATACGGCGTGCGACCAGGCCGGCGATTTGAACGACGCCGTATTCACGACCATCATCTAACGCAATGGTTAACCCGTTTCGTTCATTGTCTTCGGAGGCTTTGTCTAATGATGCGTTCAGGAATTTGCCGGGTCGATAGGCAACCTTTTTAATGGTGCCCGCCGTTGGGACACGGTTCACGTGACAGTTAAAGACCGACATGAAAACCGATACGCGCATCATTGGCGTGTCGCCTAGGCCCAATTCAGCAGGCGGAACCGCAGGTTCCAACAATGATACAATGCCGTCGGCTGGCGATACCATCACACCGGCATGTTCCGGAGTTACGCGTTCAGGATCACGAAAGAAATAATAAACCCAGATTGTTAGACCTGTTCCAACCCATCCCAGTGGTTCCCATAATAGGAAAAGTGCAAATGTGATTGCCGAAGCAATCGCAACAAATTTGCGTCCCTCAGGGTGCATGGGTTTTACAAAAGTCGACATCATTGAAAGGCCCATGGCATTCCCTCTTACTAAAATTTAGTTCGCAATACAGATCAGGAAACAACAGCGCAATCTTTTCTGAAAGAATGCGCTGTTGTGGTTTGCGTCTTAGACAAACACGGATGAAAGGCCCAGAAAGATAATCGCTGACAATGCCGCCGCTGCGGGTACAGTGATAATCCAAGCGGCAACGATCGTCATGAAATGCGAACGGCGCACCAATTTACGGCGACGGCGTTCTTCTGGGGCGACTTCGCGTGCAGCTTTGCCGGAAGAAAGGTTTAAACGTTTCCGGCGTTCTGCATCCCATTCACGGAAAAAACCAACGCCAAATACCGCACCGACTGCGATATGTGTCGAGCTCACGGGCAAACCAAGCCAGCTGGCGATGATAACGGTAATTGCGGCGGACAATGCGACGCAATATGCGCGCATTGGGTTTAATTTGGTGATTTGGCTGCCAACCATACGGATCAGCTTTGGGCCAAACAAGAAAAGGCCGAACGAAATGCCAAATGCGCCAATGACCATAACCCAGAACGGGATTGATACTTTGGCAGAAAAAGCGCCAAATTCGGCAGCGTGAACAATCGCTGCAAGTGGGCCAACCGCGTTTGCCACATCGTTTGCGCCATGTGCAAACGAAAGAAGTGCCGCAGAAAAGATCAAAGGAATACCGAACAAAACCTTTACAGACTTGTTGCGGTTTTCTAAGCTTTCTGATTGACGCCGAACAATTGGTTTGGTGATAAAGTACGACACGATCGCAGCTACAAAACCAATCATGAGAGCGGTCATTAAATCAATTTTAATAAGTTTTTTAAAGCCCTTCATCGCCAAATATGCACCAAAGGCGCCGGCCATGATTGCTATTAAAATGGGTACCCATTTTCGTGCATTACCGATTTTATCGTCGGTGTATGTGATTTTGGATTTGATCAGCGCTAAAAATAAGGCTGCGATCATACCACCCAACAATGGGGAAATGACCCAGCTGGCCGCGATTGTTCCCATTGTTGACCAATGTACCGCCCCAAGGCCAGCAGCCGCAATTCCAGCACCCATAACGCCACCGACAACCGAGTGGGTTGTGGAAACTGGTGCACCAATCCATGTCGCAAGGTTTACCCAAACTGCGGAAGAAATCAGCGCGGCCATCATCGCCCAGATGAAAATACTATTTTGTTCGATCGCTGTTGAATCAATGATGCCTTTGGAAATTGTGGAAACCACGTCGCCACCCGCCAAAAGCGCGCCCGCACTTTCAAAGATTGCTGCAATAATAACGGCGCCTGTCATGCTTAGCGCATTTGCACCAACGGCGGGACCCATGTTATTGGCAACATCGTTTGCGCCAATGTTCATCGCCATGTATCCACCGAAGATTGCAGCGGCAATTACGATGTAATTACTTGAGCCATCTCCAAACAGCACCGCACCAGCCAGTCCTGCGATGACCAAAAAGATCAATGCAATACTTGGCGCAATGTAAGGACGTGAAACATATGCTGTTGCATATTCTAGCGTTGAAATTCGCTTTAGATCTTTATCAAGCGTCTTCCAGTTGGTTTTGTTGAGATCGGACATTTTCACCCCAGTTATTGAAACGGTCGTGGAATCTTTTCATGGGTGTTACAAATGTGACCCCTTACGTGCAAGTAAATTCTGTTACACTCTGTCGATAAGCCTATCAATCGCGGCGCTAATTTCTGCATTTTTTAAAATTTTTTGCGCGCGCTTTGGGGATACCCATTTACGTTTCCGTTGGCCTTTTTCAGGGAATTTTTTTTCTAGCTGGTCGGTTTCAAACGCGTGCATGAAAACGGTGATGGGCACTGGCACTCCGCCACTGTTGTATTTTTCATACCTGTATGTCCCAATCTCAATCGGATCACCTATAACGTTTATTAATCCCGCTTCTTCCCAAGCTTCAATTCTTGAGGCTTCTGTGAGTGTCTTGCCTGCCATTGGCCAGCCTTTTGGAATGATCCAACGTTTTGCTTCACGCGATGTGATGACCAAAATCTGAATTCCTGTTCGTCCTCGACGATAAACCAATGCGGCGCATTGTATTGCATCGGGTCGACGCAATAACGGATCAATTAACTTTTTAATCATAGCGTGATTTCAAAACGGTCAAACCACGGTTGTTGTGACATCACAAAGCCCCTCTACGGTCCCTTGCAAAATATCGCCACGTTGCACCGAAGCGACCCCAGATGGGGTTCCCGTCATTATGATGTCGCCGGCGCCCAGATCGTAATAAGTGGAAAGATCAGAAATAATAGCGTCAACTGAATGGATCATTGAGTCCAACGTTGCATCTTGTCGAATTTCCCCATTCACAGAAAGCGCAATGCGTTGGTCCGAAATTGGCCCAAATGCAGTGGCAGAGGTGATTTTCCCAATGATTGCCGCATGTTCAAAGTCTTTTGACGTGTCCCAAGGGCGTCGTTTTTCTTTGGCCTCCCATTGCAGGTCACGACGTGTCATATCAAGCCCTGCGGCATAACCAAAAATGCAAACATCGCCCAGTGCTATGACGAATTCCATTTCATGGTGGCAATCTGCGGTTCTGGTCGGATACGGGAAATCCTGTCCGTCTGTCAAAATGCTGAATGGAGATTTCGTGAAATAAAATGGGGCGGTGCGATCAACTTCGTTGCCAAGTTCAATGGCGTGTTCGGCATAATTGCGACCAACACAAAAAATGCGGCGGACTTCGTATCGTTGATCAGATCCATCAATCGCCAAAGTTGGAAGCGCGCGTGCTCCAAACACTAAATCAGACATTTTTGCCGTCCTCATAATTTTTGCGCCAACATTTTTTCGTAATATCCCATACACTGATCGGCCATTTCACGCAATTCAGGGACCAATTCAGGCAACGGACCTTCTTCACCTGCAAATCCGGTCGAACCATGCACCGCGCCGTACCAATGTGGCGCCCAAACGCCATCAAAAGGCTTTGGGCCTTTGTCCCACGTCAGCATTTCATCATGATATTCGATTCCAATCGCATCACACAGTTTGGCGATGTATGTTCTAGGATCGCGGCGGATATCTGCGCTATCTATAACGATTGGATGTTTTCCTCGTTCGGTAAGGTGATCGAAAAGTTCGACTTGTTGACGAAATCCGATGTCGTCCATGGTGGGATTATCATATTTAACCGAAAAACTGGCTAAAACACGGTAGGGGTGTCGAATTAAAAAAACATTAGTCACCTGTTCTATCCAGCCGCGCGGTATCGTCGGCAACATGTGTTGGGTCATGTGTTTTTGATAATAATGTGACTCGCGGGATGAAATCAGATCATCGATTACGGCATTTGGATCGCGCAATTGTGCGTTTAGCACATCATCGCGCATCGGGTGATCCAACCCCGTTTGGTCGAGATAGCAGGCGTAAAATGGTTCATCGATTGCTTGAAAATCTGGACGATTTGCAAAACAATACATCATCGCGGTCGATAAATTGCGGGGACCCGACCAAACTGCAAGGTTCAGTTTTGACATTCGCGATCCACCATTTCTTTATAAAGTTGTCTAATCCGTTTGGTCATCGGTCCCATTTCGCCCGTTCCAATGATGCGTCCGTCGATTTCGCTCACGGGGGTTTGTGCGCCAAATGTACCGGTCAAGAACGCTTCATCGGCGCTGTAGGTGTCAACCAATGAATAATTGCGTTCAAACACGGGGATGTTGTTTTCACGACAAAGATCGATAACCTTTTGCCGTGTAATGCCATTCATACAATAATCACCCGTGCTGGTCCAAACGGCACCTTTTTTAACCACAAAAAAGTTGCATGCATTTGTTGTATTCACGAAACCGTTGATATCTAACATCAACGCTTCATCTGCGCCTGCCTTTTCGGCGGCGATGCATGCCAGAATACAGTTTAACTTGGAATGGCTGTTCAACTTGGGGTCTTGCGTCATTGGCAGGCCGCGCAAATGTGGAACCGTTGCCAACCGAATTGGGCGCGGGATCGACGGTTTGGAATGCTCGATGATAATCACAAAGGTGGGGCCAGAACGTGACAGCGATGGGTGTTGGAACGGGCGTACCTTTACGCCGCGGGTCACCATCATGCGTGCATGCGCGTCCGATGTCATGTCATTTGCAATTTGGGTATCAATCAATGCTTTTTTGACGCCTTCGCGGTCTAAACCAATATCTAGATCGATCGCTTTTGCTGCTTCGAAAAGGCGGTCCAAATGTTCGTCAAGAAATGCCCATTTACCATTATAAAGGCGCAGACCTTCCCAAACCCCGTCCCCCAACATGAAACCGCTGTCATATACGCTGACTACTGCATTGGCCTTGGGAACGATTTTGCCATTTAGGTAAATCAAAATATGGTCATTGCGAGCGTCGTCTTGGGCCTGATGGGTGGTGACATCTTGGGTCATAGTGTCCTCATGTTTTTGGCAACGCTAATGCGCTGGTTCGTTGATGCCAATAGGTAAAATCTAATCACCTTCGCGTGAAATCACCGGGGCGCAGATTGGCAAATGCCCAACACTAGGTCAGTCTTATGCCAGAGTTCAGGAGAATGTCATGAAACAAGGTATGGATAAAATAAGGGTCGTTGTCTTTTCAGCTGCGATTGCAAGTGTATCGCCTTTTGCACCCCAGATAAGTCTGGCGCAGGCAATGGACTCGGTCGTTGTGGCGGGCGGATGTTTTTGGTGCGTAGAATCGGATTTTGAATCTGTTCCGGGTGTGATCGAAGCTACCTCTGGGTACACGGGTGGACATGTCGAAAACCCCACTTATAAACAAGTGGGTCGGGGGCAAACCGGTCATTATGAAGCGGTAAAGATAGACTTTGATCCAACTAAAATTGATGCGGCCAAAATTTATTCGCTTTTCCTTAGAAGCATAGACGTCACAGATGATGGTGGTCAATTCTGTGATCGAGGATCAACATACCGGACCGCAATTTTTGCGCGGCCCGATCAAAAACAAACTGCGCAAGCGGCGATTGCGGCGGCGTCAAAAGTTCTGGGACAGAAAATTGTAACACCCGTCTTACAGCAAAAGGTGTTTTACAACGCCGAAGATTATCACCAAGATTACTATAAAGGTGAAAATATCGTTCTAACTCGTTTCGGTCCACGTCAGCAAAAAACTGCTTACAAGTTATATCGTGATGCCTGTGGGCGTGATGCGCGCGTCAAACAGCTTTGGGGGCAAAATGCGTCCTTTGCGAAATAACTGAGTCTTTAAAGATTCGAAAATATTGGGGCGCACACATGGATTTTTATGGTGTGCACCCGACATTTAGCGAAATTTATGCAAAATAACCGCGACAGATGCGCCCTAATTTCAATTAGAATGCAACTGCATGCTAGACGCGACTGAATTCCCCCGTTAAATAGCGGATCGGAACAGGCTGCTTTTTTGTGGCCAAAAACCGTATGGGCCAAGTTTTTGGCTAAATAATGGAGTTAACCTCGTGTCACACGCAGAAGATCACGAAGGCACACGCCGCGACTTTCTCTACTACGCCACTGCAGGCGCAGGGGCAGTAACCGCAGGTGCCGCCGTTTGGCCATTGGTCAATCAAATGAACCCATCCGCCGATGTTAAGGCGCTTGCATCAATCCGTGTTGACGTTTCTGACGTCGCACCCGGTACGCAAATTACCGTGAAATGGTTGGGCAAACCTGTTTTCATTCGTCGTCGTACCGAAGAAGAAATCAAAATGGCGCGTGAAACTGCGTTGACTGATTTGGTTGATACGGCATCTGAAAACGCTAACAAACCTGGTACCGACGCAAGCGACGAAAACCGCGCGATGGATGAAAATGGTGAATGGCTTGTTATGATGGGTGTGTGTACGCATCTTGGCTGTGTGCCTTTGGGCAACGGTTCAGGTGATTTCCATGGCTGGTTCTGCCCATGCCACGGTTCACACTATGATACATCTGGCCGTATCCGCAAAGGTCCAGCGCCGCGTAACTTGCCCGTTCCTGTGGCAGCGTTCGTTGACGAAAACACAATCAAATTGGGCTAAGGGAGAGATTTAAGATGGCTGGTATTCCACACGACCATTACGAACCAAAGTCCAAATCGGAAAAATGGCTGCACAGCCGCCTTCCGATCGTTGGTTTGCTTTACGATACATTAATGATCCCAACCCCAAAGAACCTAAACTGGATGTGGGTCTGGGGGATCATTCTGACATTCTGTTTGGTGTTGCAAATTGCAACCGGCGTTGTTTTGGCAATGCATTATACACCGAACGTAAACATGGCATTTGCGTCTGTTGAACACATCATGCGCGATGTTAATGGCGGCCACATGCTGCGTTATTTGCATGCGAACGGCGCGTCGTTGTTCTTTGTCGCGGTCTATGCGCATATTTTCCGTGGTCTCTACTACGGTTCTTACAAAGCACCTCGCGAAGTGACTTGGATCATCGGTATGTTGATCTATTTGCTGATGATGGGCACCGCATTTATGGGTTACGTTTTGCCTTGGGGCCAAATGTCATTCTGGGGCGCGACAGTTATCACAGGTTTGTTCGGCGCTGTTCCTTTCGTTGGTGAATCAATCCAAACATTGCTTCTAGGTGGTCCAGCGGTTGACAACGCAACGTTGAACCGTTTCTTCAGCTTGCATTACCTGTTCCCGTTCCTGATTGCAGGTTTGGTTGCAGTTCATATTTGGGCATTCCATTCGACTGGCAACAACAACCCAACAGGTGTTGAAGTTCGTCGCGGTTCGAAAGCAGAAGCGGCAAAAGACACCGTTCCATTCTGGCCATATTTCGTGATCAAAGACCTTTTGGCTTTGGCCGTAATCTTGGCTGTTTTCTTCGCAATCGTTGGATTTATGCCAAACTATTTGGGTCACCCAGATAACTATATCGAAGCGAACCCATTGGCGACACCTGCGCATATTGTTCCTGAATGGTATTTCTTGCCGTTCTACGCAATCTTGCGCGCATTTACATCAGAAGTATGGGTTGTCCAATTCGCATCCTTTATTACTGGTGGCATCATCGATGCGAAATTCTTTGGTGTGTTGGCAATGTTTGGTGCGATTATCGTGATGGCATTGGCGCCTTGGTTGGATACATCGTCGGTTCGTTCCGCGCGTTTCCGTCCACAGTTGAAATGGTGGTTTGCTTTGTTGGTAATCGACTTTTTTGCCCTAATGTGGTTGGGTGCGATGCCAGCAGAAGAACCATACGCTTCGTTCTCGTTGATCGCGGCAGCATATTGGTTCGCATACTTCTTGGTCATTCTTCCGTTGTTGGGTGTGTTGGAAAAACCAATTCCACAGCCAGCGACAATTGAAGACGACTTTAACGCCCACTACGGCAAGTCCGAATAAGTAAAGGGATAATAGATCATGTTGAAACACATTATCACAAGCGCGGTCACCGCACTGGCCCTTACTGCTTCGGGTGCAATGGCGTCAGGCAGTGGCGAACAACACATTGAGGATTTTGCATTCTCATTCGAAGGTCCATTTGGTACTTATGACCAAAATCAGCTGCAACGCGGTCTGAAGATCTTTACCGAAGTTTGTTCGGCATGCCATGGTATCAAATACGTTACCTTCCGCGCACTAGCAGAAGAAGGTGGTCTAGGGTATTCTGAAGATCAAGTACGCGCCTATGCAGCACAATTCGATGTCTATGATGCAGAATTGGAAGATACTCGTCCAGCAAAGCCAGCGGATCATTTCCCAGCAAATACTGGCGCAGGCGCACCTGACCTATCATTGATGGCGAAAGCACGCGCGGGTTTCCACGGTCCATATGGATCAGGGATTAACCAGTTGGTCAAAGGCATGGGCGGCGCAGAATATATCGCGTCTTTGTTGTCGGGCTATACAGGCCATGAAAAAGAAGAAGCGGGCGTAACGCTATATGAAAATACGGCCTTCCCAGGTGGTTGGATTTCTATGGCGCCTCCATTGTCTGGCGAAGACGTTGAATTTGACGATGGTCATTCCAACGAATTGCACCACGAAGCACAAGATGTTGCTGCGTTCCTAATGTGGGCAGCCGAGCCTAAGATGATGGCGCGCCAACATTCAGGCTTTTTGGGCGTGTTTTTCTTGGCAGTGTTGTCGGTTCTTTTGTACCTAACAAACAAACGTATTTGGGCACCTGTTAAAAACGCAGCGAAATCGTAATTTCGTCGCGATAAATTGATCGAAAGCCCCCGCCTTTGTGCGGGGGTTTTTATTTTGTCGCATTGTTTTCTTACCTCTCCACTTTAGTCTTGCCAAAAATGGTAGGGGATAAACCAATGGATCGAATTAATTCGCTTCAACGCTTTGATATGCCATATGATGATCTTAACCATCTTGTGACTTCCTTTTACGCCTTGGTAAGGAAACATCCGATTTTAGGTCCGGTTTTTAACAACGCCGTTGGAACATCGGTGGATGATTGGCGTGCACGTGAAGAAAAAATTGCGGGGTTTTGGAGCAACGCAATTTTGATGGATCGACGATATCAAGGAAACCCTATGCGCGTTCATATGATGAACCCAGAGGTTCTTCCCGAACATTTTCCCGTTTGGCTAGATTTGTTTGAAGAAACGGCCCGTCATGTTCTTTCAAAATCAAAGGCCGATAATATCACCGCACTTGCGCGTCGCATCGGAGCCGGTTTGTCATATGGGTTAGAGCATTATCGTTCTGATCAAACGCAACCTCCATTCTTGGGTTGATAAGCGGTGAAAAAGCACATTAGCATTTAAATCATCAATTCGCTTACAGGAGGGTTAAGTGGATTTATTGACGTTTTTCGTGCCCGATGCACTTGGGACCGTGGCCGTTATTGTTTTACTATGCTTTAGCTTTGCCGGATCATTCATTACGATGGCCTTGGGCATTGGTGGCGGTGTTTTATTGTTGGCGGTTATGGCGTCGTTAATGCCCGCCGCAGCGTTGATTCCCATACACGGCGTCATTCAATTGGGATCGAACGCTTTGCGCAGTGCGACCTTGATTTCGCATGTGGCGTGGCGACCTGTTTTTTGGTTCCTTGTGGGCACAGTTGCAGGGGTGACCCTTGGCGGTTTGGTTGTTGTCCAATTGCCTCCTGCCTTGGTCCAAATTAGCATTGGCGCCTTTGTTATTTGGAATGTTTTTTCCAAACCACCCAAATGGCTATCAACGGCGCCAACGATCATTGGCGTTATTTCAAGTTTTTTAACGATGTTTTTTGGTGCGACGGGGCCGTTCGTTGCGAATTTTACAAAGTCGTTGCAATTACAGCGTCATCAACATGTCGCGACACATGGAATGTTAATGACGGCCCAGCATGCCTTTAAGGTGATTGCGTTCTTCACACTAGGATTTTCGTTTTCGCAATGGCTGGGATTCTTGGCGTTGATGATCATCGCGGGCTTTGCGGGCACGTTGGTTGGGAAACTGGTCCTTAATCGAATGACCGACGTGGGGTTTAAGCGCGCATTGGACATAATTTTGGTGCTTATTTCGGCGCGCTTGATTTACGCAGGCCTTGTAAGTTTATGGTAATAAAAAAGGCGGACAAAATTGCCCGCCTTTTTAGATAGGAATATATCAGCTTAACCGATAATCGCATTCAACGTTGCGCTTGGGCGCATAACGGCGGCAACCTTTGCGCGGTCTGCATGATAATATCCACCCAGATCCGCTGGTTTACCTTGCACGGCCGCGATTTCGGAAATGATCTTTTCCTCATTTGCCGCCAATTGTTCGGCGATTGGCGCGAAATGGGCGGCCAATTCGGTGTCATCTGTTTGTGCAGCCAAGGCTTGGGCCCAATACATCGCGAAATAGAAATGGCTGTCGCGGTTGTCGGGCTGACCAACTTTGCGCTCTGGCGATTTATTGTTGTCCAAGATGCCTTGGGTTGCGGCGTCAACGGCTGCGGCCAAAACACCCGCTTTTTTGTTGCCTTTGGTGTTGGCCAAGAACGCAAAGCTTTCGCCCAACGCACAGAATTCACCCAAGCTGTCCCAGCGCAGGTGGTTTTCTTCGACCAACTGCTGCACATGTTTTGGGGCAGAGCCGCCAGCACCGGTTTCAAACAAACCGCCGCCTTGCATCAATTTCACGATCGACAACATTTTCGCCGATGTGCCCAATTCCAGAATGGGGAACAGGTCGGTCAGATAGTCACGCAAAACGTTACCCGTGATTGCGATGCTGTCGGCGCCTGTGCGGATAGTTTCCAATGTCAGGCGGGTCGCTTCGCGTGGGGCCAAGATTTGGAATTTATCGGCCACGCCCTTTTCGTCCAAGATCGCGGTGACGTATTTGATCAATTCCGCATCATGGGCGCGGTTTGCGTCCAACCAGAAGATCGCTTGGCTTCCTGTCAACGCTTGGCGTTCGATCCCTAGGTTCACCCAGTCGATGATCGGTGCTTTGCGTGCGCTAGATGACCGCCAGATGTCGCCTGCTTCGACCGATTGTTCGTGTAGAACATCACCATTGGCCGCGGTGTAACGCACGGTGCCTTTGCCCGCGATTTCAAAGGTGGTTGGGTGCGATCCGTATTCTTCGGCCTTTTGCGCCATCAAACCAACGTTGGCTACGGCACCCGATGTGGTTGGGTCCAATGCGCCGGTTTCTTTGAAATACTTGATCGTTTCGTCATAAACAGGGGCATAGCAGTTATCAGGGATCACACATTTGGTGTCACCTTCTTTCCCATCTGGCCCCCAACCTTTACCACCTGCGCGGATGACGGCGGGCATAGATGCATCGATGATGACGTCGGATGGAACATGAAGGTTTGTTATCCCACGGTTGCTATCGACCATGTACATCGCCGGGCCTTCGGTCATCTCAGCATGAAAATCGGCCAAGATTTCGGGTTTGTCGGCGACACGTGCCAACACATCACCCAAACCAGAATTTGGATTCACGCCTAAATCGGCCAATGCGGCCGCATGTTTGGTGAAAGATTTTTCAAAGAAAACTGAAACCGCGTGGCCAAAAATGATAGGGTCTGACACCTTCATCATTGTGGCCTTCATGTGCAGTGAAAATAAGATGCCTTGTTTCTTGGTTTCCGCGATTTCAGTCCGCAAAAAGTCGCGCAGCGCCTTTGCTGACATAAACGTTGCATCAACAACTGTGCCTTCTGGCAAATCAATGGCGTCTTTTAGAACGGACACATCACCGGTTGCGGCGATGAATTCGATTTTACCTTTGCCTGCTTGGGCGGCGGTGACGGTCGTTGATTGTTCGTTCGAATAGAAATCATTTCCGGACATCGCGGCAACATGTGTTTTGCTGTCTGCTGCCCAAGTCCCCATGGAATGGGGGTTTTTCATCGCATAGTTTTTGACCGCTTTGGCGGCGCGGCGATCTGAATTGCCTTCACGCAAGACGGGGTTAACGGCCGAACCTTTGATACCATCATAGCGGGCGCGAATTGCTTTTTCATCGTCTGTTTTTGGCTCTTCAGGGTAATCAGGTAATGCGTAACCTTGGGATTGCAATTCTTTGATTGCGGCAACCAACTGTGGAACAGATGCGGAAATGTTTGGTAATTTAATGACGTTTGCGTCGGGTGTTTTTACCAACTGCCCCAATTCCGCGAGGTCGTCCGACTGACGTTGATCGTCGCTTAAAAACTCGGGAAAGGTCGAAATGATTCGCCCGGCAAGTGAGATATCTTTTGTGCCAACGCTTACATCTGCTGCTTTTGCAAAGGACCGAATGATCGGCAAAAGTGATGCGCTGGCCAATTCGGGCGCTTCGTCTACAATTGTATACAATATATCGGATTTAGAAGTATCTGACATGTTTTTCTTGCCTTTCCAACCTGACGGGGCTTGGGTGTGATTGCGAGAACGCGTGGATGCCACAATGGTTCCAAAGGCCCGCAACAAATAAATTTTGATGAACGCGACATATGCGATACGGCCCAGAAATTCAATGCGATTTATTCAACATGCGGCGCAGTTTCGCAGAACCTTTTGAGGAGCTTTGCGTAAGGAAACTAAACATCAGTTGAATTTTGTTGGAATTGACCTTGATGGGAATTTGCGCCACTAATGTCATGACATTAATTTGGTATACCGTTTTTTGCGTACTCTGCGCGACAAACTTCTGACAGGGCAATGGAATAGGGGCGAGCCAATGATCTTTAAACCGCATGGAAAACATCTGATTGCTGGGGCGTGGGTTTCTGGGGACACAACCTTTGCATCCGAACCCGCACATGGACCATCGCACGCGTATGCCGTTGGGACACCTGAATTGGTCGACCATGCCGTCCAAGCGGCAGAAGAGGCCTTTTGGTCATACGGCTATTCCACGCGCCAAGAACGTGCCGATTTCCTAAATGCGATCGCGGACGAAATCGAGGCGCGCGGTGATGCGATCACCGAAATTGGAACGCAAGAAACAGGATTGCCAGAAGCGCGTTTGCAAGGTGAACGCGGTCGAACCACCGGACAGCTGCGGTTGTTTGCGTCACATATTTTGGCTGGGGATTACCTTGACCGGCGTCATGATGCGGCTTTGCCTGATCGTGCGCCTGTGCCGCGCCCTGAATTGGCGATGATCCAACGTCCGATCGGGCCTGTCGCAGTCTTTGGGGCGTCAAACTTTCCCTTGGCGTTTTCGACGGCAGGCGGGGATACGGCCTCTGCCTTGGCTGCGGGCTGTCCAGTTGTAGTCAAGGGACATTCGGCGCATCCGGGCACAGGTGAAATTGTGGCCGAAGCCATTCACGCAGCAATCGCGAAATGTGGTGTCCATCCGGGGGTCTTTAGCTTGATCCAAGGGGGCAAGCGCGATGTTGGTACGTCATTGGTCCAACATCCTTTGATTAAAGCGGTTGGTTTCACTGGATCCCTTGGCGGCGGCCGCGCGTTGTTTGATTTATGTGCACAGCGCGACGAACCGATCCCTTTCTTTGGTGAATTGGGGTCGGTGAATCCAATGTTTGTTTTGCCATCGGCGTTGTCTGCTCGGGGTTTCGAAATTGCGGCTGGTTGGGCGGGTTCGCTCACAATGGGGGCGGGACAGTTTTGTACAAACCCAGGTATTGTAGTGGCGATCAAGGGTGCGGACACAGACGCTTTTATTCAAGCTGCGACAAAGGCATTGGAGCCAATCGGCGCACAAACCATGCTAACCGACGGGATTGCCGCCGCCTATCGCGCGGGGCGTGATCGTGTGGCCGCGACATCAGGCGTACGCGAGGTCGTCACATCAATGTGTGATTTGCGTACGGCAACCCCCTATTTGTTTGCAACAACAGGCAAGGATTGGTTGAATAATCATGTCTTAGGCGAAGAGGTTTTTGGTCCGCTCGGTTTGATTGTGGTCGTCGATGATATGGATCAAATGCGCGCGATTGCCCGAAGTTTGCAAGGTCAGCTAACCTGTACGCTTCATATGGATAGTGCCGACACCGATGTTGCCCGCAGCCTTATGCCTATTCTTGAACGAAAAGCAGGCCGCGTTTTGGCAAACGGTTTTCCAACTGGGGTTGAAGTGTGTGATACCATGGTTCACGGTGGCCCATATCCAGCATCAACAAACTTTGGCGCGACATCGGTCGGCACCTTGGCAATCAGGCGGTTTTTGCGCCCAGTTTGTTATCAAAACATGCCGTCTGATCTTTTACCTCAAGATCTGGTTTGATTCAAAAGCGGCGGCGATTTAGTCGCCGTTTTTTATGTGGACGCTATGACACCCGCAGTATTTGTTGCGATCATCCTTTTGGTCATCATTGCCCGAGGCGGTAATGTTGTTGAGGCGTGGCCATTGGCATGGGCTGTCATGGCTTTAATTGTTGCAATTAACCTTCGCCGGTTGGTGTGGCGCGAACGATATTTGTTGGTGTTGGCGACGACCATCGCCGGGTTGGTCATTTGGATGGATCCAAATCCCAAACAAAATCTTAGTGCGGCGCTAAACCAAGGTGCGTTTTTGATGGCCTTCGTTGTTGTGTTGGGGATCTTGCGTGCTGTTGCTGATACATCACTGTCGATTGCAAGTTTGGGGGCGTATTTAACACAGCAACCAACAGGCCGGCGGTACAGCGCGCTATATCTTGGTACGGGAATAATGCAGGTCTTGTTCAACATTGGTGTTGTTTCGTTTCTTATCCCGTTGATCCAAAGGGGAATTGAAAAAGCACGTCCCAATGATCCACTTAATCCGGTGCGCGAACAACGTCAGGTTACTGCGATGCAACGGGGATTTGCGTGGGGTGTCGTATGGTCGCCGACCGCGTTGGCCCCTTTGGCATTATTTGAATTGTTGCCTGGCGTTGATAGGTTGACCTGGATTGGGATGGGCTTATGTGTGTTTTTGGCGCTTTTGGTCGTGGGGCGCATCGAAGATACAATTCGATTTAGATCCTATCGACCTGCAATGAAAATTGTTGCCCCGGCATTTCCACGCCACGCCGCAATGGGTTTTATCGCGACCTGCACCACGCTTTTGGGTCTTGCCGAAGTGGTGGCATGGATATTCGACGAAACGATTGTCTTTGGGCTTTTGACGGCGTGTCCCATACTGACAATTTGTTGGATCGTCGTTCAATCACGTGGCTTGGGCATGTCAGCCGATCAGGTGTCTGATCGTTTAAAAGATATGTATCATGTTCAGCTGGCTCAAAGTGGGAACCTAGCGATTGCATTGGCATGTTCTGGATTTATGGGACGTGCAGCGGGATTATTGGTTCCATCAGACGCATTGGCCGATGTTCTGCGTCTGCACGCAATGCCCGATTGGATATTGCTTTCGGGATTGCCCGTCGTGTTATGCGCCTTTAGTTCATTTGGCTTTTCGCCGCTGATGATGGCGATTTTCTTTGGATCGTTATTTGGGGGGATGACCGAATTGCCGACCGATGCCACCCAACTTGCGTTGGCGATTTCGTGTGGCTGGGGATTGGCAATGACCGCGTCACCCTTTGCCACAGTTATCCTTATGATCAACCGATTGGGTAACATTTCGATTGGCAAATTAACCTATGGATGGAATGGCGTGTTTAGCGTCCTATCCATCCTGTCAATGACGGTTATTTTCTACGGACTTGCTGGCGTCTCGTGATTGCGTTTTTAATTATAGGTCGCGCGAAAATGGGGGATTGCATCCGGCGCTTTGACAATTGATAGCCGCAGCCTTGGCGGCACGTGAAATCAATTCATTCAATGCAGCTTTGTCCAAATTTGCCAACGCATTTGCATCCATGCCATTGTGGTGGATTTGGCCCAGAAGCGTGCCCATGAATGTATCGCCTGCGCCTACGGTATCAACCAACGGATTTGCGACGCCTGCTGGAACAACGGCTTCGGCGACCCTTGATCGCGCAATCGCGCCTTTTGCGCCTTGGGTTAAAACCATAATGGACGCGGATGTCAAGTTGCAGATTTTATCAAACGCATCCATCATTGGCATGTCTGGGTAAATATATTCCAAATCTTCATCGCTCAGTTTTAAGACCACCGTTTGCGAAAGCATACGCAACAGACGGGCGATATACGGTGGCTTATCGGTTACGACGATTGGGCGCGCGTTTGGATCCAAGGCGGTAATTATGCCTTTGGTGAATAGGTTTTTGAAATGCGTTTCCCATGCGTCCGCGTCTTCACCTATAATCAACGCAAGGCTACCGATGTGAAAAATCTTGACGTCCTCGGCGGTGTTTTGCGCCAAGCTGCCCATGGTCACATTGCGTTCAGCGGTTCCTTGACGATAAAATTGATAACTTGGAATACTGTCTACGACAGAAACAACGGCCAGCGATGTTGGTGCAATATCGCGCGGTGCCGCAAGCGTGACACCATCTTCGATCAATCGATTGGCCAATAAATCACCCAAAGTATCATTCGAAATCGGCGTGACGTAGGAAACGGGATATCCTTGCCGTGCAGCGGCCAACGCAACATTGTAACACGACCCGCCTGGAATGGCCGTATAGACGGGCAGGCCGTCCTTGTGTCCGCTTTGCACATAATCAATAAGGTTTTCACCACCGACAACGATCATTTTATTCTCCTGCGGTTGCGGCTGCTTCAAATTCGGCAGCGGCGCGATCAGTTAAGGGATCAGACATTAGGGCATCGGCAATTGATGGCGCGATTGTGAAACAATCGTGCCCCATGTCTATAAGTTCGATCATCTGTGCAACGGATCGAAGAGACGCCAAAAGAGGCCGACACGTTCCCGTCATTGCGATCGATTTTATTTTGCGCAACTCTGTCATCGCATCTAGGCCCGCTTCGCCCATACGACCGACATAGGGGGCAATGTAGGTCGCGCCCAAGGCTTGGGCGATTATCATTTGTTTGGCACTGTAACATGCGGTCATCAATACTTTACCGCCGAGCGATTGGATCTTTGGGGTTAAAAATATGCCGCGTTGGGTGAGCGGAATTTTAATAACTGTTTCAATGCCAACTTTTGCGCCGACCTCATATAAGTTTTGCGCAAATTCTTGGGCCGCACCGTCATCGCCAACAATTTGTCCGTGCAATTCGGTCGCGCCAAGATGTTTTGCACGTTTTGCAAGGTCTAGCCAATCAATATCGCCATAATCCAATCCGGCGCGCTCTGCCAATAGCGGGTTTGTGGTGATTCCGTAAAACAGGCCCGACGGCATAAGTCGATCCCATTCTGAAACATCCGCGCTGTCTAAGTATAGCCGCAAAGCAATGACTCCATCGTTATTGGCTTGGGCCAATATATCAAATTTGACTGTTGGAAAATGGAGAATATGGGGTCAACTGTCAATAAATAAATCAGCTTGATTTAATAATTGACCAGCTGTGTGTTTCTCGCTTACCATGTTTATCCAAGGCTATGGGAAAAACACCAAGTGCCGTAGACAATAAATTGTGTCAAAGTGCAAATATTTTGTGCGCTGACCACAGGGAAACAAAGACAGCTGGTGCAACGTCGGATGGATGAACACGCGCAACATGATGGACTTGGCGAAGAACAATTTCGCACAGGGTCAAACCAAAGCGGCATGCGCAATTATAACGAACGATTGATCATTGATACCGTGCGCCGGTCAGGTCCGCGGTCCAAGGCCGACATTGCACGGATGACACAGCTTAGCGCACAAACCGTCACTGTGATTGTCAATCGCCTGATTGCAGACAGAATTTTGATGAAAATGGGCAGCATAAAAGGCAAGGTTGGTCAACCTTCAACGCCCATTGCAATAAACCCAGATGGGGCGGTTTCAATCGGTGTAAAGGTTGGGCGTCGATCGGTAGATTTGGTTGCCGTCAACTTTACATATGACGTCATCGGCAAACGATCCCTTCGTTACGCATACCCAGACCCGCGTGATGTCTTGGCGTGGCTTGATGAAAATCTATCTCAGATGCTGGATGGCTTTTCTCCATCGGAACGGCTTCGCACATTAGGTATCGGAATTGCGATTCCCACGGGCTTGGATGGGTGGGACACGGCGATTGATGCGCCTGAGGGTGCAATGTCGGGATGGTCAGATATCGATCTTGTCAAAACACTAAACAAAAAAACGGGTTTGCCTGTTTACGTCCTAAATGATGCATCGGCAGCCTGCTTGGCCCAATTAACCTTGGCCGATCTGCGCACCAATAAAACGTTCCTATATATTTATGTTGCAACCTTTGTCGGTGGCGGGCTTGTTATAAACGGTGAATTGTTCGAAGGGCGCACGGGGAACTCGGGTGCGATTGGATCAATGCCGGTCGCCCAAATTGGTCCAGGTCCAGATTTCCCGGCCCAAGTTATCGATGTTGCGTCTTTACACCGATTGGAAGCAACAGCATCCGCAAACGGATTAATGCCCAATGGATTCGAAGTATTTTTAAATGATCCAAGTGCAAAAGAAATGATTGCGAATTGGATTGATCAAGCTGCGCCTGCGTTGGCAAAAGTGATCGTATCCGCGCAATCAATATTGGATTTAGATCATGTAGTGATGGATGGTGGGTTGCCCAAAAGTATTTTGGATGAACTTGCGGTCAAGACACGCATTGCGATTCAGCGATATAACACCGAAGGCATTGCTATTCCCGAAATGGTTTTGGGCGGATTGGGCAGCGACGCACGTGCGTTGGGTGCCTCCATATTGCCGTTGCGCGCAAATTTTTCGGTTGATCAAGCCGCGTTTTTGATTGGGAATTAAACCATTATAATGCTGGCCCAATGTCGATTTTGCTTCCGTCAGTAAATCGTGAAAATCGAAACCTTGATAGGTCGTGGCCAATTGGTTTGCCAATGATCATGTCAGCCATGACACGTCCAATGCCTGGACCAATTCCAAATCCATGACCACACATTCCCGTGGCAATTGTTAGGCCAGGCAATTTGGGACATTGGTCCAAGATTGGGACAACATCGGGCATTGTATCAATCATACCACCCCAGCTTTGCGCAAAATTCACCGTTGGCAATTGTGGGAAAAGCGCATGAAATTCGTGTCGAATGATCCGCAACGCTTTTCGGCTTGGCGGCGGGTTTAGGATGCGCGCATTTTCAAACGGGCTTTGGCCATCTTTCCAATGTCGATTTCCGGTCCACGTGTCGGGGTACGAATTGGGACCGATCGGTATTAATCGATTGTTGAATGGATCTTGTTTGAAAACAGGAAAAAATTTAGGTGCGTGGCGTATCGCATCCCACCCAAGAAACAAATCATGCGTGCTGCCTGTGGCCAACGTATACCCCCCGTCTTGACGCGCACGAAATGCGATGTGTTCATCGGTTGCACCACCTTGATATACCTGTGGCATTGCTTGCGTGGTGACCACAGTTGCACGAACGCTGAGTTGTGGAATCCTGACATCGTGGTTTTGCAAAAAAAGGGATGACCATGCGCCGCCCGCCAAAAGAACATGATCCGCACCAACGTAACCGCTTTCGGTGATCACACCGCTAACGCGCCCTGCGGTGAGGTCCAAACATCGCACGGCACACATTTCAATTATCTGTACCCCATGCTTCTTTGCATATCGTGCAACCGCCGGCACCGTTTTCCATGGTTCGGCCCTTAGGTCGCTGGGGGTGACCATGCCCATGTAAAAATCCCGCTTCATTCCTGGGATCTGATCGCTCAGCGCGCGCGGAGATAAAATTGTAGTGTCAAGATTGTGCGCATCTGCAATCTTTTTGAATTCTTCAAACCCTTGTGCACGTTTTTGTGTCCGCGCCATATAGGTGATGCCACCTTGGGTAAGACCAATATCCGTATCAAGGCGTGGCGCAAGATCTTTCCAAAGGCGATTTGCCTCCATCATGATGGGCAATTCGGCAGCGTCGCGACCCTGTTGTCGTATCCATCCCCAATTGCGGGATGACTGTTCCCCGGCAACCCGACCCTTTTCCAAAACGCATACTTTTAGGCCGTGCTTCGCCAAAAAAAGTGCCGACATAATGCCGATCACACCGCCGCCAATGATGGCCACATCCACACGTTTGGGAAGTGGATCGTTAAAAGTTGTGGGTTGGCCCAATCCGATGGGAAATTGAAATGCGTTCATGGTGTCCTCGTCTTTAAACGAATACTAATTCCACGTTACGGATTATCTCAAGCAGAAGAATGCGAAAAATCCAGATTGGGGCAAATGATGCTTTTCCTTTGGGCTTAATCTGATAAATCAGGGGAAAGAACAAAGGACGCCACTATGTCAGATCAGTTTCGTATCACACTTGCGCAGGTCAATCCAACGGTTGGCGATATCGCAGGGAACGCCGCATTGGCGCGAGAGATTTGGTCTAATGCGAAAACGTCAGGCACCGATTTGGTTGCTTTTCCAGAAATGTTCATTACGGGTTACAATACCCAAGACTTGGTGATGAAACCCGCCTTTCACCGTGATGCGATCCAAGCCATTCGTGACCTTGCCCGCGACTGCGCGGATGGGCCGGCGTTGGCGATTGGGGGACCATGGGTCGAAGAAGATAAACTATATAATGCGTATTTCATCCTTGCGAATGGCGCTATCAAAAGTGTTGTGCAAAAACATCATTTGCCAAATGAAACCGTTTTCGATGAGGTCCGGATTTTTTCGTCGGGCGTGGTCAGCGGGCCCTATGCGATAGGTGATCTAAGAATTGGTAGCCCAGTTTGTGAAGACAGCTGGCACGACGATGTTGCAGAGACCCTGGCAGAAACAGGGGCCGAAGTATTATTGGTTCCAAACGGGTCTCCATATTTCCGTGGCAAGATGGATGTACGTTACAACCACATGGTGGCACGCGTTGTCGAAACCGGCTTGCCGCTCATATACCTGAATATGACCGGCGGTCAGGATGACCAAGTGTTCGATGGCGCAAGTTTTGCGTTAAACCCCGGCGGCGAATTGGCAATCCAGTTCCCCCAATTCCAAGATTGTGTAGAAACGATCACATTGGAAAAAACGCCCCAAGGTTGGCGGATACAGTCAGGCCGTAAGGACAAAATCCCAGACAGTTATCAGGCGGATTATCACGCCATGGTTCTTTCTCTGCGTGATTATTGCCGCAAGACGGGCTTTGGGCGCGTATTATTGGGGTTGTCCGGTGGCGTCGACAGCGCATTGGTCGCCGTCATTGCGGCGGACGCACTGGGTGCAGAAAACGTAAGATGCGTGATGTTACCATCTGAATATACGTCGCAATCTTCCTTGGACGATGCCAAAGAATTGGCCGAAGCCTTATCTTGCCAATATGATTTCGTACCAATTTCCGAAGGCCGCAGTGCGATTACAAATACATTAGCACCACTTTTCGTTGGGACGGCGCCAGATCTTACTGAGGAAAATATCCAATCACGTTTGCGGGGTCTATTATTAATGGCCTTGTCGAATAAATTTGGTGAAATGTTATTAACCACCGGCAATAAATCGGAAGTCGCGGTGGGCTATGCAACGATTTATGGTGATATGGCCGGCGGTTATAATCCGATCAAAGATCTATATAAAACGCGTGTTTTTGAAATTTGTCGGTGGCGGAATGAAAATCATCACGATTGGATGATGGGGCCCGCCGGTGCGGTTATCCCACAAAATATAATCGATAAACCCCCAAGCGCAGAATTGCGCCCGGACCAAAAAGATAGTGATAGTTTACCAGATTATCCTGTCTTAGACGCGATTTTGACAATATTGGTCGACGATGATGGTTCGATCGCAGACTGTGTTGCACAAGGGTATAATCGTGAAGACGTCAAAAACGTCGAACGTTTGCTATACACCAGCGAATACAAGCGGTTTCAATCCGCACCAGGAACGCGGCTAAGTCGCCGTGCTTTTTGGTTGGATCGCAGATACCCGATCGCAAATCGCTGGCGCGATCAAGGATGAAATACGACCTAACGCTGTGTCGAAAATGAACGCGCTTTTTGACGAATCTGGCGTAAGTGAACGTTAGTTTATTTCAACTGCGGATCCGTGCATGATTACGATACACACCGTTCCGCGGGCTTTTACGCCCGCGCAATGCGACCTATTGGTCGGCTATGCAAACCAAGCCCAAGCAGCCGATGCGAAATTGGTTAATCAAGCGGCAGATCATAACATACGCCGATCCGAATTGGTTTGGGTCGACGATATCGAAGGCGCTGATTGGGTTATGGGTCAAATCATTGACGTTGTCCGTACTGCAAATCGCGACGTGTATAATTTTGACTTAAGTGAATTTGCAGAAAGTGCACAAATCGCACGTTATGGGGCGGAACGTCAGGGACATTTTGATTGGCATTCTGATATTGGCGAGGGGCATTTTGCGCGCAAACGCAAATTGACCATCGTCATCCAGTTATCAGACGAACAGAATTACACCGGCGGAACGTTGGAAATTATGGCCAGCAACGCCATTACAAAGGGCCAAAAAGAAAGGGGAACAGCAACCGTGTTCCCCAGTTATCTTTTACACCGCGTGACACCCGTTGAAACCGGTGAACGTCATTCTTTAACTGTTTGGGCACATGGTCCAGCTTTTCGCTAAACCACGCCCTAGTTGTCGTTTATGTCATGATCAAAGGTTTTAACCTCTGTGCGGGGGTGTCTAAAAATGCGTTTGACAGCAATCCAGCTTACGAATGATAAAACGGCAAAGGTTAAGACAAGATTTTGCAGCGAAAGGCTAACTCCTAAGAGCATTAGGATGCCTGTCATGACCGCACCAATCCCAAATCCTAAAAAGAAATAGGACGGGACGATCAGTTCAAGAATAACCAATAAAATCCCAAAGCTGACCCAAGCCCACCACGTTCCAATTAGCGTCATGATTTACCCCTTAGCATTTTGAATGCATCTGAAAACGCTTCTGCCGCGTTCGCCGGTAGAATGATTGTGTTGCTACCTGTGCCCTGACCAACGGTTGTAAGCGCTTCGACCTGTTTCAAAGCAACTTGATATTGTGCTGCTTCGATGCCGTTTTCTTGAATGGCTTGTGCCACAACCGCGGTGGCATAAGCTTCTGCTTCGGCCTGAACGCGGCGTGCTTTGGCGCTTTGCTCGGCTTCGTATAACTTGGCGTCTGCGGCCAATTCAACTGCACGTTTTTTGCCTTCGGCCTCGGTGACTTGGGCGCGCCGGGCACGTTCTGCGTTTAATTGTTGTAACATGGCGGCGCGCGTTGCGCTGTCTAGGTTCACGTCTAGAATTTCCGCCCGTGTGACTTCGATTCCCCAATCATCAACCATTACGGCGACAGCTTCGCGAATTTTTTGGATTAAGTCGTTGCGGTTGGATTGAACCTGGTCCAGTTCCATTTTCCCGATCTCGCTACGAACAATACCTGCAACGGTTGTTGCAATGGCCCCATCAACATCTCGAATGCGATAGACTGTTTTTTCTGGTTCGGTAATTCGGTAAAAAACGCTTGTTTCCACTTTGACCAAGACGTTGTCTGTTGTGATTGCATCTTGTTCCGCAGATGGTAATTGACGTTCCAAAATTGAAATCCGATGTGCAACGCGGTCCAAAAATGGCACGATAATGTTGATGCCCGGCCCAAGCACCTGATGAAGGCGACCAAACCGTTCGACCACGTGCTTTTCCGATTGCGGCACAATGCGCACCATCAGATACACGAAAACAACGATCATAATTGAAAGAATGATAGCCACGCTAGAACCATTCAGCATCGATAATACTCCGTCTGAAATTGCTGTATTATTCATTATTTTTTGTTCCTTTTCCCTATATGAAAACAATATATGCTGTTTATTCGCCCATTCAATGCATTATGATCGCAACGTATATCGAAAAGGATAGACATGCCATCGTTGTGCCGCGACTGTTTTCATGACTACGACGCTTTGGGGCGGTGTCCGAAATGTGGATCACCGCGGGTTGTTCGGCATGATGAATTGATGAACCTATCAATTGCACATATGGATTGCGATGCGTTTTATGCCAGCGTTGAAAAACGCGATCATCCGGAATTGGTGGATATGCCCGTTATCATCGGTGGGGGCCACCGGGGTGTTGTTTCAACGGCGTGCTATATTGCGCGCATTCGGGGCGTTAGATCCGCAATGCCAATGTTTCAAGCTAGAAAGCTATGTCCGGATGCGGTTATCGTAAAACCACGCATGGCGGTATATGCACAGGTTAGCAAACAGATCCGTCAAATGATGGAAGATTTGACACCTGCCATCGAACCTTTATCCCTTGATGAGGCGTTCTTGGACCTTTCGGGCACCGCACGATTGCATGGCGCGCCCCCTGCAGTCATGTTGGCAAAGCTGATAAAGCGGATGCGCGATGAATTGGGGTTAACGGGGTCAATTGGATTATCGCATAACAAATTTCTGGCAAAGATTGCGTCTGATCAAAATAAACCGCATGGATTTTTCGTTATCGGGCGGAATGACACACATGCGTTTCTACGCGACAAACCGATCGGATTGATTTGGGGCGTGGGTCGTGCAACACAAGACGCATTAGACCGCGCAGGTATTCGCACGTTCAGCGATTTATTGCGATGGGATCAAGATGATTTGACTGCTCGATTTGGTACGATGGGGGCAAGGTTATGGCATTTGGCACGTGGCCAAGACAATCGATCCGTAAACCGCCATTCCCCGATAAAATCCATTTCCAACGAAACGACTTTATTCGAAGACGTCTCGGATCGCGATTTATTGGACGGTCATCTTTGGCGGATGTGCGAAAAAGTTTCCGATCGTGCAAAGGCGCGCGAATTGGCAGGGCGGGTTGCGGTGTTAAAGCTTAAAACTGCGAAACATCAAATTATCACCCGCCGCGTTACACTGCGTGATGCAACCCAGCTTGCGGACACACTTTATCGTGCAACGCGCGCGTTGTTGGATCAAATACCGGTAGGAACAGAATATCGGTTGATTGGTGCAGGGCTTGCGGACTTGTGCGATGAAAGCCAGGCCGAGCTAAGCGCCGATCTTTTGGATCCGATGGCGGATAAACGTATGGATGCGGAACGCGCACGCGATCATATCCGCAAGAAATTTGGCCCCGATGCAATCATCAAAGGGCGATCGCTTCGCTAGCTATTCTGCGGCAAGGTCGACGTCGGCCTGATCTAGACGAAGCATTAATTCTATCGCGGTCTTCAGCTGTGCACGTAACGCCCCAAAATTATCATTGGTTCTTATGTCTTCTTCATCAAGATATAGGGCGCGATCAATTTCAATTTGCAGGGCATGTTGATTTTGCGATGGGCGGCCATAATTCTGGGCGATATAGGCCCCAGCGAATGGTGCATTTCGACCCACGCGCAGACCTGATTGTTGTAAACACCGTGCGATGTGATCGCTAATTGATCGTTCGCACGATGCGCCAAAACGATCGCCCAACACGATATGTATCGGCGATACGGATTTCACAGGGCTTGCCACCGCGTCATGTGGCATTGAATGTAGATCGACCAAAATAGCATATCCAAATCTGTCTTTGGATTGCGCTAATAAATTGGCTAAGGCTTTGTGATAGGGAACCCAGAATTGATCTATTCGGTTTTGGGCATCTTGTGCAGAAATTTTACCGCTATAAATAGGCTGTGAATGCGCAACCACCCTTGGTATCACGCCCAAACCAGACGCAACGCGGGCATTGTGCCCTTTTGTTTTGATCCCTTTGATCACGGCGGGATCCAGTTCATCAACACCACGGTTGAGATCAAGAAATGCGCGTGGTGCGGTCGCACACAAAAACGGTGCGCCCAGATCCGGGATAAAGTCGCACAGGGTGTCGACATATGCATCTTCTGAGCTGCGGATCGTTTTTTCATCTAGAATCGATTGTCTCAGAAATGATTCTGAATAATGCCTACCGCTATGGGGTGATGCAAAAACAAACGCAGATTCAACCGCTTTTGGTGCGTTAATCGTGTATGCTAAATGCGTTTGGGTCATTTTTTTCATAAGAAATAGATACCCTAAAAATAAACATTTGCAAAAGCCCTTGATCCTCGTCGCGCAAGGATTTATAGACCCGCTACGGCGCGGAATCCCGCGCCCCATTTTTTGGGGTGCAATTACGTGTTGTAAGGGCGGTTAGCTCAGTGGTAGAGCACTACGTTGACATCGTAGGGGTCACAAGTTCGAACCTTGTACCGCCCACCATGAATTCACTGTCCCCTTGGGGACGACCTGCAATGGCGCAACCGACGCGCCGCGATTGATTGGAGAAAACCGATGAAGGTTAAAAACTCACTCCGCTCGCTCAAGCAGCGTCACCGCGACTGCCGTGTCGTGCGCCGTAAAGGCCGCGTTTACGTCATCAACAAGACGCAGCGCCGTTTCAAAGCCCGTCAGGGTTAAGCGAGCAACGTTATCGAAAGATAACGCATGTATTAAAAAGCCCCGCCCAAAAGGCGGGGTTTTTTGTTGCCGTTCAATATCGGGCAAAGCCCTTAGAATTTGAAACCATAAGACGTGCTTGTTTCCTGTGACGCGCTGAACATTTGCGGAAACTCGGGATGGTCAGTGCCCAGGTTGCGCACCTGCCAATAGTCGTTTTCAAGGTCGTACATCTGTGTGCTTCCGTCTCTGTACCTGATCAAGCGATAACGCCCTTTTCGTATTGCAACATCATCGTAAAAGAATGTGGGAATTGCGCGTTCGGGATTTCTATTGCCATTCATCAATCCTGTAAGAGATTGACCAAGTGTTCCGTCGATCGGTTGCAGATCGAGCATGTCCATAACCGTCGGCCCAATATCAATTAGACCGACTGGATCGATAATCGACTGAGCGTCTTTTCTGCGTGGATCATGGATGATCAACGGGATGCTTGCGACTTGTTCCCAAAGTGTACTTTTCATGAAACGGTCTAAATTCCCTAAATGGAAACCGTGGTCTGAAAAGAAAATAACAAGAGTGTTGTCCGCATGCTTGGATTTTTTTAACGCATCCCAAACGCGGCCCAAATGGTAATCGCCGTGCGAATAGGCCGAGAAATAGTTGCGAACGCTTTTTTCCATAATTGATGTTTTTGTGAATAGGCGGGTTTTGGCGGGAATGTTGCTTCGGAATATTCGGATTTATCATAGCTTTCCTCCCAAATGGGAGGTCGGGTAATGCGCTGGACACGATACATTTCTTTGAAGCGAGCTGGCGTATAAAATGGACCGTGAGGGCTGTAAAATCCGACTTCGCGGTAAAATGGTAGATCCGCGTCATAATTTTCTAAGAAATCAATTGCGGATTGTGCGGCGCGGGCGTCATGGAATTTTTCGTCATCTTCGGGATGGACCGTTGCAATGCCCTTTTGTACACCGCCAAAATGTGTAGTTTCTGCATAAAGCGGAATATTGCGATCGCGTGCAAAAAATTTGTGATCATCATCATAAAGAACGTCATGAACAGCCGGGTCTAAATTTATATAACCATGATGCACTTTCCCGCCTGATGAACAAAAATAGCCTTGCTTTTTCAATGTGTATGGCCAGACGATGCGCGGATCATGCAGTTTAAAAATGTCGTCTTCATTTCCATGCACACCCAATTGAAGCGTGCTTAGCCCCGTCATCAAAGATACGCGAGATGGTCCACATACCGATGCTTGGCTATAGGCCGCCTGAAAGACCGTTGATTGCTCGGCTATTCTTTGCAGGTTTGGGATTTGAATAGGTTCTTTGAACGCGGTCAAATAGGGCCAAGGGTTAATGGCATCGTCAAAACTAAATAATAGAACGTTCAGTTTTTTTGCATTCACTTAAAACCACCAGCTAAAATAATGTTAATTTTAAAGGGGAAAACATTGCTTGCATGCCCCTTTAACATTCTTGTGCGGTATAAGTGATAATTCAACCTTAAATAGTATGAGTGCTTTATAAACCTGCTTCCGCCGCGATCTCTTTACGGGATTTACGTGCGCGTTCGGTTGCAGATTTCAGCTGACCGCAGGCCGCCATAATGTCTTCGCCGCGCGGCGTGCGAATTGGGCTGGCATAGCCCGCTTTGTAGATGATATCTGCAAAAGCTTGGATGCGGTCCCAATCGGACCGCTGATAAGGCGACCCTGGCCATTCGTTGAATGGGATTAGGTTGATTTTCGCAGGAATACCTTTGATCAGCTTGATCAAGCGACGGGCATCTGCATCCGTGTCGTTGACATCCTTTAACATGACATATTCAAACGTGATCCGTTCAGAATTTGACAGTTTGGGATAGGTGCGCAGTGCATCTAATAGATTGGAAATATTCCATTTCTTGTTGATCGGAACCAATTTGTCCCGCACGTCGTCTGTGGTCGCGTGGAATGAAATGGCCAATTGGCACCCAATTTCTGTTGCGGTTTTTGCGATTTCAGGCACGACACCCGATGTCGACAACGTAATACGGCGCCGCGACAGCGAAATACCTTCAGGATCCATCGCAATTTTAATCGCATCGCGAACATTATCAAAATTATAGAGCGGCTCGCCCATCCCCATCAGCACAATGTTGGATAAAAGACGTGTTTCGTTTTTGGGCGCGCCTGGCACTGGCCATTCGCCCAAATCATCGCGTGCAACCAACAATTGGCCGATGATTTCACCTGCGGTTAGATTTCGCACCAATTTTTGCGTTCCGGTATGACAAAACGAACATGTCAGTGTGCATCCAACTTGTGAACTAACGCATAGCGTGCCACGATCTTCTTCTGGGATGTACACGGTTTCGACTTCGTGCCCACCTGCAATTCGCATAAGGTATTTGCGCGTCCCATCCATAGAGACTTTGCGTGATACAACTTCAGGCACTTCAATGACAAAATGTTCAGCAAGCAAAGCGCGATAGGGCTTTGCCAAATTGGTCATTTCCGCAAAATCGCGAACGCCTTTTTCGTAAATCCATTGCCATACTTGACCGACACGCATTTTCGCCTGTTTCTCTGGCGTACCCGCGTTCATAAGCGCATCACGCATAGCGTCGCGGGTCAAACCCACCAAATTCATGGGGCCATCTGGCAATTTGCGCGGGATGGTCATGACATCATGGGTGATTGGTGCTGTTGCGGTCATCGTGGTTTCTTTCGGCATAAACGAACAAAGCGAACCCATACAGGATTCGCTTAGATTTGGCAAAGGTTAGCGTAATAACCTATTTACAGCGCTTTTCGCTATCGTCGATTGCGGCGGTCACACCAGACAAGGAAAATGTGTCTTCGGTCTTTGTTCCACGGGCTGAACGCGCGTTTAAAACAGCTTTTGCACCACGTTTCATGGACGCTATGATTTTAGGGTCATCGGTCTTTGATGCCCACGCCCATTCGCCATCAGTAAACAATTCAAAGGATGAATTGTCTACGGTCATGGTTACGGTCGACCCTTTTGCAAACGGATAGCCGCCCGTAAAGCTGACTTGGCCATCAATTTTTGCGTCTGGGCGATAGGATACAAACAACAAAATGTCTCCGCGTCGTACCGCAACGGCGCGGCCATCACGTGTGTTTACGGTTTCTTTTGGTTGTGAAACAGCCCAGCATTCCTTGGGGCTTTCCTCGACAAAGACACTCCAATCGGTTTTGTCGGCCACTTTATTTGTGCTGGTGCTTTGTGCGACTGCTGGCTGTGCGAATGCAACACTACCTGCGATAAGCGCCCAAATTGGGGATCCTGTTTTCATTTTAGCCTCCGGTCCGTGACGGTCCTTTTTATCCTTGGATCGGTAAATCCGATTTGGATACTATATGTTTTTTCTCTCGACATCGATACATTAGACTGAAACAAACGGTGTCGAAAACCCCTCTTGGCATAAATTCGCCAATAATTTCGGAGAAATAATGAATACTGCTGTCCCCTTATGTGAAGTTTGGCGCGGTCCCTTGGTTGAATCTGTGCATTTTGGCCATGCTGTTATTTGTGATGTCACGGGCAATATCGTAAAGTCATGGGGTAATCCCCAAGCGGTTATATATCCTCGATCTTCGTCAAAGATGATCCAAGCATTGCCTTTGGTCGCGTCTGGTGCGGCGGCAAAAGTTGGTCTCAGATCTGAACATTTGGCATTATCATGCGCGTCGCATAACGGCGCATATATCCATACTGATTTGGCGCAGTCGTGGTTGAAAACGATGGGGATGACGGATGATGACTTTAGGTGTGGTCCGCAAATGCCACGCGATCCAGAGGCGCGATCAGATTTGGCGGCACAACATGCCAATCCATGCCAAGTCCATAACAACTGTTCGGGAAAGCATTGCGGATTTCTAACACTTGGCAAACATCTGGGGGGGGATGCCGAATATATTGATCCAATGCATCCAGTCCAATTGGCTGTTCTTGACGCGTTTGAAACGGTGACCGATATGACCAGTCCAGGTTATGGTATCGACGGGTGTTCGGCGCCAAATTCCGCAACAACCATGCAGGCTATGGCACGTGCAATGGCGTGGTTTGCGTCCGCGCATGACCGATCCGATGCTTTGTCCAATGCGGCCGTTATGTTGCGCGATGCCATGATGGAACATCCCGCATTGGTCGCTGGCGAAGGTCGCGCCTGTACAGAGCTGATGCGTGCGGCACGCGGAAAAGTTGCTTTGAAAACGGGGGCGGAAGGGTTTTTTATCGCCATCATCCCGGATCAAAAATTAGGTGTTGCGGTTAAAATTACCGATGGGGCAACGCGGGCAAGTGAATGCGCAATCGCGACAATATTGGTCGGGCTAGGTGTGTTGGATCAACGCGACCCCGCAGTTGTGAAATTCATGAACGCACCGATCACAAATCGCCGCGATATCCATTGTGGCGACATACGACCCTCGGCGGAACTTTTGGGATGATTGTTCTGTTTAACAAACCCTTCAATGTTCTGTCCCAATTTACGGATAAAAGCATGCTGGCATCTGAACGCCAAACGTTATCCGATTTTATTTCGATCCCAAAGGTGTATCCAGCAGGCCGACTTGATCGCGACAGTGAAGGTTTGTTGATCCTGACCGACAATGGTCGTGTACAGTCACGCATTTCAGACCCACGTTATAAATGGGAAAAAACGTATTTGGCACAGGTCGAAGGTGCGCCAAATGATGCGGATCTTGCGCCATTGCGTGATGGGGTTACGTTGAATGATGGGCCATGCCGTCCGGCACAGGCACGCGTTATTGACCCACCGCAAATATGGGATCGCGATCCACCGGTACGTTACCGAAAATCGGTGCCTGATACATGGATTGAAATCACAATTACCGAAGGGCGTAATCGACAAGTTCGTCGCATGACAGCGGCAATTGGTTTTCCAACACTTCGATTGGTGCGTTGGCGTATTGGTGATTGGACATTGGATGGCATCGCCATTGGCGAACACAAGATTATTAAATGATATTTCATCTTGGAATGCATACAAAAACGCGCGGGCCACTGGCCCGCGCGTTGGTCGGATCGCGGTAGCAATCCGAAAAGATTTGTTTGCTTAGATCGACTTTGGCTGCAAAGCCACCCATGCGTCAAATTGTGATAAGAACACTTGGCCTGTCATTTCATCCAAGAAATGGCTACGCTTCAACCGATCCATAACCGGTCCTTTGACCTCAGTCATGTGCAATTTGATGCCCAAATCTTTCAATCGCGAATTGATCGCTTCTAGGCTTTCCAATGCGCTCATGTCGATTTCGTTTACGGCCGAACACATCAAAACAACGTGACGAATTGGTTGGTCGCATGCGACGCGGTCGTACACCAGATCTTGCAAGAATGACGCATTTGCAAAGTAGAGCGATTCATCAATCCGTAGTGTTACCATTGATGGGTGTGTTTCCACGTCATGGCGATTGATGTTGCGGAAATGCTGGGTATTTGGAACCAATCCCACTTCGGCCACATGTGGCTTGGACGTTTTGTATAAGAACAAGCCAACCGACAGGATCACCCCAGCAGAAACACCAACCTCAACGCCCATACCTAGAGTTAGGAAAATGGTTGCAAAGACGGCCGCGAAGTCAACTTTGGAATAGCCCCACGCTTTTTTCAGGATCGAAAAATCGACCAAAGATAGAACGGCAATAATGATTGTTGCGGCCAAAGTTGCCTTTGGAAGGAAAAACAACAGTGGCGTCAAAAGTAATGCGGCCAAGCCGATGCCGATCGCGGTGAATGCGCCCGCCGCGGGTGTTTCCGCGCCCGCATCAAAGTTCACGACTGAGCGTGCAAAGCCGCCCGTCACAGGATACCCGCCAGAAATCGCGGATGCGATATTCGACGCACCAAGGCCAACCAGTTCTTGGTCTGGGATAATGCGTTGACGTTTCTTAGCGGCCAGTGTTGAGGCAACCGAAACAGATTCAACAAATCCGATGATCGAAATCAATAGCGCCGAAATAAACAACTGTCCCCACATTGATGGGTTAAAGCTGGGCATCGTCAGGGGTGGCAAACCTGTAGGGACGTCACCGACGATTTTTACGCCTTTGTTTTCCAGATCAAACACAAACACGATCAGTGTTGTCGCAACGACGGCACCAACAGGACCGGCTTTCGCCAAGATGTCGGCCAAGCGCGGCTTTAAGTCGAAAGATAACAAAAGTGGTTTTAACCCTTTGCGTACCCAAAACAGGAATGCAACGGTGACCAAGCCAATCGCCATTGTGATTGGGTTTGTTGCATGTTGATGTTCAAACAGCGAATGGATCAATTCGATGAGGTTGTCGCCCCCCGCTTGGATGCCAAGGATATGTTTTAGCTGGCTTGTCGCGATCAAAACACCTGATGCCGTGATGAAACCTGCGATCACAGGGTGTGACAGAAAGTTCGCTAAGAAACCCAACCGCAACACGCCCAGAATGGTCAGGATAACGCCAGAAATAAATGCCAAAGTTCCTGCGGCAATTGCAATTTCGGCGGGTGTCGATAGGCCAAGATTACCAATTGAGGCAGCGGTCATCAATGAAACGACGGCGACCGGCCCCACGGCCAACGCACGGGATGTGCCGAAAATGGCGTAGGCAACCAATGGCAGGATTGAAGCATACAGCCCCATCTCGGCCGGCAAGCCCGCCAATAATGCATATGCCAATGATTGGGGGATCAGCATGATCGTTACGATGATCGCGGCGACTGCATCCGATGTCAGTGTGTCTTTGTTATAGGTTTTTGCCCATGTCAGCATAGGAACATGGCGCTCGAGTTGCCGTTGAAGGCCCGAGGGGAAAGACATTGTTTTTTCCTTTACCGATGGGCGGACGCATCTGCGTCCGCTCGGTTTTAGCATTGTGCGGCGTTGAAAATTATTGAAGAGCGGTTGCCGCTGCGGCAATAGGCCAAAACGGGCTGTGGTAGCGCTTTTAAGCTGTCCGCCATTTCTGCAACTTGGTTTGGTGTCGGCATGCCAACAACAGGGATATATGCAACGGCCAACCCCGCGGCGTCAGCGGCGGCTTTGATGTCTGCAAACACTGGCTGATCTGCCGCTTCGTGGTCGGGACGGTTGCAAATAATGGTTTTATAACCAGCTTCTGCGATGGCAGACACATCGTCGACAGAGATCTGTGCAGTGACGGCGAATTCGTCGGTCAAAGGCATTACGTTCATGATTGAGCCCTTTCAAATTAAACTGAGTCCCCGCCTATATATTCAAAAACTCGAATAAATTAAAGGGAAAAAGTGACGATATGAATATTTATCATAAAAAGCGTCTACGCATATTGGGCCAAAACTGCGTTTGGCCCAATAAAATATGAGTATATGTGTGTTACGCCGCAGAAAAACCAGCGTCTAAAGCAGACAGAATTTGGTTCACTTCGGCCTCTGTGATGACCAATGGGGGTGACATCAATATGTTATTTGCACCCAAACGCACCATCGCGCCATTGTCATAAGCCGTCTTATGGATGCGTTTCATCGTTGCCAAATCCATCGGCGTTTTTGACCCTTGGTCGGATACCAATTCGATACCTGTCATCAAACCATGGCCACCACGAACATCGCCGACGATATTGTGTTTGGCCGCTAATGCTTTGACGCCATCGAACAATTGCGTGCCACGTGCCGCGGCATTGACCTTGGTATCTAAGCGCAATGTTTCATTTAGCGTTGCTGTTACCGCAGCCGCGCCAACGGGGTGGGCGGAATAGGTGTAGCCGTGGAAAATTGCGGCATTGCCCGATGTGTCATTTTCGAAAACCTCGGCGACTTTTTCGCCAATCAAGGCTGCTCCGACGGGGAAATAACCCGAAGTGATCCCTTTGGCCATCGACATAAAGTCGGGTTTAACGCCCCAATGACGCGCACCGGACCAATCGCCCGTGCGACCAAACCCTGTGATCACCTCGTCAGAGATCATCAAAATTCCATGACGATCGCAAATGTCGCGCATTAATCCCATGAAACTTGCGTCAGGAACAATCACACCGCCGGCACCTTGGATCGGTTCCATAATAAAGGCCGCGATTGTGTTGGCACCTTGGAATGCGATTTCATCTTCGAAGGCGGCGGCAATGTTTTGGGCCAATTTCGCAGGGTCGGTTTCATTGAACGGATTGCGATATGTATATGGCGCAGGCAAATGGTAACAGCCTGGCAACAAGGGTTCATAGTTGATGCGGAACCGATTGTTGCCGTTTACGGACGCACCGCCGAAATGGGTTCCGTGATACCCTTTTTTCAATGAAATGAATTTGGTACGTGATGTTTCACCACGCACAACGTGGTATTGACGTGCAAGGCGTAAACAGGTTTCGACCGAATCCGATCCGCCAGACGTAAAGAACACCCGTGACATGCCATCCGCTGCGAACATATCGCGCACCAAATACGATGCCTCAATCGCGGCTGGGTTTGAGGTTCCTGAAAACGCTGAATAATATGGCAGATCATATAGCTGTTTGCTGATCGCTTCTTTGACCACATCGTTGGAATAACCAAGGTTAACGCACCATAGGCCGCCAACTGCATCGACGACTGTGTTTCCATCAATATCGGTGATCGAACTGTCTTTTGCGGATGTAATCACAGTTGGGGGATGCGCCAAAGAATCGGCAGGGTGCCCCATCGGATGCCACATATGTTTGGCGTTGTTTTCTTTGATAAAATTGTTGTCTTTCATCGTGCTGACCTTTCTGCGATCAAAATTTGATCAAATTTTACGACTTTGTAGTCCACTGTCCAGAAAAAAGCAATGACCAGCGGTGCTGGACACGCAACTTATGACGGTGTAGTCATCGCCATTATGGCAAAACCTAAATCAGATCCGAATTACAAAATTATCGCTGAAAATCGTCGAGCGCGTCATGATTACGCGATCGAAGATGATTTGGAATGTGGTATCGTTTTGATGGGGTCCGAAGTGAAATCGCTGAGGACCGGTAAAGCCAACATCGCCGAAAGCTATGCACATGTGGATGAAGGCGAATTGTGGATGGTGAATTCCTATATTTCATCCTACGAACAAGCCCGCACATGGGGTCACGAAGAACGGCGCAAGCGCAAGCTTTTGGTGTCAAAACGTGAATTGGCGCGGTTGTGGTCAGATACGCAACGCAAAGGCATGACTGTCGTTCCGTTGGTCATGTATTTCAACCATAAAGGCTATGTTAAATTAAAAATTGGCATCGCTAAGGGTAAGAAAAACCACGACAAACGCGCCGACGCGGCGGAAAAAGATTGGAATCGTCAAAAGCAACGGCTTTTGAAGCAGGGCGATTAAAATTTCCGAGATCGGGAATTTTTTACCCAGATTCCCCTAAAACCTATCATGTCCACGGCCTAACCTTTTACCAGCCTTAGCGTAAGGGGTAATGGCTATGGAACTTATTATTTCGTTGATTGCAGGTGCAATCGGGGGTAATGCGGCAGTTAAAGCAATCCCCGCATTGAACCAAGGAACACTAATCAATTCTTTATCAGGAATTGTGGGCGGCGGCCTTGGGGGCACTCAATTGGGTATGCTGGGCGCGCCTGATATGGCGGGTGCGATGGGCGGTGCTGCCGGGTTGGACATCGGTTCAATCATAGGCCAATTGGCGGGCGGCGGCGTCGGTGGTGGTGTCGTTATGGCCGTGGTCGGCATGATCCGGTCAAGAATGGGCTAAAATCATCAAAAAAATATGGGGTTGGGGGCCAAATTTTGTCTCCAACCCTTGCCACGTTGATGATCGAGTAGTAGGCAGTCCCAAAGCTATCTAGGGGCGCACTATGATTGATAATCCAAAAACATTGGTGTCGACGCAATGGTTGGCAGATCACATTAAAAACCCAGACCTGCGTATATTGGACGCATCTTGGTATTTGCCGCAAATGGGACGGGATGCAAAGGCGGAATATGATGTCGCCCATATCCCCGGTGCACGGTTCTTTGATATTGACGAAATTTCGGATCAACGGTCGGATTTGCCCCATATGGTACCGCCGGTGGAAAAATTCATGTCCCGCATGCGCGCTATGGGCGTCGGTGATGGCCACCAAGTGGTTGTCTATGACGGTGAAGGCGTTTTTTCGGCGGCGCGCGTGTGGTGGTTGTTCCGATTGATGGGGCAAATGAATGTAACAGTTTTGGACGGCGGCCTGAAAAAATGGATTTCCGAGGGACGCGAAGTCGAAGACATGCCGCCCATGATCCGTGATCGTCACATGACCGTGCGTCGTCAAAATCAAATGGTCAAGGATGTGACGCAAGTTGCTTCTGCATCAAAGCTGGGCGATTATGAAATCTTGGACGCGCGTGCGCCTGGTCGTTTCCGTGGTGATGAACCCGAACCGCGCGCTGGGCTGCGTTCGGGTCATATCCCCGGATCGAAAAACGTATATTTCCGCACGTTACAAAATGATGACGGAACTATGAAATCACCCGAAGCGTTGCGGCAAGCGTTTGTGGACGCGGGCGTCGACCTAAACAAACCCGCAATAGCCAGCTGTGGTTCGGGCGTGACCGCCGCGATCATATGTCTTGGGCTTGAGCTGATCGGGAAAACAGATCATTCGCTTTATGATGGCAGTTGGGCGGAATGGGGCATGTTCCCGACCGTGCCTGTCGCAACCGGAGAGAACTAATGTTCGAAACACTGAAAGAACAACCCGCTGATAAAATTTTGGCGTTGATGCAGATGTTCAAAGAAGATCCGCGCGCCGATAAAATCGACCTTGGTGTCGGTGTTTACAAAGACGCCTCAGGCCACACGCCAATTATGGCCGCAATCAAAGACGCGGAAAAGCTGTTGTGGGAACAAGAGACCACCAAAACATACGTTGCTTTGGCGGGGGATCCTGCGTTTTCTGACGCAATGGTGTCATTGGTTTTGGGCGATGCGGTTGCGCGTTCGAACGTTGCCGCGGTTGCCACACCAGGTGGTACAGGCGCGGTTCGCCAAGCATTTGAATTGGCGAAAATGGCCAATCCTGATGCACGTGTTTTTGTGTCTGACCCAACATGGCCAAACCATTTATCGATTCTAAAACATTTGGACATCCCCGTCGTGAGCTATCGCTATTTCGATGCGGAAACGCGCGGCGTTGATTTTGACGGCATGATGTCTGATTTGGCGGATGCCAAAGCGGGCGACGTGATTTTGTTGCATGGCTGTTGTCACAACCCGACAGGTGCAAACCTGAACCTGACACAGTGGGCTGAGGTTGTTGCGCTGTTACAAAAAACGGGTGCAACCCCGATGATCGACATTGCCTACCAAGGCTTTGGTGATGGTCTTGACGAAGATGCCGCCGCAACACGTTTGGTGGCGTCATCCGTGCCGGAAACAATCATTGCCGCCAGCTGTTCCAAGAACTTTGGTATTTACCGCGAACGCACAGGTGTGTTGATGTTGGTGTCCCAAGATGGCGGCGCACATAAAATGAACCAAGGCACGTTGGCCTATTTGAACCGCCAAAACTATTCCTTCCCGCCCGACCACGGTGCGCGCTTGGTGACGATGGTTTTGACCGATCCAGCGTTGCGTTCGGCTTGGACGAAAGAGCTTGAAGATGTACGTCTGTCCATGTTGGGTCTGCGCCAATCCTTGGCGGATGAACTACAACGTTTGTCTGGGTCAAACCGTTTTGGGTTTTTGTCGCAACACCGCGGCATGTTTTCACGCCTAGGCACATCGCCTGACAAGGTTGAATTACTGCGTCAACGTCACGGAATTTACATGGTTGGCGACAGCCGTTTGAATATCGCTGGTTTGAACGCAAAATCCATTCCGATCCTTGCGGCTGCGATTGTGGATTGCGGTATTTAAAAGATTAAACTTTGTTCAAAAGAAAAGGGCGGCTAGGGCCGCCCTTTTTTGTTTCTACCGTTTCGGATTATGCCAGATCGTATCGATCTGCGTTCATGACCTTGGTCCAGGCAGCAACAAAGTCGGTGACGAATTTGTCGGCGCTGTCGTCTTGGGCATAAAGTTCGGCATACGCGCGCAAGATGGAATTTGAACCAAACACCAAATCGGCACGTGTTGCGGTATGCTTTACCGCGCCTGACGAACGATCAACGATGTTGTAAGCGTTAAAGCCGGTTGGAACCCACTTGTACGCCATGTCCGTCAGGATGACGAAGAAGTCAGTCGTCAACGCGCCAACGCGGTCGGTAAATACACCATCCGAAGATCCACCATGGTTGACGCCCAGAACCCGCAAACCACCGACCAACACGGTCATTTCGCGTGCCGTTAGGCCCATCAATTGTGCGCGGTCCAGCATCATTTCCTCTGGGCTGACAGCATATTCCTGTTTTTGCCAGTTACGGAAACCGTCGGCAACAGGTTCCAACACATCAAAAGATGCCACGTCTGTTTGATCTTGGGTTGCATCGCCGCGACCTGCCGCGAACGACACTGATGCGGATTTGCCCGCCGCTTTGATTGACATTTCGATACCGACGTTCCCCGCCAATACGATTGCGTCCGCGACGCTTGCGCCCGCTGCGGCTGCTAGCGGCTCTAGGACGCCCAGTACTTTCGCCAAACGAGTTGGTTCGTTGCCGTCCCAATCTTTTTGAGGTGCCAGACGAATGCGTGCACCGTTTGCACCGCCACGGTAATCAGAACCACGGAATGTGCGTGCGCTATCCCATGCGGTTGCGACCATTTCCGAAACTGTCAAACCGCTGGCGGCAATTTTTGCCTTTAGCGCGTCAGCGTCATACGATGTCGAACCTGCTGGGATCGGGTCTTGCCAAATCAGATCTTCGGATGGGACATCTGGACCAACGTAGCGGGATTTTGGCCCCATGTCGCGGTGGGTCAATTTGAACCATGCACGGGCAAAGGCATCGTCGAACGCCGCAGGATCGGCCATGAAACGTTCCGAAATTTTGCGATATTCTGGATCGATTTTCAATGCCATGTCCGCGTCTGTCATCATTGGCAAGCAACGGATTGACGGATCTTCGACGTCGACTGGCATGTCTTCTTCGGCGATGTTGATCGGGTGCCATAGGTTCGCGCCCGCAGGAGATTTTGATTTTTCCCAGTCGTATTTGAACAACAGTTCAAAATACCCATTATCCCATTTGGTTGGGTTTGTGGTCCACGCGCCTTCGACACCGCTGGTGACGGTGTTACGACCAACGCCGCGGGATGTGTTGTTGATCCAACCCAGACCTTGTTCGTGAATGTCCGCGCCTTCTGGCTCTGGGCCCAACAGGCTGGCGTCGCCATTGCCGTGTGCTTTTCCGACGGTGTGGCCGCCTGCGGTAAGGGCAACGGTTTCTTCGTCATTCATCGCCATGCGGGCAAAGGTGACGCGCATGTCTTGGGCTGTTTTCAGTGGATCAAGAACGCCATTCACACCCTCTGGGTTGACATAGATCAAGCCCATTTGCACGGCGGCCAATGGGTTTTCCAATGTGTCCGCTTCACGGCTTTCATCATAGCGGCCCGATCCCAGCCATTCTTTTTCAGAACCCCAGTAGATGTCTTTTTCTGGGTGCCAGATGTCTTCGCGGCCGAAAGAGAAGCCAAAGGTTTTAAAGCCCATGGATTCATACGCAATGTTCCCCGCCAAAATGAACAGGTCAGCCCATGAAACAGAGTTGCCGTATTTCTTTTTGATAGGCCACAATAGGCGGCGCGCCTTATCTAGGTTGCCGTTGTCTGGCCAGCTGTTCAATGGTGCAAAGCGTTGGTTGCCTGTGCCCGCACCACCGCGACCATCGGCAGTACGATAGGACCCCGCCGCGTGCCACGCCATACGGATCATAAGACCACCATAATGACCCCAGTC
>JAYPUL010000019.1:0-49865 GCA_038134005.1 Paracoccaceae bacterium | reverse complement strand
AATACGTTCAACAAAAATATGGTCGCGATAAGGTTGCCCAGATCATCACCTTTGGTGCGCTTTTGTCCAAGGCCGCCGTGCGCGATGTCGGCCGCGTTTTGCAGATGCCCTATGGCCAAGTGGATCGCCTGTCAAAAATGATCCCTGTCGAAGGCGTCAAACCCGTCAGCATCGAAAAAGCGTTAAAGGACGAGCCGCGCTTGGCCGAAGAGGCCAAAAACGAAGAGGTGGTCAATCGCCTGCTGACCTATGGCCAACAGGTCGAGGGGCTGTTGCGCAATGCATCCACCCACGCGGCGGGCGTGGTTATTGGCGATCGGCCGTTAGACGCTTTGGTTCCGCTATACCAAGATCCGCGATCCGACATGCCCGCGACGCAATTCAATATGAAATGGGTTGAACAGGCCGGTTTGGTTAAATTCGACTTTTTGGGTTTGAAAACCCTAACTGTCATTCAAAACGCCGTCGACCTGATCCTAAAATCAGGACGTCAACTGCACATCGCGGCGGATGGCACACAGCTTTATGAACCCGCCGAGGGTGCCGAAAATCAAATCAACGCTATCCCGCTTGACGATAAAAAGACCTATGACCTGTATTCGGCCGCAAAAACCGTTGCCGTGTTTCAGGTGGAAAGTTCGGGCATGATGGATGCCCTAAAGCGGATGAAGCCCACCTGTATCGAAGATATCGTGGCGCTCGTGGCGCTCTATCGTCCGGGTCCGATGGAAAACATCCCAACCTATTGTGAGGTAAAACACGGACTAAAACCGTTGGAATCGATCCATCCAACGATTGACCACATTTTGGCCGAAACCCAAGGGATCATCGTTTACCAAGAACAGGTGATGCAGATCGCGCAGGTCATGGCGGGCTATTCCCTTGGTGGTGCAGACCTGTTGCGCCGTGCGATGGGTAAAAAGATCGCCGAAGAAATGGCCAAAGAACGGCCCAAATTTGTTGAGGGCGCCAAATCGACCCATAACGTGGACGCGAAGAAAGCGGGCGAAGTGTTCGACCTTTTGGAAAAATTCGCCAACTACGGCTTTAACAAATCACACGCGGCGGCATACGCGGTGGTGTCCTACCAAACAGGATGGTTAAAGGCCAATCATGCGGTCGAATTTATGGCCGGTGTGATGAATTGCGATATTCACCTAACCGACAAACTGGCCGTCTATTTTGAAGAGGTCAAAAAGGGTCTGTCGCTGCCTTATGTGCCGCCGTGCGTCAATAGATCTGAGGCGACTTTCGACGTGGTGGACGGCGCGTTGGTCTATGCGTTGGGCGCGTTAAAAAACGTGGGCGTCGAAGCCATGCGTTTGGTCACAAGCGGACGAGGTGACAAACCGTTTGTAAACCTGTTCGACTTTGCACGACGCGTCGATTTGAAACGTGTCGGCAAACGCCCATTGGAAATGTTGGCCCGCGCCGGGGCGTTTGATGTGTTGGACGCCAATCGACGTCGCGTGTTTGAAAGCGTTGAGGCATTGACCCAATATTCCGCAGCTTTCCATGAACAGAAGGCATCAAACCAAGTGTCCTTGTTCGGTGATGCGGGCGACGACCTGCCCGAACCGCGCCTGATGCCTGTCACCGATTGGTTGCCCGCCGAACGTTTGGCCGAAGAATTCAAGGCAATTGGGTTTTACCTATCGGGTCATCCGCTGGATGATTACATGGTCGCGCTAAAACGCAAGGGCGTGATGACCATGGATGAGGTCATGGACAAAGCACAAGGGGGCCCATGCATTGCGAAAATGGCAGGCGTTGTTGCTGGCCGACAAGAACGGAAATCAGCAAAAGGGAATAGATTCGCGTTTGTTCAGTTGTCGGATCCAACGGGCGCGTATGAAGTCACATTGTTTTCCGAAGCCTTGGAAAAATCCCGTGATCACCTAGAAACCGGGGCCAAGGTTGTCGTTACCGCCGAAGCGACGATGGAGGCAGATCAGCTAAAACTCTTGGGGCGTTCCATTGCGCCTGCGGATATTGCGGTTGCGGATGCGGAGGCTGTGGGTTTGAAAATTTACGTTGATACGCCTGCGGTTATCGCGACAGTCGCACAGGTCATTTCCGATGCTTGTAAAAACATCACATCCGGACCAAAGGGGCCGATCTTATTCACTTTGCTACATCCAGAATTACCAGGCGAAGTTCATATGGACACAGGTGCGGAATACCCCATGAACCCCCAAATCAAAGGTGCAATCAAAAGCCTTAGCGGTGTATTAGAGGTCGAAGACGCCTAATCCACACGCGGCAGGCGTCTTTTTAAATTCTAACCTGTTGGCCACTATTCCAATCTTGCGGGGAAACCATCAGCGCGCAGATCGGTGTTCAAGACATCTTCCAGTAATTTTGCGATCATGGGGGATTGGGCATCGCCGCCATAGGCCGCCTTGGCCGCAACGTAGGTTTGATTCGTCATCGACGCCAAATCTAATGGAACCCCGAATTCACGTCCGAATTCCAACGCAAAGCCCAAATCCTTCAACGCAAGATCAATGTTGAATGCAATGTCATACGACCCATTTAGAATTAATGCACCTTCGGTTTCATGCACGAATGAATTACCCGAGCTCGCCGCGATAGCATGCCATGCTAGACCCAAATCCAAACCACCACGTTTTGCCAACATCAACGCTTCGGAACAGGCCTTTAGATGAATAAAAGCCAGCATGTTTGTGATCACCTTAATGATCGATGATGACCCCAATGGCCCCATGTGAAACACACGGTCCCCCATGGATTTCAATGCTGGCATGTGCAAATCAACCAGTTCTTTTTCACCACCGGGCAACATCGTGATTTTACCCTGGGCAGCCAAATGTACACCACCCGTCACAGGCAATTCCAACATTTGAATACCGTGAACTTTTGCGACTTCGGCAAAACGAAGAACATCATCGCGCCCCAAAGTGGACATTTCGATCCAGCTGGCTCCATCGCGCATTGCTGGTAAAATTTCGGAAAGGACCTTTTGCGTCACCGACGGTGACGGCAAACAGGTTATGACATGATCGACATTTTGCGCGACCTCAGCCGCACTGTTCGCCCATGTCGCACCTGCGGCCAACAGCGCTTTTGCGTTATCTGGATTAACGTCAAACACAGTTACGTCAAAACCATCACGCACCAGACATGCTGCGCAATTTGCGCCCAAATTCCCCAAGCCAATATAGCCGTATTTCATATTCTGACCCTGTTATTGAAAAAAGATGTTATAAGTTTTACGCAGTTTTGCATCGATCAACGGATCGATCGTGCTTTTTGCGCGGGACAGAATTTCGTTTTTCCGTTCGATCGCTTTGTCGATCAAAATTGGTCGGTCTGCCTCGACCCATTCTTTTGGACTCATGCGATTGCCGACGGTTGGATAGACATATTCCGTCTGCATCAAAGCGCGTGTTTGATCCGCACCAAGATAATGTCCAGGACCACCCAAGCAAACCTCTTTCATGACATCAATTGAAACGCTGTCAGGCGTGACATCAATGCCGCGCACTGTGCGCAAAACTTGGCCCAAAATGTCGTCACCCAATACCAAGGATTCCAAACAGAATCCTAACAGCGATGCATGCATTCCAACGGATTCATAAACCATGTTCAAACCAGATAGGCCAGCCAAAGTATTCGTGATACCCTGTTCCCAACCCGCCTGCATATCTGGAAGTTTTGCATCGCTGATGCCAGCAGCGGCACCACCAGGCAAACCATAGAATTGGTGCATTTGCGCACAACCTGCGGTCAACAACGCCTGTTCTGCCGATCCCCCTGACATTGCACCTGTGCGGAGATCGGACACAAAGGGCCAAGTCCCGAATATTGCAGGGTGACCCGGTTTGATCGAATTGACATAAACCACACCTGCCAAACATTCAGCAACCGCTTGGACGATTGCTAAGGCGATCGGTGCTGGCGCAGTCGCGCCGGCCTGTCCGGCCGACAACAATAAAACCGGCATGCCCGCACGGATACAATGTTCCATCGCGATACAGCTTTCTTCGGCAAATTTCATGGGTGGCACAACGAAGCAATTCGAATTTGAAATAAATGGGCGCGCGCGCCATGCTTCTTCCCCACCTGCAATGGTATGGATCATATCCATACATGGCGCAACGTGACTTGGATCTGAAAACGACGTGCCAACGTGTTTGGACGTGCCCGAACAACAGGCCATAATCGTATTCAAATCCATTTCGAGGTTGTCAATCACATCACGACATACCATTGCGCGTTGGAAAAAATGAACGTTATCCAAATTGTGCGTCAAACGCGCGGCATCATACAAATCTTGGGCGGTTGAATCGCGGTATGTGTTTGTCAACACATCCACAATGTGAACAGCTGCGCCAGCGGTTCCGAAATGAACATTTGTTCCGGTCAAATGCAGGTCATATTTTGGATCGCGTCCGAACAAAGTAATATCACGCGACGCTTTGGCCAACATATCCTCGACCAATGCACGCGGAAACCTAAGCCGACCATCATCCCCAAGTAATGCCCCCGCCGCAACCATTGCATCCACACCCGATTTAGGTGCCTGAGAAAGGCCAATTTGCTCTAACGCATCCAACGCGGCGGCATGAATTTGTTCCATTCCCGCCTGCGTCAGTGGGCGGTATGCCCCCCCTGGAAGGCCTGCGCGTATTGGGCGCAATTCTTCGGCCAGCGGCGCCATGCGCATAGCACGTTTTGCATCACGTCCGCCGGCACGGGCGGATCGACGCGGAGCTGTGGATTGCCAATCATCGGTCATGTTCGATCACTCTTTTGGATAAATTTTCTAGAACACTAGGCATTCAAGCGCTTGCATTCAATCGCGTATGCCATATGTTATTAATCGAAAAAAGCGATTAGGTGGTGCATGCAAATTGAATGGATCGATACATTTCTGGATCTCTTAGACACCCGCAGTTTTAACAAGTCCGCCGAGAGATTGAATATTACACAATCGACGGTATCCGCCCGAATCAATGCGCTAGAATCCCAAATAGGAAAAAAACTATTTGTACGATCACGCGCGGGAACCGAATTAACCGCAGCAGGCATCGCTTTCGAAGCCCACGCCCGCGGTCTTCGCCATAGTTGGAGCGAAGCATTACGCGTCACACGCGCGACAGGCAACGTAGATGTTTCAATTCGGATAGGGTTACAAACAGACCTTGCAACCACACATATCGGCGACTGGGTGGCACAATTCCAAACACTTTTTCCACGAGCCGAATTTTACGTGGAACTCGATTATTCAAATCAAATGTGCAACGATCTTTTGGCGGGAAATCTTGATTTCGCCGTGCTATATACACCAAAATTCATGCCCGATTTACATTTTGAAACTGTGGGCCGCGTAAATCTTCGGATGATTTCGACAAAAATTTCAAAACTAAAAGACGTGACAGAAAATGATTATATCGGCGCGCACTATGCGCCGGCGTTTGATCGTCAACACCAACAACACCTGCCATATTTGTCTAACACCCGCCTATCATGCGGTCAAAATTCGGCGGTTGCAGGTATGATCATGACGATTGGCGGCACAGGCTATGTTCTTGAAGAAACCGCAATAACGCTTGTAAATCAGGGCATCGTTACATTGGTTGAAGATGCACCGATCCTTTACCAAGACGTGTTTGCCGCGTTTCACATCCGACATCGACATTCATTAACCCACCAAAAGCTGCGCGACGCCGTCAATAATCATTTCTCACCCAAATAAGCCTTGGCAAGCCAAGCATTATACGAAAGTATCTCCAAAACGTACGGAGCCCAAAAATGTCATATGAACCGCTTTCCCTGCCCGACCGCGTCCAACTTAGTCCCGAAGAAGCAATCGAAGCATCGACAAGCTTTTTGTCCTACATGAAAAAACGCCATTCTGTTCGTGAGTATGAAAAAACCGACGTCCCCCGTGCCGTCATCGAAAACATTATTGCAACTGCCGCAAGCGCGCCATCGGGTGCGAACCGCCAACCATGGCACTTCGTGGCTGTTTCTGATCCAGACATGAAAGCGCAAATTCGCGCCGCTGCCGAAGAAGAAGAAAAGTCGTTCTATGAAGGGGGCGCTGGCGATGAATGGCTATCGGCCCTCGAACCCATTGGCACCGGTGTTGACAAACCCCACTTGACCGACGCGCCCTGGCTGATCGTTGTCTTTGCCGAACGATACGGACTGAATCCCGATGGATCACGCTATAAAAATTATTACATCAACGAAAGCGTCGGCATCGCACTTGGCTTTCTCATTGCGGCGATTCACAACGCAGGTCTGGTTTGTTTAGAACATACCCCGAACCCGATGAAGTTTCTGAACACATTGTGCAATCGTCCGATCAATGAAAAACCGGTCATGGTTATTCCCGTGGGGTACCCCACCGAAACGGCGACCATTCCCGCTGCTGCCAAACGAAAAAAATCACTGGACGTGATTAGCAGCTTTTTCTAAATCTTTCATCTTTGAAAAAATACTCGCAGGGGTGCGGGGACGGCAGTCCCCGCGTTGGTCCGATCATAAATGATCGGACATCAAATTGATCCAGCTTCGACCATGAAATTATTGGCGCTACACATCGCAGAGTCGTCGGATGCCAAAAACAATACCATCCGCGCCAGATAGATTGGATCAATCGGATCGGGTAAACATTGGCGCGCCAATTGTTTATCCAAGGCTTCTGGCGTCACCCATAATTCTTTTTGCCGTTCGGTCATGACCCAACCTGGCACAACAGTATTTACACGAATGCGGTGCCCCCCAAGGTCGCGTGCCATGGTCCGGGTTAGGCCATGAACTGCTGCCTTGGCCGAAGTATAGGCAGGAAAACCGCCACCTGCTTCCCACCAACTGTTTGATCCCATATTGATAATCGACCCACCACCTGCCGCGATCATTCCCGGAGCAACCGATTGGATTGCAAAAAACATGTGCCGTAGGTTGGTATTATATCGATCATCCCAATACTCTGGCGTCACATAACGCCAATCGTGCCTGTCATCGCGCGCGGCATTATTTACCAAAACCGACGCATCGCCCAATTTACCAGCCATGGACGAAAACGCGGCACGTAACGCATCTATGTCGCGCAGATCACAACATTCAAACGCATGATCGGGCCCAATGTTGCCTAACATCGCGTCTCCCGCTTCCGCGTTCAAATCAACAAAACCAACCTTTGCACCTTGATCTGCGAAAGCACGCACAATATCTGCGCCGATGCCTGACGCACCGCCCGTAACAAAAACAGTCTTTCCGTTCAAACTGGGGTAACGCGCGAAATCTTTGTGCTGCATGGGATCCTCCTTGATTTTTTAAAACCCTATTCCCATTTCATCAAAAGGAAAAGGCCCGCCGCAACGGACGGGCCAATCAGAAATTTCAACCACATTAATCGTCAGATAAAAGCGATTTCCAGATCAACGCGCCAATCGCGGCGCCAACCAAAGGTGCAATCCAAAATAGCCACAGCTGGGTTAGCGCTGGGCCATCTGCAAACAATGCGACGCCGGTTGAACGCGCAGGATTCACGGATGTATTGGTTACCGGGATCGACACCAGATGGATCAGGGTTAAACCCAAACCAGTTGCAATTGGCGCAAATCCAGCGGGAATGCCTGATGCAGTTGCGCCCAATATGATGATCAAAAATGCCGCGGTCATGACAACTTCCATGATTAAGGCTGAGGTCATTGAAAACCCGCCTGGGGATGCGCTGCCAAATCCATTGGATGCAAACCCGCCAACACCGCCAAAGTCGGCTTGACCCGAAACAATAACAAACAAGACAAATGCCGCAGCGATGGCGCCAGCGACTTGTGCCGCCCAATAAGACAACAGTGACGACATCTGGAAACGGCCTGCGACGGCCAATCCCAAAGAAACCGCGGGATTAAAATGCCCGCCCGATATTCCGCCAACCGCATAGGCCATGGTTAGCACAGTCAAACCAAATGCGATCGATACCCCTAAAAGACCAATTCCAACGTCCGGAAAAGCAGCAGCCAAAACCGCGCTGCCACATCCCCCAAAAACCAACCAAAACGTACCAAAAAATTCTGCTAAGAGCTTTTTCATTTAATTCCCCCTTACCCACGGACCAATCGCCGTAGGTAAGTAAGGACATTTTTCATTGATTTTGGGTACGGGAATAAAATCGTTCAGGTCCCCGTTCGTTTTCGTCTAGGCGATGTCGTTTAACTTTTTCCATGCGTTCAGGCCACCGGAGATGAACTTTGCATTTGAATAACCCATGTCTTTCAAACTGGCCGCAGACAAAGCACCACGATTGTTTGCGTTACAATAACATAAGATAACCGTATCAAGATCTGGCAGCACGCCTTCGATGTTCATTTCTAGCTTGCCGCGGCTTACGTTAATCGAAGACGGAATATGACCGTTCGCATGTTCGTCTGGATCACGAATGTCCAATGCAAACGCGCCCGCGGCCAACAATGTGGCAACATCTTCGGGATTTACGTTTTCGACACGCGCACACGCCGCATCGGCCATCGCTTGGAATTTTGTTGTATAGGCCATTTTGGTCTCCTAACCTTAAATTATGACCTATACATAAAATACATATTCAATTTTTAATATATTTAAATCACGGAAAGATCTGCGACAAATTGGCGGTTCTTTAACCGCCCTTCATTTGTTGTAACAGAAAGATTTCGTTTTCTGGGGAAATTGATTTGCTTGTGTCGGCCGGCATCACATCACCATCGATAGCAACCGAAATTCCGTCTTCAAAAATAGGGCCAAGGCCGGGATATTTCCCGACCAAGGCATCTAGCATATCGCCAATGGTCTGCGCTTCGACTTGGATCGCTAATTCGCCATCCGTAAAACGTCGCAACCCAGACCACAGGTTCACCGTCACCATGTTATTTTGCCTTAATTGCAGCCAACAATTTTGTTGGTGTAATTGGCAAATGGCGGATGCGTACGCCCGTCGCGGCAGCAACAGCGTTCGCAATCGCAGGCAATGGCGGGGTGATCCCCGTTTCACCGACACCACGCACACCAAATGGATGGCCAGGGTTTGGAACCTCGACAATCACGGTGTCAATCATGGGCAAATCGGACGCCACAGGCACGCGGTAATCCAAGAAGATTGGGTTTTGCAAACGCCCCATATCGTCATAAACGTATTCTTCGTTCAACGCCCAACCGATGCCTTGAACCGCGCCACCTTGGTATTGGCCTTCGACATAGGACGGGTGGATCGCACGGCCTGCGTCTTGGACGACCAAGTAACGCAGGATTTTTGTATGACCGGTTTCTGGATCAACTTCGACGTCAACAACGTGCGCGCCAAAGCTGTCGCCAACCCCGTCTGGAACCGATTCATGGTGACCAGAAATTGGACCACCGGTGTTTTTCATTTTGCGCGCAATCTCTTGGATTGTCATCGGTGGAAACTGCCCCGCGTTTGGCCCGGCGGGGACGGCTGCGCCGTCTTTCCATTCGACGGCCTCGGGATCGATTTTCCATTTACCCGCTGCACGGCGGCACATTTCATTGATCGCTTGGGTCAATGCACCATGCATCGCTTTTCCTGATGCAAATGTCGCTCGGCTGCCGTGGGTGGGTTCATTGACACCCAAAGATCCCGTTTCCGCAATATTGACGCGGACATTTTCATAGGGGATCCCCAATGTTTCGGCCGCCATCAATGCCATTGATGCACGGCTTCCGCCGATGTCGGGGGTGCCAACAGACACCTGAACCGTGCCATCTTCGGACAACGCAACAGAGACCGAGGTTTCCCCACCATGGTTAAACCAATAACCGGCCGCAATGCCACGCCCTTGGTTAGGACCAAGCGGGAAAGATAGGTTTGGATGTGCTTGGGTTGCGGCCAAAGTTTCTTCTAATCCGATGACGCCGAATTTGGGACCATAGCTGGATTGGTCACCTGATTTTGATCCGTTTTTCATGCGGACCTGCATTGGGTCCAACCCAAGTTCAGTCGCCATTTCGTCAATCAAGCTTTCGACCGCAAAGGCACCCATGGGGGACCCGGGCGCACGGTAAGCGGCACATTTTGGACGGTTTGCCAAAACGTCATACCCAATGTGTTGCAATGCTGGCACCTGATAAGGTGCAAACGCACAATAAAGCGCCATATCCACCGGCGACCCCGGGAAAGCGCCGCCCTGCATGCGGAAATTCGCAACGCCCGCAGTTAACATGCCATCTTTGGTCATGCCGATTTTCACATCCATCGACGCAGACGCCGTTGGGCCTGTTGCGCGCAAAACTTCAGAACGTGACATAACCAACTTTACCGGGCGCCCGCCAGATTTACGGCTAAGCGCAAGCGCTAAAGGCTCCATAAAGATCGTGGTTTTCCCGCCAAAACCGCCACCGATTTCAGAAGCGGTCACACGCAGTTGCGCTGTATCCAGCCCTAATACGGCTGCACACATGCGACGGATGTACCAATGCCCTTGCGTACAAACCCACATCTCACCTTTGCCATCGGCGCCCAATTGGGCCATACATGCATGGGGTTCAATGTAACCTTGGTGCGTGGCTTCGGTTTTATAGTGACGTTCCATCACCAAATCAGCCTTGGCAAAGCCATCTTCCACATCACCGTGACCAAATTCGATGTATTTCACAACATTTGGATGCATGCCTTCTGGAACGGTTTTGTTCGCAGCACCTTCACGAATAACGGGCGCACCATCCGCCATTGCGTCATCGACATCGATTACATGTGGTAGAATTTCATATTCGACCTCGATCAATTTGACAGCATCACGCGCAATATGAGGCGATGTCGCAGCAATCGCGGCAACCGCATGCCCATCATACAAAGCACGCTCACCCGCCATCGTGTTTTCTTGCAAATCCCAATCTTCGCCTGTCAAACCAGTTGGAAAATCGGCACGCGTCACGATCGCTTTCACACCTTTCAATGCTTCGACTTTGGATGTGTCAATTTTCACAATCCGCGCGTGGGCATGTGGTGATCGTAAAACTGCCGCGTGCAACATGTTCGCGGCCGCAATATCCGCACCATAACGGGCGCGACCGGTGACTTTGTCCAATCCATCAGGGCGCGCAGGGCGCGAACCAATATAACGGAAATCGGATGTGTTGGTATCTTTAGCCATTATGCAGCCCCCCGCATTTCTTCGGCGGCATCCATGACCGCGCGAATAATTTTATCGTAACCAGTGCAGCGGCACAGATTGCCCGCCAACCAATAACGCACTTCTTCTTCGGTTGGATCAGGATTTTTTTCCAACAAAGCTTTTGATGCAACCAAAATGCCTGGTGTGCAGAAACCACATTGCAATGCGGCATGTTCAATGAACTTTTGTTGCAAGGGGTGCAATGTATCGCCGCTTGCCATGCCTTCGATTGTTTCGATTTCCTTGCCTTGCGCTTCCACGCCCAACATCAAACAGGAACACACCAACGTGCCATCGACGCGCACAGAACAGGCACCACAGTCCCCGGTACCACATCCTTCTTTTGTGCCTGTTAATCCCAGACTATCACGCAGGCTGTCCAACAGACTGTCACGTGTATCAGCCAAAAATTCGACCGCTTCACCGTTTACAGTGGTGGATACATGTACTTTGCTCATACTGCTTCTCCTTTAGCGCGCGCATAGGCGATTTTTGCAACACGCTTGGCCAAAACGCCAACAACGTCTTTGCGGAACTCTGCCGTGCCGCGTTTATCTGAAATAGGTTTGGCTGCCGCGCTTACCGCATCGATCAATGATGCGATGGCTGCGTCATCCAAAGTTGTCCCGACTATGGCGTTCGCGGCGTCAGGCACCAAAATTACAGTCGGCGCAACCGCCCCCAACGCAACACGTGCCGAAGTGATCGTATCGCCATCAACCGTCAAGTTTATCGCGCACCCAACAACAGCAATATCCATTTCAGTGCGCGGCGTGAATCGTAGATACGCATCACCGCCACCCTGTCCGCGGGCGGGTAGAGTAATTGATGCAATCACGTCACCTTTAACGAGGTTTGACCGACCTGGGCCCGCTGGAATGTCTTCTATCGCAACATCACGCGCGCCATTTACGCCCACAACCTTCACGGTTGCACCGGCGGCAACCATTCCTGGAACGCTATCAGCGGCGGGCGATCCATTGCAAAGATTTCCCGTCAATGTGGCGCGTCCTTGTACCTGGGTGGATCCAACCAATTCCATACCTTCGACAACGCCGGGCCATGCTGCAACTAAATCCGCATGCGCCCCCATTTGTGCACCAGAAACAGCCGCGCCAATGACGAAACCCCCATCAGCGGTACGTGTGATGTCACCAACACCGTCGATGTGTTTAATGTCAATTATATCGTCAGGCGTCACTGCGCCTGCACGCATCTGGACCAACACATCTGTTCCGCCTGCCAAAAAGCGCGTCACACCCGTAGTTCCGTATGCGATTTGCGCCGCGTCCGAAAAGCTAGATGGCGTATGATAATTCATAACAATCCCCTGTCTGTATAAATCTGGCCATGTGATCGCCCGATTCTGATGTTTCCAATTGCGATCAACATAATCCGAATGTCCTCCGCTGGAAGATAATTCAGAATTTGATCAAAAAGCAATGGTTGACGTTTCGTCTGTTACAATTTCGGTACAAGACCGCATCCAAGACCAAAAAGTCACCGCGCCTTTTATTCAATTTTGATCTAAGCTTTTCTTGGAACAGATCGCAAGATCAGTTATCGTATTTTTATCGGCTAGGACGGCTGGATCCTTAACCAACGTGTTTGTGGGAGCGCGTGGGGTGACAGGGGTTCCAGCGGGGGCTGGGACCCCACTTTCTCTTGAAAATCACAAAAACGTTACCTGCCTAAAGTTGTATTAATTTCAGGAGGTCACCACGACGGGATTAATTTTATCAATAATCGGATTATTATTGGTGTGGGCATTAACAAAGTCTATTCCACAGATTGAACAACGCCTGAAAGCATTCGCATATGTTGGATATGTGTTGTCGGCAGCGTGGTTTGCATTTTCGTTGTTTAATGGCATTTTTTTCTATGCAGAACCTGGATTTAAATATCATGTTCGCACGATCACGGGTCAAGAAAAAATGGTATCTGACACTGGATACAACTCGTACCTTTTCGGACGCGTAAACGCGTGGAAAAACGCAATGTCTGTCCAGGCCACCCATGGTGGCAGCGGGTGGGTCAATGCAGAAGACGAAGCACATTCTGCAATGTCCGCAAGCCTTGCAGCAAAATCATTGGTATTTTTAGATCAGGTAGATGCGCACGTAACTGCGACCGCGCGATTTGAATTACCAACTGATCAAGACGCATTTTTAAAAATGGCCCGCCTCTATCGGACACCAGAAAACCTTTTGCGTACCGAATTAATTCCAGCGTTCCAAGAAACAATTGGCGCGACCGCGGCGTTGATGTCGGCCGAGGATTATTTCCAAGGTGGCAAAACAGAGTTCAATAACGAATTCCAACGTCAAATGGAATCCGGGATCTACATCGTGCGCCGCGTCGAAGAACAGGTCCGCGTTGAAGAACCGACCTCAGCAACTGCAAACGCAGCGCTTGGAACGCAACAACAAGAATATGGCGATCAAACAAAAACGGTCTTTAGCGTGAAAAAAATATTGGATGAAACCGGTCAGCCCCAACGCAAAGAACAATGCTTTAGCAAATTTGGCATCAGCGTTACATCCGCATGCGTGACGGATGTCGACCCTAACGAAGAATTCAAAAAACGGATGCGACTAAGACAACAGGCCGCGGCAGATCGATCAATCGCGCGCGAACAGCCTATACAAGAAGAAGAACAGCGCCTGTTGGCCATCGCAAAGGGCGAACGTGAAGTCGCACAACGCCAAGCGCAAGCGAAGGTGAAACAGATTGAACAAACGACAAACGCGGAAACTGAAAAGCAATTGGCAATTACCGCAGCCCAAAAATTAAAAGAACAAGCTGTCATTGATCGTGATCGATCTCAGGTCTTATTAGAAAAAGCAGAAATCGACGCAAAAGCTGTCAAGGTTGCGGCAGACGCAGAAGCCTATGCAAAAGCTGCGGTATTAGACGCAGATAACGCTTTGGCACAAAATCTTGACGCTGAAATTAGAATTCAAAAAGTCTGGGCAGATGCCTATGCTAAACGCAATGTGCCTATGTATGTTTTTGGCTCTAACGAAAGCGGCACCCCCACCGGAAGCGACAGCGAAGCGCAACTTTTGCAACAGCTGTTGACAATGGAATATGCCAAACGGCTTGACTATGACCGAAACTTATCCACGGCCAAAAACGTGAAATAAACACCCATCAATTGGGGCCCAAAGGCGCATTTTTATACGCGCCTTCGCAACAGGATATAACAGATAGAAAATGTTAAAACGTCTCATTTTCTATCTCATAAATATTCTGGGGGGCCGCCAAAGGTGGCGGGGGGCAACGCCCCCCTAAATTCGAAATCAGGCAGATTTTTTGCGACCTTCATTGCGCTTATTGCCGCCACCAAATTTACGCGACCCTTGCCCGCGACCTTGACGCTTTGCTCCATCCCCTTTTGGACCACCTCCACCAAAACGGCGACGGCCACCTTTTGGTTTATTTGCAACCGGCGGTTCGAGATTGCGAAGCAATTCCGCGCCACTCGCAACAGGAATCTCTGCTTTCATAAGTTTCTCGACATCGCGTAAAAGGCCGACTTCTGTCGTTGCACATAATGTAATGGCAACCCCAGAACGCCCCGCACGCCCAGTACGACCAATGCGATGGATATACGCGTCTGGCTGCATCGGAAGATTCATATTGATCACACGGGCGACATCAGGAATATCAATTCCGCGCGCGGCCACATCGGTGGCACACAAGATTGCAATTTTGCCATCACGGAACGCCCCAATCGCACGATCCCGTTGACTTTGGCTTTTGTTACCATGGATTGAACCAGCGTTATAACCTTCAGCAACGAGCTGTTTCATCAATTTTTCGGTGGCAAATTTAGTCTTCACAAAGATCAATGTTGAAGCATTTCGATCTTGGTTCAAAATTTCGCGAAGCACTTGGGCTTTAACCGACTCTGCAACAACATGCACGGACTGTTCAACACGTTCAGCAGCAGTACCTTCCGCCGCCATTTGAACCTTGCGCGGGTTTGTCAAATAGGCCGCTGAAATTTTTTCCATTGGCTTCGACATTGTCGCAGAAAACAACATCGTTTGACGTGGTGTGCCCAATTCAGGTTCGATCCGTTGTAACGCTTGGCCAAACCCCATGTCCAACATTTGGTCAGCTTCGTCCAAAACCAGATAGGTCACTTGATCCAAGATGACTGCCTTACGTTCCATCAAATCAATCAACCGACCGGGCGTGGCGACCAAAATATCGCATCCGCGGTTTAGCACCTGCATTTGTTTTAGGATCGATTGGCCGCCGACGACGGTTGCAATGCGCAATTTTGTATTTTTTGCCAATTCTGCCAGATTGGTTGCGATTTGATTTACCAATTCGCGCGTAGGTGCCAAAATAAGAGCTTTAGGCGTTTTTGGCGCAGGCTTTCCAGGCAATGCCAAAAGGTTATTCATCAAGGGCAAACCAAAAGCCATCGTTTTACCGGTACCCGTTTGGGCCAGACCCAAAATATCATGTCCATTCAAGGCCAGCGGGATGGCTTGCGCCTGGATCGGTGTCGGTTGGGTAAAGTTCAAACGCGTTAGTGCAGCGCTGAGTTGGGGTTCAAGCCCAAGCATATCGAAATCAAACATATTTATCCTTACTTTTGGGATCACCAAAAGAATACGTCGCACCCACGTCCTAGGGGCGCTCAACAGGGAAGCCATCCTTAAGACAACGGGCACATTCCCGAAATCTGGACGACTGTTCAACCCTGCGTGATGGGGGAAGAGAAACTGCTGCTGCACCCTTCGTCCAATTTGACATATATAGGGCACGCTCACGCCGCGGCGCAGCAAGACCTGCGTATGCGCCCAATTTATCAAAAAGTCAAATGTTGTTTTCTTTAACGCCTGGAGGGTTTGGAAACAGCAGCCCCCCCTTTTGGGGAATATAGCAATTCAGATTTGAGATTTAGTTTTGCAAATAGGAAAAGGGATGGATCAATGAAACACACCGCTTTAACGACCGAAGAAAAAGCAATTTTGCCGCATTTGGCCGCCTGTTCGACCCAAGATGAAATTACGCAACTGTTAAAATTGTAGACACGTCAAAACACGGAATTTGTCCAAAACATGTTGGATAAAATACCCGAAAATTCATTCGAAGACGGACTATTGGCAATTCGTAGTTATGCGATGGAACACGCTGACCCAAACATTTTAGATTACTTGTATTGTAAGAAATGTGTGGCAAATGTCATTTATGACACCGATGCCCTAACCCTTAGATCCAAAGTCACGTCAACATTTCTAAACATGATGACGGAAACCACGTCATTACAATCAACAACGACAAATTGCCATTTTGAAACTGTCTCGGTCCGGATCAATGGCGAAATCGGCAATCATGTTTTTAGCCGCGGAAAAACCGACGTTTACGAAGCAACATATGATCCACCCATTCCCGCCTTCACAACGTTCATTCGAACCACGGACGTGTTGCGTTCGGTTGTGAATGATCCGTTCAAGGATCACGAATATTGGATCAACATTTGTTATCCCACCCGGTTTTTAGATGTGCGCGTAAAATTCACAGGCAGGCGCGTTCCTAATATTGTATTCGGCCAGGCCAAATCTTCAGATGCAGTCTATTTTGATCGCATCGAAACATTTGATTCATCGTCTCAGCATTCTTTTCGAATTACCGCGAACCTTCCTTTAATCGGGCACCATTACGGAATCGTTTGGAAATGGTAACGTTTTAAACATCCGTCGGTTAAATGCCCCACATTGGCACAATGACGTGATACCCCCCTTTTGGGGTTATATGTGCAAAACATGACATACCCCATCATGTAAGGAGATTTAACGGGGTCGTCCCACATAAAACGTTTTGATTCTTTGCCTATACAGTGCAAGCATATTTTACCACATATCGCATCGTTTTCATCCGACGCAGATATGCAGGATTGTATTTCAAAAAATGGCCATGATTTTGCACATCTGGTCAGAAATATTTTGGATAAAGTGGGTGAAGACACCTTTAGTGATGCGCAGCAGGTCATTCGGGATTACCTGTTGACCTGCAAAGACGAGTCAAATTTTTCGCAGCTTTATTGTAAAAATTTCAATGCATTAACGATTATTGACACGGTACATCAAACCATGTCGACCGATATTTTTGCAACATTCTTAAACATGGTAGACGAAACAAGATCGTTACAAATCCCATGTACTTGGGGTGATTTTGACATTGTGTCTTACAAAATCAACAATCAAGATGCGTCGCCAAAATATCGCGAGGGAAATGTCGACGTTTATGAAATCGTTTATGATCCGCCCATTCCGATGTATGAAAGTTTTTCACGTAAAACGACCACAGTCCGCTCGATGAAGGATTGTGCCCTTAAAGACAGCAGCTATTGGATTGATATTTGCTTTCCGACGCGCTTTTTGGATCTAAAAGTTCAATTTTGTGGACCAAAAATTCCAAAGAGCATCTTTCATCAAGTCCGTTCGTGTGAGGGTAAAAATAAATTCGGGGGCACGCTTTTCAAGCAGGTCAGCACAGACACCTTTAGATTAACCGCGGCGCAGCCGGCCATTGGTCATCAATATTGCATTTCATGGAACTGGTGATGACCGAAGCTTGAAATGTTCAATCGCTGAACACTGCGCGCTGTGTGATATCGGGGCCGATTAAAGCCCGGCAAGGCGACAAATTATTTCCCATTCGCCCGCTTCAACGGGCTGGACAGATAACCGTGAATTCTTGACCAAAATCATATTTACCAAATCGGGATGATCCTTGATTTGGTCCAACGTGACAGGCGTTTTTACGGATTGCACCGCTTTAATATCAACACAGTCCCACCTAGGATCGTCCGTTGTGCTATCTGGATGCGCCAATGCGATCACTTCGACGATTCCGACGATCGCGCGTTCTTTATTCGAATGATAAAAAAAACCGCGATCGCCAATTTGCATAGCGCGCATATTGTTGCGCGCTTGGTAATTGCGCACGCCATTCCATTCTTCACCCAAGTCCCCTTTTGCGACCTGATCGGTCCATCCCCAGGTGTCAGGTTCAGATTTGAATAGCCAATACGCCATTTTAGATAACCTTGTTCCACTGAATCAGTTCAGTGCTTTCAAACAACCCAGCTTTTGCATAAGGGTCATTCGCCGCCCAAGTTTGGGCCGCAGCCATATCCGCAACATCCAAAATAACGAGTGAACCGCACATCACGCCGTCGGCATCCAAAAATGGACCGGCTTGGGCAACAACACCAGTTTCTTTGATATAGGCGAGATGCGCATCACGGTTCGCTTTGCGTGTTTCTAAGTGGCCTACCTTGTCTTTGGCGATCAATGAAATGAACATTATTCTTCCTTTTGTGGACGGTTTAAAAGCTTATCGATGGCATTTGGCATGTCTATGCGACCGTTAACCAAATCATCAACAACTTTGGTTATGGGCATATCCAAACCCAATTCTTTGGCTTTGGTCAATGCTGCCCCTGCGGTCGCGGCGCCTTCAACGGTGATTTTTCTATCGAATTGCTCACCTTTGCCCAATGATTGCCCAAAACGATAATTGCGTGATCCTGCTGACATGCAGGTCAGCGATAAATCACCAAAACCCGACAATCCGGCTAATGTTTGAGGTTCCGCACCAAGAGCACGCGCCATTCGTAACATTTCGGCATATCCCCGCGTCATTAGCGCAGCGCATGCGCTATCCCCCAGACCCGCACCAATTGTTGCACCGCACGCAATCGCGATCACGTTTTTCAACGCCCCCCCCAATTCGGCGCCCGTAACATCGGTGGTACGGTATAGTCGCAATGTTTTGGTGCCTAATGCATTTTGCAACTCGATGCCCAGCGCAGTCTCACGCGCAGCAAGTGTCAAAGCCGTTGGCAATCCATATGCGATGTCATGGGCGAAACTGGGTCCCGTCAAAATTGCAACACGATTCGAAGCCGTTTCCAGAATACCGCATGGCCCCGTACCGGTAGACACTTCAAAACCTTTACAACACGCGACCAAGGCTTTGTCCGCCAATAACGGTTTGTAAGCGTCGATGACCGAGCGAAGCTGTTGCATTGGGATTGCCATCAATACGATGTCGTTCGTCGCGGCCTCATTCATATCGGCCGTCACACGAATGGTGTCAGGAAACGATAAATGTGCTAACTTGTTTTCGTTTTTTCGCGCCTGTTCCATCTGTGACGCAAGTTGCGCATCCCGCGCCCAGAGGATGACGTTGCGCCCCTCGCGTGCCAAAGCGATGGCAAGAGCGGTGCCAAACGCTCCCGCGCCAATTACCGAAATCGTCATGCCTTTGCCCCTTTTTTTCCGCTTCCTAAAAGCGCAGGCTGTGCTGTGTCTAACGGCCAACGCGGTCGCGCTGACAACCGTTGATCATCACATCGTCCTGATTTAAACAATTCGCCCCCTGCATATGCGATCATCGCTGCGTTATCAGTACATAATGCCAACGGAGGCGCAATAAACGCAACTTGATGCGCCTGACAAACGTTCTCTAATCTTGTCCGCAAATATGCATTCGCGGCAACACCACCTGCAACGGCAACCGTTTGCCCCAAAGGCGCGATTTTGTAAAATTCATAAATGGCACGTGTCAGCTTTTCTGCCATGACATCGCCGATTGCTGTTTGAAAACATGCACAAATATCCGCGATATCCTGATCAAATAGACCACCTTGTTCAGCGACCAAACCATCGCGTGTGCGTAAAAGGGCGGTTTTCAATCCAGAGAACGACATATCACACCCAGGTCGATCTAATAATGGCCGTGGCAATGCAAATCGTTTGGGATCACCACGCTCGGCCCATTTCTCGACGCTTGGACCACCAGGTTGTTCCAGACCCAACAACCGAGCCACCTTATCGAATGCTTCGCCAGGTGCATCATCGATCGTCCCACCAATACGGGTAAATTCGGTTGCGCTTTTTACTGCTAAAAACTGGCAATGCCCCCCCGATACCAAAAGCATTAAATAAGGAAACGCAATCGCATCGGTCAAACGGGGGGTCAACGCATGCCCTGCCAAGTGGTTCACGCCGATCAACGGTTTGCCCAATCCTTTTGCTAACCCTTTGGCACACATCACTGCGGATAAAACACCACCAATTAAACCCGGCCCCGAGGTCACGGCAATTGCGTCCACTGACGATATGTCTAAACCAGATTGCGCGACTGCATCTTCGACGCAAATATCAATACGTTCTGAATGTGCGCGCGCTGCAATTTCGGGGACGACGCCGCCAAAATCGGCATGTAATGCATTTTGCCCCATGACCACAGACGATAAAACCTCTGCACGGCCAGACGCATCAAAACGTACGACAGCGGCGGCCGTGTCATCACAGCTGCTTTCTAATCCTAAAATATGAAATTCACGGTCAATCATTATTGGTCCATTGTAAGGCGTCCTGATCGCAGGTAACATTGTTACAAATGACAAACAATCCCAAGACAGTCATGACAAATCATGATCCATTGATTCTACTAACGCGGCCACTTGACGCGTCACGTGCGTTTGCAAACAAGATTAACGCACGTTTGCCCAGCGCCAAGATTGCGGTTCATCCATTGCAATCCATAACATTCATGGATCGTCCAGCAGATTTTCCCAAAGATATTGCCGCATATGTCTTTACATCAGCACACGGGGTAGAGGCCGCAAAAAAATGGGGGGTGTCGTCGCGGCCCTGTTACGCTGTGGGATCACGTACGGCACGCGCCGCATTATCCATTTCAGACAAGGTTTTCGATGCAAATGGAACCGCGAAAGATTTGATGAAGCTTCTTGTGCAATTCCCGGCAAAAGGTCTTGTCCTTTACGTGCGAGGTGCCCATGTTTCAACAGATCTGACCCAAGTCGGAAAAGATCACAATCTGGCGATCCTTGACACCGTTGGGTATGAACAAACGCAATGTATTCCATCGCCTGATTTTCAAAATGACCTGAAACAAGGGGGAAAGCCGATTATTCTTCCCCTATTTTCTGCACGTAGCGCCGCGCTATTGCTTGAACAGGCACAACCGCAGTTAGATTGGCATATCATCGCCATGAGCCAGAAGGTCGCAGAGATTTTTGATCCAAAGCAGGTCAAAACTATAGACGTGGCAATTCGCCCAGATGGACCATCTATGGAATCTGCGGTATGCCACGCATGGCAGGAGTATTGTATTGATTAAACCTGTTATGTTCGAATGCCAGATATCACATGACCAATTGGGGGTTAAAAATGGGCGATGACACGCTAAATTCAAATGATCACCTTGACCCCAAATCGGATCAACAAAACCAAACCGCTTTGGTCGATGATGAAAATGTCAAAGATGATATTATCGCAGAGCCAGACCAAGCAGATTCTTCAGAAAAAGACGCGCCCACGACATCCCCAGACGTCACAAAAACTGATGAAACACCACTTTCCACAAAAGGATCATTTTTGCCAATGTTTGTGGGCGGGATAATTTGTGCGGGATTGGGTTTTGGGGCAGCTGTTTTGACGCAACAACAAAGCCCACTTTGGCCCAAAGACCAAGCGCAAATAGAATTTCAGGCGAAAACCGAAAATCAATTCATTGAAATTACAAAAAAACTGGTCGAATTAGAGGCACGCCCAATTCCCGACGTCAAACAAACGGATTTGAGCACAATCAAAAATGAACTAGGTACAATCGCCAATTTGGAAGCATCAATCCGCGCAGTTGCGACCAAAGCGACAGAGGTTGAAAACCGACTTTCTGCATTAGAGAAATCAACGATCGAAGCCGCAATTCCGGATGAATTGATCGCGCAATATCGCGCAGAAATTAAGGATATAAACGAATTTCTCGAGACACAGCGCGCCCAAATCCAAGGCTACATGGACGATGCACAATCAAAGGCAAAAGCGGCCGAAACCTTTGCCCGCACAGCAACGGTCCGTGGCGCGCTGGACAAGATGAGCGTCGCGATCGACAGCGGTCTTGGGTTTTCCGACATCATGGCAGACTTGGAAAAGGCAATTGACGGTCCCATCCCAGACGCACTTTCATCCACTGCCGAAGCCGGCGTCGCCACACTTCAAGATCTGTCAATCAGCTTTGCAACGGGCGCGCGCGTAGCGCTTTCAACTGCGCGCTCAGAAATTGATCAGGGCCAGGGCCTTGCGAAAATAGGCAACTTCTTGAAATCCCAATTCAACGCACGCTCAGTGGTCCCAAAAGATGGCGATGATCCGGACGCCGTTTTATCACGCGCCGAGGCCCTTGTTCGAGACGGTAAAATTTCGGATGCATTGGATGAGATTTACAAGCTGAGTGATTCCGCGCAATCGGAAATGGCAGAATGGATCGCAAACGCAAAAGCGCGGGTTGGAGCCCAGCAAGCGATCACATCATTAAAAAATGACCTAGACCAGTAAGAGGCACGTATTCAGTTATGTTAAATTCCTTATTCAAAATTTTACTGTTCTTGGTCATCGTCGCAGCAATGGCGATGGGCGCCACACATCTGATGGATGCTCAAAACGGGGTTTTGGGCAATGTGATGATCACCCTCGCAGGAACAGAATATACCTTTAGCCCCATTCAAGCGGTTATAGCGTTGATCGTATTTACCATTTTCATTTGGTTGACCCTGAAGGTATTGGCGCTTTTGGTGGCTGTTTTGAAATTCATCAATGGCGATGAAACGGCGATGTCACGGTATTTCTTTCGCAACCGCGAACGAAAAGGATATCAAGCTCTTTCCGAGGGTTTGTTAGCCATTGCCTCTGGGGACGCATCGGCCGCGATGGCAAAGGCAAAAAAGGCAGAAAGTTATTTACAAAAACCAACGCTCACAAACCTTTTGGCGGCCCAAGCGGCGGAAATGGCCGGAGATAAAGTGAAAGCAGCACAGGTTTACAAATCACTTTTACAAGATCCTGAAACAAAATTCGTTGGTGTACGTGGCCTTTTGAAACAGAAATTAGACGAAGGAAATACAGAGGTCGCATTGAAATTGGCTGAAAAAGCCTATGATTTGAAGCCAAAGCACAGTGAAACACATGATGTCTTGCTTCACCTCCAAGCAAAGACCCAGGATTGGTCTGGCGCGCGCAAAACGCTTGCTGCAAAATTGAAAAACGGCAGTGTTCCACGTGATTTGCACAAACGTCGGGATGCAATTTTAGCATTATCACAAGCAAAAGACATCATTGGTGAAAACAACAGCATTGACGCCCGTGAAGCCGCCATCGAAGCGAATAAATTATCGCCCGATCTTGTGCCTGCCGCGTGCCTTGCTGCTAGAAATTACATCACGGATGGCAAACCAAAATTGGCCGCCCGCGTCATCAAAAAAGCTTGGCAATCACAGCCACATCCAGATCTGGCGGTCGCATTTTCCGAAATTGAACCCGAAGAAACGCCACAAGCACGTTTAAAAAGGTTTTCTGCCTTGGCAAAAACAAATCCAAGTGATCTGGAAACACGCCTTATGATGGCTGAGCTAAACCTTGCCGCCGAAGATTTCCCTGGCGCCCGTCGCGCATTGGGAGATGCCATTGAGAACGATCCTGACGCGCGTGTTTTAACTATCATGGCAGCCATTGAACGCGGCGAAGGTGCGGATGACGCGATCGTGCGCGGTTGGTTAGCCAAGACTTTGACTGCGCGTCGCGGCCCAAGCTGGGTCTGCGATAACTGTAAAACAGTGCATGACGATTGGGCACCTGTCTGCGACAGCTGCGATGCCTTTGACACGTTGGCGTGGCGTGTGCCACCAAGCGCATCCGTTGCAACAACGACAGGTTTGGAAATGTTGCCGCTTTTAATGGGCACGTCCGTTGCGACAGAAGCCGCTGAAAGGTCGAGTGAAATTGAAGACGCTGATATCATCGACGAAGCGGATGACACCCAAACGGCACTATAAATCAAAAACTCTTGATTTCGGAGCGCTTACGCGATCCGACCCATGCGGGGGCTTTGCCCCCACACCCCCAGAGTATTTAAACAAAGATGGAAGCGCGACGATCTTAGAGTTGGCCAGACGCTTGCAAAACCAATTCATCCAGATTTTCGCCACCTGCTTTTACATAATCGATAAGCTGTGCACGCATCCGCGGATCCCAAAAGTCGCGTAGATGCGCAGCAACCTTTTCGACATGCCCGCCACCGGGTTGGGTTTTAAAAAAAGTCGCAATTTGATTTGCCGAACGGACCATTTTTTCGGGTGACATTTATGAATTTCCTTTCAATCTGAAGGGATGGGAATAGCAATCAAAACGCCCAGCACGCGCAGATGCACACAGTGTAATATTTGCATCGCGAGCGAGCATTAAGGCATGCGTGGTGGGGGCCGAAGCCGCAATAATCATTGGACAGCCAGCAAACGCTGTTTTTTGGACCATTTCAACAGAGATGCGAGACGTCAAAACGAATGCACCGTTCGTAGGGTCCAAGTTTCTATCGATCATTGCGCCGATGAGCTTATCAAGAGCGTTGTGGCGCCCGACATCTTCGCGCGCAAGGATCACGTTTCCGTCTTTTGTCAAAAATCCTGCTGCGTGTGCGGCATGTGTTTGATCGTGTAATGGCTGATGCATCCGAAGTTGATCCGTCGCAGTGGCGATCAATTTCGTTTCAATAGCCATGTCTGTATCCGTTACGACCGGCAATGGACGCACAGCTTGTTCCAAGCTGTCGATCCCACAAAGACCACACCCCACAGGACCAGCCATCGCGCGACGGCGCGACAAAAACGGGCGCGCGGTATCGTCGGATAACCAAAACCGTGCCTCAAGCCCAGTATCATGTTCAAGAATTTCCAAAGATTGAACTTGGTCCAGCGTGGTAATGATGCTTTCGGTAAACGCAAAACCCAACGCGAAGTCGCGCAGGTCAGTGGGGCTTGCCATCATGACGGCATGAGTCGTTCCGTTGATCGAAACGGCGACCGCTGTTTCCACAGCTAGATCGCGAAAAACCTGTGATGCACCGTTCGCATCACAGGTTGTCGCGGATTGCGATTGAACAGCGTCCTTTGTCATTATTCCGCAGCGGGCAGAATACGGCGCGACCGTTCCGCTTGTGCGTTATAATCCTCTTGCCAATCTGTCGGGCCGTTCGACAGGCTGACCTGAACAGCAGTGACCTTGTATTCAGGACAGTTCGTTGCCCAATCCGAATAATCGGTGGTAATGACGTTGGCCTGCGTATCGGGGTGGTGGAATGTCGTATAAACAACGCCTGGTGACACGCGATCCGTGATTTTGGCGCGCAAACTGGTGTCGCCGGACCGCGATGCCAGTTTGACAAAATCACCATCATTTATCCCACGGTTTTCCGCATCATGAGGGTGAATTTCCAACACATCCTGATCATGCCAGACGACGTTTTGCGTGCGCCGTGTTTGGGCCCCCACGTTGTATTGTGACAAGATACGCCCTGTCGTCAACAACAGTGGGAAACGTGGCCCCGTGCGTTCATCGGTCGCCACATATTCGGTGACGATAAACCGCCCCTTACCGCGCACAAATCCATCGACATGCATCAATGGTGTACCGTCCGGGTTTGCGTCGTTACACGGCCATTGAACGGAACCGCGTTCCTCTAACAGGTCGTAAGTAACGTTTGCAAAAGATGGCGTTGTCGCGGCGATTTCGGCCATGATTTCGCTCGGGTGGGTATAGGACCACCCGGCCCCCATAGCATTGGCCAGCATTTGGGTGACTTCCCAATCGGCATAGCCATTGCGTGGTGCCATCACGCGACGCACACGGTTAATGCGGCGTTCGGCGTTGGTGAATGTGCCATCTTTTTCCAAGAATGTTGAACCCGGCAAAAAGACATGCGCATAGTTCGCCGTTTCGTTCAGAAACAGGTCATGCACGATCACACATTCCATCGCGGCCAAACCAGCGGCCACATGTTTCGTGTCGGGGTCAGATTGCAAGATATCTTCGCCTTGGCAATAGAGCGCTTTGAACGTACCATCGACGGCCGCATCCAACATATTTGGAATGCGCAAACCGGGTTCTGGGTCAATTTCGACACCCCACGCATTTTCGAAAATTGCGCGAACCTCGGGCAATTTCACGTGGCGATAGCCGGGCAATTCATGTGGGAATGATCCCATGTCACAGGAACCTTGCACGTTGTTTTGGCCACGCAACGGGTTTACGCCCACACCTTTGCGACCAATATTCCCGGTCAACATGGCAAGGTTGGCGATGCCCATTACGGTTGTTGACCCTTGGCTATGTTCGGTCACGCCCAAACCGTAATAGATCGCGCCATTGCCGCCTTTGGCAAACAAACGGGCCGCGGCGCGCAATTCTGCCGACGGCACTCCGGTTAGCAATTCTGTCGCCTCAGGGCTATGGCGATCTTGGGACACGAATTCAGCGTATTCTTGGAATTCGTCCCAATCACAACGGGTGCGAATGAACTCTTCGTCCATCAAACCTTCGGTGACGATGGTATGAGCCAAGGCGGTGACAACAGCCACGTTTGTGCCAGGTCTAAGTGGTAGGTGATGCGCGGCGGCGATATGGGCGGATTTCACCAAATCAATGCGACGTGGGTCGATCACGATCAATTTCGCGCCTTTACGCAAACGTTTTTTCAGGCGCGATGCGAACACTGGGTGCCCATCGGTCGGATTTGCACCAATCACGATCACAACATCCGTATGTTCGACGCTGTCAAAGTCCTGTGTCCCCGCAGACGTGCCAAAGGTTTGGCCCAAACCATAGCCCGTGGGTGAATGGCACACGCGTGCGCAGGTGTCGGTGTTGTTGTTGCCAAAGACCGCACGGGTCAATTTTTGAACCAAGTAGGTTTCTTCGTTGGTACAACGGCTAGACGTAATTACACCAACGGACTTTTTGCCATATTTTTCTTGTAATCCACGAAGCTTGGTTGCCGTGAATGTTAATGCTTCGTCCCAGCTGACTTCGCGCCATGGTTCATCAATTGTGTCGCGGATCATTGGATTTAGGATGCGATCCTGATGTGTTGCATAACCATAGGCAAAGCGACCCTTCACACAGGAATGACCCCGGTTCGCAGAACCGTTTTTGAATGGAACCATGCGAACCAATTGATCGCCCTGCATTTCAGCTTTGAACGAACATCCAACACCACAATAGGCGCAAGTGGTCACGACAGAACGTTCCGGCGTACCCAGCTCGACCACCGATTTTTCGACCAATGTTCCTGTTGGGCAGGCTTGGACACAGGCGCCACAGCTCACACAATCCGAGGATAGGAAATTGTCGCTTCCGCCACCGGCAGAAACGCGGCTATCAAATCCACGTCCTTCAATGGTCAGGGCAAAGGTGCCTTGCACCTCTTCACAGGCACGCACACAGCGGTTGCACACGATACATTTGCTGGGATCATAGTTGAAATAGGGGTTTGATGTATCGCAGGGCAAATAATCTGGGTTCGCTTCGCCAGATGTATCACGCACCTCGAAATGGTTAACAAATGCGCCGTCTTTGGGGGCTTCATACCGAACATCGCGGAGGCCAACAGCACCAGCCATGTCTTGCAATTCGCAATCGCCATTTGCCGAACAGGTCAAGCAATCCAACGGGTGGTCAGAGATATAAAGTTCCATCACGCCCTTGCGGATTTTACGCACTTTGGACGATTGGGTGTGCACCACCATGCCCGCCGCGACAGGTGTCGTACAGGACGCTGGCGTGCCACGGCGACCTTCGATTTCGACGACACACAGACGGCAAGACCCGAATGCTTCGATGCTGTCGGTTGCGCAAAGCTTTGGCACAGAAATACCAGCCAAAGCAGACGCCCGCATTATCGACGTTCCCTCGGGCACGGTGACTTCGGTGCCGTCAATGGTCAATGTCACGGGTGCGCCATGCGCCGCAGGTGTACCCCGATCACGATCATCGGTCCATGGGATAATAAAATCTTTCATGTCATGCCCCCTTTTTCAGGCCAGCCAATACATAGGCAACGATGGCGTTTGCATGCCCGTGCCCAAGGCTAAATTCGGTTTTCAACCAAGCGACGATTTCCATATGTTTCAAATCGGATTTGGTCGCGGCCAGATCCAACCAATGCTGGATGGGTTGGCCATATTTCTTTTCAATCGATGGGAAATAGGACGCGGGTCCTTTGACGTCGCTCATTCCGCGGCCTCTTTGAAGGCTGGAAAATCTTCTGGGAAATGGGTCAGCGCCGACATCACCGGGAATGGGGTAAACCCACCCAATGCGCACAACGATCCATCTTTCATAGTTTCACACAAGTCGGTCAGCAACGGAATCGCATCTGCATCGCCTTGGGCAATGCGGTCGATTGTTTCCACGCCACGGACCGCACCTATGCGGCACGGCGTACATTTGCCACAGCTTTCGACCGCACAGAATTCCATCGCGAAGCGTGCCATTTGCAACATATCCGCGCTGTCATCGAACACGACCAAACCCGCATGACCGATGAGACCGCCATTTTGGTCAAATTCTTCATATCCCAAAGGCGTATCAAATTTCGAAACAGGCATATAGGCGCCTAATGGGCCACCGACCTGAACCGCTTTTACGGGGCGTCCGCTGGCGGTACCGCCGGCGATGTCATTGACCAATTCACCAAGCGGCAAGCCAAAGCCCGTTTCAAACAAACCGCCCTGTTTTACATTGCCAGCGATTTGAAGCGTCACAGTTCCGCGCGACCGACCGACACCAAAGGACGCGTAATGGTCCGCGCCTTTTTCAAAAATGACCGGAACCGATGCCAAGCTGATCACGTTGTTCACAACTGTGGGACGGCCAAGGAACCCTTCCAATGCGGGGAGTGGCGGTTTCGCACGCACGGTGCCGCGCTTGCCTTCCAATGAATTCAGCAATGCGGTTTCTTCTCCGCAAACATAGGCGCCCGCACCAACACGGATTTCCATGTCGAACGCGCGACCTGACCCAAGAACATTCGCCCCTAAAACGCCACCTTGACGCGCCGCATCCACCGCGGAGCGCATCACGCGAATGGCAACCGGGTATTCAGACCGCAAGTAAACGTATCCTTTGGTCGCGCCCACACCAAGGCTGGCGATTGCCATGCCTTCGATCAACGAAAACGGATCGCCCTCCATGATCATACGGTCGGCGAACGTCCCACTGTCGCCTTCGTCGGCGTTGCAGACGATGTATTTCTGATCGGCCGACGCGTCGGACACAGTTTTCCATTTGATGCCCGTCGGGAACCCAGCCCCGCCGCGCCCACGCAAACCCGATGCGGTGACTTCGGCAACGATGTCATTTTGGGTCATTGCAACAGCGCGCCGTAAACCAGCAAGACCACCATGTGCCTGATAGTCGTCCAAATCCAGCGGATCAATGACGCCACAGCGCGCAAAGGTCAAACGGGTTTGACGGGCAAAAAACGGAATATCTTCGATTTTGCCAAGGCTAGATAGCTTTCCATCCAACAAAGCACCTGCTTGGGATGCATCCACATTTCCATATCCGATGCGGCCCTGTTCGGTTTCGATTTCGACCAATGGTTCCAACCATACCATGCCGCGCGAACCGTTTCGCACAATTTGTACATCGATTTTGCGGTTCGCCGCCTCGGACGCTATTGCCGTGGCGACAGCATCAGCCCCAAGCGCGATTGCGGCGCTGTCTAAAGGAACATAGATTTTCATGCGCCCAGCTCCTTTAATACTGCATCCATTTTTGGGCCATCTACGCGGGCAAGCAATTGATCATCCACCATAACCGCAGGCGCGCAGGCACACAGCCCCAAACAATAGACAGGTTCAATTGTTATCGCACCGTTTGCCGATGTCTCATGCCAATCAAGGCCTAGTTTTTTTAAGGTATCTTCGGCCAGTACATTACCACCGACCGATTGACATGCCTCAGCACGGCATATCTTAACAACATGTTTGCCCGCAGGTTTTTCACGAAAATCGTGGTAAAAGCTGATCACGCCGTGGACTTCGGCCTTGGTGATATTCAACGCATCAGCAATAAGATCATTCGCCATTGCAGGAATATGCCCATAGGCATGTTGCAGTGCATGCAAAATCGGCAACAAAGGCCCTTCTAGGTCAAGGTGCGATGAGATCAGATCAACCATATCTGATTGATTTGGCGCAGTGGTGATGGACATGTCGGATCCTTGTTCGAGTTCTCACCCCTCGAATGCCGCAAGTCGTTTTGAATTTCAATAATGATTTTTCGTTATTTGATAGTTTTTAACTATCAATCTGGGGATAAAAAAAGCGCCGACCAGGAAGGAGGGCCGACGCTTTTGCCAAATCTAGATTTGGCGATGTGAAGATCGTCGGGTTTACCCGCGACCTTTCCATGGGACCAAGACGCGTTCCAGCCAACGCACGAACATGTCGATACCAAAGCCGATGATACCGATGATCACGATACCAAGGATAACAATGTCGGTTTGTTGGAATTTTGAAGCGGTCATGATCATCATACCGATACCCTTTTCCGCAGCAACCAATTCAGCAGCCACAACTGTTCCCCAACATACGCCCATCGCAACACGCGCACCGGTAAAGATTTCGGGCAGTGAATTTGGAACAATAACAAACCGCATGATTTGCCATTTGCTGGCACCCAGGGAATAGGCGGCATGCACCTTTGAAATCCGCACACCCGACACACCTGCACGCGCCGCAATCGTCATGATCCAAAGCGCGGCGAGGGTTAGCAAGATCACCTTGCCCACTTCACCAATGCCAAACCAAATGATGATCAGAGGGATCAACGCAAGCGGCGGCACAGGACGCATGAATTCAACAATCGGATCGAACCAACCGCGGAACCAATCGTTCAATCCCATCGCATAGCCCAGCGGAATGCCGATCAACGCGCCGAATAAGAACCCGACAACCACACGGAATAAAGAATACCCCAGATGTTCACCCAGTGAATAGTTCTTGTATCCGTCTGACCAAATCTGCCGCAAGCGGAACACGAAAACGCTTTCAGGTGCAGGTAGCCAAATCGGCTCCATTTGCCATCCTGTGGCGGGTTCGACGTTGATCGTGCCCTTGTCAGTAATAGCGACACGTCCGTTTTCAATGTCAATAGATGCCCCTTCCGTGACGGATTGGCCATTAATCGCAACGATTTTTGCACCAGACTTACGATTGAATTCGTCGTTTTTGTCCCACAATAACAATTTGCTTCGATAACTTTGAACAGCCAAAACATCATTTTTGGCCCATCCATCCCCTTCATCGACGTCAGGCAATGTCGGCTCTTCACCCAGTTTATGGACAATGACATGCACCGTCGCATCATCACGCAAACCCTCTGCATTTTCTGCGGTATAAGTAAAAGCAAGGTCGCCCGAATACGCACCCGGCATATGTAAAAAAGTTGGGACAAACCGTGATCCAGTGAACGATGCCCAAATCACAAAAATCAAAACAACCGAAACGACAGAGGCAATAAAATTCGACGAAACCGCGCTTTCATCACCAAATGTCACCGTTTTCAACGATCCAAAATCTTTCTTTGGCGTCAAGGAACGCTTGACCAATCGCCATACAGCAAGGGTTGCAAGAATGATTCCGATGTAGGCGAAAAAATACGGCAAGGATTTGATGAATTGGATTGTGATATCGACCAATTCCCCCCACAACAGCGATAATACGGTCATTGCGCGGCCTCCGATCTACCCATGATTTCTTCTTCCATATCCCAAATCATGCTTAGAATTTCTTCGCGGGTCTTTGCATAGTCTGGATGTTTTTTAACTTCGCGCAGATCCTGTCCAACGCCCAAATCGGCAAATGGCAAACGGTATTCGCGATGAATTCGCCCAGGACGCGGTGCCATAACCAGCAAACGTTCGCCCAACAACAATGCCTCTTCAACGGAATGGGTGATCAAGATGATCGTCTTACCCGTTTCTTTCCAGAGCTTCAGAACCAAAGATTGCATCTTTTCACGGGTTAACGCATCAAGCGCGCCCAATGGTTCATCCATCAAAATCACATCAGGATCGTTTGCCAAACACCGCGCCAATGCGACGCGTTGTTGCATACCACCCGACAATTCATACACGGCCTTTTCTTTGAAATCGCCCAGGCCTACAACATCCAAAAGGTGATCCACCTTTTCACGCGTTTCTGCCTTATTGGCACCTTTCATTCGCGGACCAAAGCCAACGTTTTCACGAACGCTCATCCATTCGAACAACGCGCCCTGCTGAAAAACCATTCCACGTTCTGCGCTTGGCCCTGTGACCCGCTCACCGCCTAAAACGATTTGACCCTCAGTTGGCGCCAAAAACCCCGCCACAATGTTTAGCAACGTGGTTTTACCACACCCTGACGGCCCCAAGACCGACATTAATTCCCCAGGCTTTAGGTTTAGGGTAACATTTTTCAATGCCTGTACTGAACTTCCATTCGGAAGACCAAAGCGCATAGAAATATTGTTGATCGACAAACCGCTCATCTTCGACCTTTCAAGTTTACAAAAAGGGCAAGGGTTTTACGCCCTCGCCCAGATAAGTGATTTAAAACTTACATACCTTTTGCAGCAGCAAGTGGACCAGTATTCACCGCGCCTGCATAGCTATCCAAAGCTGAGTCGATTGATTTTGCACCGACAAAAACGTCTGCGACGCCTTTCATAAAGCCCTGCGCACCACCGCCAAGCCATTTGGCAGACAGCTGTTCATCAACAGTCGGGAACACAAATGTTGCCATTGTGTCGGCTGTTGCTTGTTCATCCATACCAGCGTCTTTTGCAATCACAGGCAACATTGTCGCGTGGTTTGCGCTGTCGGCCCACATTGCGTTCGCATCTGCGGTCACCTTCAAAAACTTCGCAACCAAATCGCTATTTTCCGCGACCCAGCCCGCTGGACCCGATGTCACGTCAAATACAAGGATGCCAAGTGCTTCTTTTTCTGCACCCGTCAACAAGACGTTGCCATGTTCTTTTGCGCGACGTAGCGAACCACCCCAACCACAGAACATATCAACTGAGCCTTGTGCAATCGCTGCGGCGCCATCCGGTGGATCCATGTCAACGACTTCCATCGAACCAACGTCAACACCAAAGTGTGACATCTGCTTTAGGAAACCGTAATGCGCCGCTGTTCCCAAAGGAACGGCAACTTTTTTGCCAGCCAATTCGCCAGCGCTATCTTTGTCGATTTCAAGATCTGAACGCACAACACAGTTGTCGTTGTCCGCATAGCTAACAGCAACATCAAGAATTTGAAGGTCTTGTCCAGCTGATGTCGCAACCACGAACGGTGGAACACCTTGGCTTACTGACAACTGAACGTCGCCAGACGCCATCGCCGCAGACATTTTCACACCAGAATCAAAGCTGACCCAGTTGATCTTGACGCCCATAGCTTCATCATAGGTGCCCATTTGTTTTGCGTATTCGAACGGCATTGGCCATTCTAGGAAATAAGCAACAGTAATTTCATCCGCCGCGCTGGCCATTTGAGCAGACGCAACAAGCGCCAAGGCCGCAGTAGAGGATAGGATTTTTTTCGTCATTTTCATTATAAACTCCCTTTTTCGTGCTTTCTTATCGAAGCATTGCGCAACAGTGTGCGTCGGTAAGGACCAAAGATCGGTCTCCTTGATCGGACCCTATTTCAGTTTTTGGATCAACTCTTTTCTGCAATAAATTTCCAATTTCCACACATTCGAATACAGCAGCACCGAATTCAAGGCGAACAAAAAAACAATTAGTAATTTATTTACATACACTTAGACATTATCGGCAATTAGGCAGGGTTGCTGTCTGGACATATTTGATCCAAAAAATTGGCCCTATATTCTGCCCCCTATTTCAAGACAATAGGCATCAATGGCGAATTTGGCGCGTGTAGCGTGCGCAATAAGAAAAGGATACCCCAATGAACACAATCATTCGCGAAAATGATATTTCGCACGTTGTCGACGCAGACCGTGCCCATATTTGGCACCACCTTACACAGCACAAGCCCTTTGAAACCGGTGAACCACGCATCATCGTCGAAGGCAAAGGTATGCGCGTATGGGACCAAAAAGGCAAAGAATACCTTGATGCGGTATCAGGTGGAGTTTGGACCGTTAACGTCGGCTATGGCCGCACAGAAATTGCGGATGCTGTTCGTGATCAATTGGTAAAGATCAACTATTTTGCCGGCTCGGCGGGATCAATTCCAGGTGCGTTGTTTGCAGAACGCTTGATTGAAAAGATGCCTGGCCTGACGCGCGTTTACTATTGCAACTCAGGCTCTGAAGCGAACGAAAAAGCATTCAAAATGGTTCGCCAAATTGCACACAAACGCTACGGCGGTAAAAAACATAAGGTTCTCTACCGTGAACGCGATTATCATGGCACAACGATCGGGTGCCTTTCAGCCGGTGGCCAGGATGAACGCAACGCACAATACGGGCCATTCACACCCGGTTTTGTTCGGGTCCCGCATTGTTTGGAATACCGCGCCCAGTGGGATTTGACGGGCGAAGAATATGGGAAACGCGCGGCGGATGCGATCGAAGAAGTCATTCTTGCAGAAGGTCCAGATACAGTTGGCGCATTGTGCCTAGAACCCGTAACAGCGGGCGGCGGCGTGATTACACCACCCGTTGGATATTGGGAACGCGTTCAAGAGATCTGTAAGAAATACGATATCTTGCTTCACATCGACGAAGTTGTTTGTGGTGTTGGCCGTACCGGCACTTGGTTCGGGTATCAACATTACGGCATCAAACCCGACATGGTGACGATGGCCAAAGGGGTTGCTTCAGGCTATGCAGCGATCGCATGTTTGGTAACGACAGAAGAAGTCTTTGACATGTTCAAAGATAACTCGAGCGATCCCATGAACTATTTCCGCGACATTTCAACATTCGGTGGCTGTACCGCTGGACCAGCGGCGGCGTTGGAAAACATGCGTATCATCGAGGACGAAAACCTATTGGAAAATACGACTCGCATGGGTGAACGTATGCTTGAAAACCTAAACGCGCTAAAAGAAAAACACGCTGTGATCGGTGACGTTCGCGGGAAAGGTTTGTTCTGCGGCGCGGAATTGGTTGCAGATCGTAAAACCAAAGAAGCGGCGGACGAAAAACTGGTTCAGGCTGTTGTTGCGGATTGTGGCGCACAAGGCGTCATCATCGGCGCGACCAACCGGTCATTGCCAGGCCTGAACAACACACTCTGCTTTAGCCCTGCTTTAATTTCAACGGGCGATGACATTGATGCAATCACTGATGCTGTTGATAAAGCATTAACCAAAGTCTTTGGCTGATTGGTTCGGGCGCAAGGGTCACCTTGCGCCCTTTTTACATTCCGTCTGATCGCAAATAATCGTGATACCGAGATGGAATTTCTGAGATCGCCCGAAATCCCGTTTTGCGGGCCGCTCGCAAAATATCGGTTGTCGATTGTTCTAACGGTTGAAGAATAATCGGGACAACGTTTTTGCCAATCGGATTGGCGTTGCTCATCAACATACAGCGCCCCATAAGACACCCATGCGACGACCACGACCGCGTTGAAAAATGGTCAACGCCAAGAACCGTGTTTGGCATCGGCGTTGCATATAAAAAAGAAAGCGCTTCGTTTGATTTGAAAACACAGCCGCGATATTCGCGCGATGTGATCGGCGTAAGGTTCGCACGCTTCATACTGGGCGCGATGGGTTCAAGTCCGCGAATAAATCTGGTTCCGTCACGTCCAAAAATTCGAATGAGACCGACCCAAAATTCATCTTTCCATACAAAGGATGGGCGCACCAACAGATGGATACCATCGGGCAACATGTCATTTAAATCATTTTCCCCGATGAAATAGTATCGCCCAAACATGGAATAGGCCAAAGTATCCGTATAATTCGGACGGCTAACCGTTGTCTTCGCCGCCTCTAATGCACTGAGTGGTTCCAACAAAATGCGCGCATCGACGTTAAAATATTCACAAATCCGCTTTAACAATCCAGGTTTTGGAAAACTCTCACCATTCAAAATTCGATTCATTTGAACGCGATTGATATCTAGCGCATCTGCAACCTCAGCAATTGTGCCGACGCGCCGGCACAATTCACGGAGATTTTTACCAAAAATTAGGTGTGTCGAAATTAATTCTTTTTCAATATGCAAAACTAACCCCATCAGAAAAAAATAAATTTTGATGGTAAAATCTATTCCTTTTCATAACCCGTGAGTTGCGAAAAACCAATGTTTTCCGCAAGAATTATCATAAATTCACGATTATTTAAATTACTGCTACAATTATGCATACACGCATAGGTATATTTCAACTATTGGTTAACGCATTTCGCAAAATTGACCTTACCCGTCATTAAGTCCAGTTTACGATGAGACCTAAGACCAGTAAGTTAAGCACATGGCGATTCCTGTCGAAAATTTTTATCTTGATCCTAGCTTTCAAGGGACCCTGCAGGCGCGCATTCAACAAATGATCGCGCAGGGAATTTTGATTGGGCGTTTTAGAACGGGTGAACGATTGCCGTCCACACGGTCACTTGCGAAGCACTTAAAAGTAAGCAGGCTGACAGTCACCCTTGCCTATACGGAATTATTGGCAAGCGATTATCTGACTTCGCGCGATCGATCAGGTTATTTTGTATCCGATACCGCACCCGAAGCCCCGCGCTTCATTCCGCCACAAGATCGCAGCGATACGATTGATTGGACCCGCGCAATCGGTCAGCGCTTTACTGGTGGGAACTGGCCCGAAAAACCGCAAAATTGGTCAACCTATAAATACCCGTTCATTTATGGACAAACTGACCCCAACCTTTTTGATCACGCAAATTGGCGGCTCTGTGCACTTACCGCACTTGGGGTAAAAGATTTTAATGCCTTAACGTCTGATTACTATGATCAAGACGATCCAATGTTGGTGGAATTTATTGCGCGTCAAAGCTTGCCACGACGTGGGATATTTGCAAAGGCAGACCAAATTTTGGTGACCTTGGGCGCCCAAAATGCGCTTTGGTTAGCGACACAGGTGCTTTTGACACAACGGCGCACCGCAGTCATTGAAAACCCATGCTATCCCGCTTTGCGCGACATCTTGGATCAATCCCGTTGTCACGTCCAAGCCGTCGACGTTGACAAGAATGGATTAGATCCATCCGCAATTTCAAATGATGCATCCGTCATTTTCACAACACCAAGTCATCAATGCCCAACAACGTCGACAATGCCCGTCAAGCGGCGCGAACTTTTGCTAAAACGTGCCGCTGAATTGGACGCGTTGATTGTTGAAGATGACTATGAATTCGAAATGACTTCGGCAAATGCGGCAACGCCAGCATTGAAATCATTGGATAAAGATGGGCGCGTGATTTATGTTGGCAGTTTTTCCAAATCGCTATTTCCTGGCTTAAGATTGGGATACTTGGTCGGCGCCGAGCCATTTATTCGCGAAGCACGCGCATTGCGCGCATCAATTCTTCGACACCCACCCGGCCACATTCAACGCACTGCCGCCTACTTCCTTAGCCTTGGCCATTATGATGCGTTGATCAAACGGACCGCGCGGCAATTTCAGGCCCGTCGCCAGATCATGCAGGACGCGATCAACGAATACGGATTAAAAATTGCTGGATCGCCGCCCAAAGGCGGATCGTCATTTTGGATGCAGGCCCCACAGCATGTTAACACACTTGAACTTGCAAAATTGTTAGAAGCAAAAGGCGTACTTATTGAACCAGGGCGTCCATTTTTTTCGCGTGAAACTGTACCAAACCATTTCTATCGACTGGCATTTTCGTCAATTTCCGACAGTAAAATCAGGGACGGAATCAAAATGATCGCGCAAACCATCCGAGAAATTGGACCTAAACCGTAATCCAAACTGGCCCTACTGATCCCCTTGCTATCCCCTTAAGTTTGACGAAAAGATGTCAAGCCAGACTTGCGAGGAGAGATCTCAATGAAAATGACAACAGAAGAAGCATTTGTAAAAGTGTTGCAAATGCACGGCATTGAACATGCCTTTGGTATTATTGGTTCGGCGATGATGCCGATTTCCGATCTTTTCCCATCCGCTGGGATCAAGTTCTGGGACTGTGCACACGAAGGCAGCGCGGGCATGATGTCCGACGGCTACACACGTGCAACCGGCAAAATGTCGATGATGATCGCGCAAAACGGCCCAGGCATTACCAACTTTGTGACGGCCGTTAAAACCGCATATTGGAACCACACCCCATTGTTGTTGGTCACACCACAGGCGGCGAACAAAACAATCGGCCAAGGTGGTTTCCAAGAAGTTGAACAGATGAAGTTGTTCGAAGACATGGTCGCCTATCAAGAAGAAGTTCGCGATCCATCCCGCGTTGCAGAGGTTTTGACACGCGTCATTTCCCAAGCCAAGCGCGCAAGCGCGCCTGCGCAAATCAACATCCCACGTGATATGTGGACACAGGTCATTGATGTTGAAATTCCTGAACCCATCGAATTTGAACGCAGCTCAGGCGGCGAAAATTCTGTTGCCGAGGCAGCAGCATTGTTAAGCAGCGCCAAAAATCCGGTCATTTTGAACGGTGCTGGCGTTGTTTTGTCCAAAGGCGGCATTAAGGCATCAATGAATTTGGCGGAACGTTTGGACGCACCTGTATGTGTTGGATATCAACACAACGACGCCTTCCCAGGATCGCACCCATTGTTTGCAGGTCCTTTGGGATACAACGGATCAAAAGCAGGAATGGAATTGATCAAAGACGCGGACGTCGTTTTGTGTCTAGGCACACGTTTGAACCCATTCTCAACCTTGCCGGGTTATGGCATGGAATATTGGCCAACAAACGCCAAGATTATCCAGGTTGACATCAACCCAGATCGCATTGGTCTGACCAAAAAAGTGACTGTTGGTATTGTCGGCGACGCAGCCAAAGTCGCAAATGGTATCCTAAACAAATTAAGCGACAGCGCAGGCGACGCAGGTCGCACAGAGCGCAAGGCACGCATCGCGCAAACGAAATCCGCATGGGCGCAGCAATTAGCCGAAATGACACACGAAGACGACGATCCAGGCACATCATGGAACGAACGCGCACGTGCAGCGAAACCAGATTGGATGAGCCCACGGATGGCGTGGCGCGCAATCCAACAGGCATTGCCACGCGATGCGATCATCAGCTCGGACATCGGAAACAACTGTGCGATTGGTAACGCATATCCTGATTTTGATGCGGGCCGCAAATATCTTGCACCAGGTCTATTTGGTCCATGCGGGTATGGTTTGCCCGCAATCGTGGGCGCTAAAATTGGCTGCCCTGACGTCCCAGTCGTAGGCTTTGCCGGTGACGGCGCATTTGGTATCGCAGTGAACGAATTGACCGCGATTGGCCGTGGCGATTGGCCAGCGGTGACCCAAGTTGTGTTCCGCAACTATCAATGGGGCGCGGAAAAGCGTAACTCGACCTTATGGTTCGATGATAACTTTGTTGGCACAGAGTTGGATGAACAGGTGTCCTACGCGGGCATCGCGAAGGCGTGTGGCTTGCAAGGTGTTGTTGCACGTACAATGGACGAATTGCGCGACGCATTGAACCAAGCGTTAATCGACCAAAAGAATGGTAAAACCACTTTGATCGAAGCAATGATCAACCAAGAACTTGGGGAACCATTCCGCCGTGACGCTATGAAAAAGCCAGTGTCCGTCGCAGGCATCAACGCGGCAGATATGCGCCCACAACAGGTGTAATCGTGAAAGACGACGGTCTGATATTTGTTTTAAACGCAGGATCGTCGTCGATTAAGTTTGCTATTTTTGATGGCAAACTTGATACTATTGTGACAGGCATCGCCGAAGGTATCGGCGGTGCCTCTCGTTTAAAAATCGGCGATCAGACGCGGGACATTCCGTTTATTGACCACCGCTCTGCGTTAAAAACCATCCTATCAGATTTGGCTGATCGCGGGCTTGGGTTGGAAAAGATGTCAGCGGCGGCACATCGTGTTGTTCATGGCGGCCACAAATTAACAAAACCTATGCGCGTCACGTCAGAGGTACGCGCCGAAATTGTTCATTGTACACCGCTTGCACCGCTTCATAATCCGCACAACTTGGCCGCAATAGATAGCCTTTCGGAAATTGCCCCCGATCTGGCGCAATTTGTTAGCTTTGACACGTCATTTCACTCAACAAATCCAGAGGTTGCAACGCGTTATGCCATCCCGCGGATGGCAGAAACCCGCGGCATTCGACGCTATGGGTTTCACGGCTTATCATATGCATCATTGGTTCAACGCCTTCCTGAAATTTCTGGTCAGAAACTACCCAGCCGGCTTTTGGCGTTCCATTTAGGCAACGGCGCTAGCTTGTGCGCTATTGTGAATGGTCAATCGATTGCGACCACGATGGGTTATTCGCCATTAGATGGTTTAACAATGGGAACACGTTCAGGCGGGATTGACGCAAATGCGGTTTTGCGCTTGGTCGAAGAAAATGGACTAGAGCGAACCAAAGCAATTCTAAACCATGAAAGTGGGCTGTTGGGTTTGTCCGGTGGAAAATCCGACATGCGAAATTTGATGTTAGATCCAAGCGCAGATAGCGCATTTGCGATCGAACATTTTTGTTATTGGTCGTTGCGCCATGCGGGCGGTCTAATCGCCGCAATGGAAGGGATAGATGCGATCGCCTTTACGGGCGGCATCGGCGAAAACGCAATTGGTGTTCGCGCACGCATTTTGCGCGGATTAGAATGGGCAGGCGTTCGGATGAACCCAGACGCCAATCATTTACGTAAAACCCGACTTCATTCAGACACATCAAAAGTGGCTGTTTGGGTTATTCCCGCTGAAGAAGAACGCATGATCGCGATTGATGCGTTATCTTTAATGACGGGGGGCCACAAATGACCCCCCAAAGACACTATGACATTGCGGCGGTAATCACGCATGATGCCACGATATCATCGACGCTCGCCCCGCGGCTAAGATCACACACAGGTTTTGAAAACCCTTGCAGGAAAGGCCCTATTGCCTGCGCGCCGGCCAATTCTTGCACCAATTTATATGCGATATTCCCAGAGTTCAGATCAGGAAATATCAATACATTCGCGTCACCATTGCCCAAACCTTTTTTCTGGGCAATCGCCGCGTTTAACGCTGCGTCTGCTTGGACCGGTCCGATATATCCGGTTGTTTCCGCGACTTGGCGCACCAAATCTACGCTGTCCCCTGTGCCTGACGTCCCCGTTGAAAACGATAACAACGCAACACGCGCCGTGCCCAATAACGCCGTGGCTGAAACCGCTGAAGCCCGCGCTATGTCCCCCAATTGGTCAACGTCGGGTGACACGTTCACAGCGCAATCTGCAAACACGAATTGTCGACCATCCGGCAAAACCATCAAAAAAAACGATGACGGTGTGCGGACGCCTTCTGTTAAACCGATACCAAGCGATGCCGCTTCGATGACACGGCGCGTTGGGCTATCTGCACCGGCCACCATAACATCTGCTTCGCCTGCACTCACCATGGCTGCTGCGCGATATAGCGGTTTTTGCAACATACGGCGCGCAATGGCTTCTTTGACGCCGCGCCCGTCGACCAACGCAGACATTTGCGCGTCGCTGGGTTCACTTAATCCAACCGGATCACATAGCCCGTCTCGCTTCAAACGTTCGGCTGCTTGTGCAACGCGTGGATCCTCAATCTCTGGCAAAACGACGCGCTTTGGCGATCTTCTTGCTTGCTCAAAAAAAATTTCCAAACTCGACATGTATGCCTCCGTACACAATGAAAGGAATCCGTAATGACATCAGACGTGAAAATCAACCGTGGTTTAAAAGGCGTTTATTTTGAACGCTCTGGCGTCAGCCATATCGACGGATCCAAAGGGGAACTAAGCTATCGTGGATATTCCATTCACGATCTTGCGACCAAATCCACATTCGAAGAAGTCGCATATTTATTGATTAATGGCGAATTGCCAAATGCCACCGAACTTGCCGAATTTGATACGGCGCTAAAAGCGGCGCGCGTGTTACCGGATGCTGTTTATGACGTGATCCGTGCCACAAAAGATGGCCATCCCATGGATGTATTACGGACCGCTGTGTCTTCGCTTGCTGCACTTGAACCAAGTTCACAAAACGCCACCCGTGAGGATTTCATTAAAAATGGGATCCGCTTAACATCTCAGGTTCCGATGATTATTGCGGCGCATGAAAATATCCGCAACGGACGCGCCCAGGTGGCAGCTGATCCAACTTTGTCGCATGCGGCCAACTGGCTTTGGATGCTGAAAGGGGTCAAGCCGTCTGAGGACGCTGCACGTTTGGCGGATGTAGATTTCATCTTACATGCCGAACACGGTTCAAACGCATCAAGTTTCGCGGCACGCGTCACGGTTGGAACAGAGGCAAATCTTCACGGAGCAATCGTCACGGCGCTCTCAACCCTGGCAGGCCCTGCACATGGCGGTGCGGCCGAAGACGTGATGAAAATGGTACACGAGATTGGAAAACCTGAAAACGCCGCCCAATATGTGAAAGAAAAACGTGCAGCGCGTGAAGCCGTAACAGGTTTTGGTCACCGCGTTTATCGCGCAGAAGACCCCCGCGCGCGCCACATGCGCGACGGTGTCAAAAAACTGGGCGAAGAAATGGGGGCACCCGAATGGTATGAAATTTTGCAAGCTGTCGTGGATGCGATGAAGCCTTATGCGCGCCATGGTCTCAACGTCAACGTAGATTTTTATTCCGGTGTTATCTATCAATTGCACGGAATCCCAATGGATCTTTACGTACCTATCTTTGCAATTGGGCGCATGCCAGGTTGGATCATTCAATGTGTCGAACAACATGACAACAATATTCTGATCCGCCCGCTCACGTTATACAACGGTCCCGACATGCGACCCTATTTAGACCTCAAAAACCGCTAAGTTTATCTTGCAAAAAACGCGTGCCTCAGGTTGCACCTAAGGCACAAAAATTAGGGAATACGATGAAAGACGAACATAAAATCGACACGTCGCCCAAGGTCTCTGACGAAATTCGTCAGACCACATGTTACATGTGTGCCTGCCGTTGCGGGATCAACGTTCATATGAAAGACGGCCAGGTCGCTTATATCGAAGGCAACCGTGATCACCCCGTCAACAAAGGCGTTCTGTGCGCAAAGGGATCGGCCGGGATCATGCAGGTCACCGCACCCTCACGCCTTCGCGCACCGTTGAAACGGGTGGGTCCACGGGGATCGGGGGAATTCGTAGAAATTACATGGGACGAAGCCTTGCAAACTGCCACCGACTGGATGGCACCCCTGCGCGAAACAGTGCCTGAAAAATTGGCTTTTTTCACTGGTCGTGACCAATCTCAATCGTTCACAAGCCTTTGGGCACAAATGTTCGGCACGCCAAACTATGCAGCCCACGGCGGATTTTGTAGCGTCAACATGGCGACCGCAGGTATTTACACGATGGGTGGCGCGTTTTGGGAATTCGGCCAACCAGATTGGGATCATACAAAATTATTCATGCTGTTCGGCGTTGCAGAAGACCATGACAGCAATCCCATCAAAATGGGGATTGGTAAAATCAAATCCCGCGGCGGTCGTGTCATTGGCGTGAACCCAATCCGTACTGGCTATAACGCAGTTGCCGACGAATGGGTTGGCATCACGCCAGGCACCGATGGATTGTTCATCCTTGCGCTGATCCAAAGCCTGATCAAGATGGGCAAGATAGATTTCGACTATCTAGCGCGATTTACCAATGCGCCTGTCCTCATTGATCCAGAGACCGGTTTATTTATGCGCGATAGCGATGGAAAACCTTTGGTGATTGACCGCGCCACCGGCAAACCCTCCGCGTTTGACACCAAAGGCATCGTTCCCGACTTGCGCGGGAAACATCATGCTGCCGAGACCGCATTCACCGCAATGATCCATCACTTCATGGACCCGGCCTATGCGCCCGAAGCAGTTGCCGAACGTTGTGGCATCTCGGCTGAGCGGATAACGACATTGGCCAACGAAATTGCACGCATCGCGTTTGACGAAGAAATTCGCCTAGACCAAGAATGGACCGATTTCCGTGGCCACACCTATGCCCAAATGGTTGGCCGCCCAGTTAGCTTTCATGCGATGCGCGGCATTTCTGCGCATGCGAATGGTTTCCAAACCTGTCGTGCGCTGCATACACTGCAAATTCTGTTGGGCGCTGTAGAAACGCCCGGCGGGTTTCGGTTCAAACCCCCCTATCCAAAGCCATCATCAATCCATCCCAAACCACATTGCGGCGTAACACCTGGCAAACCTTTGGATGGTCCACATTTGGGATTCGTCCACGGACCCGAAGATTTGTGTATTCGCCCAGACGGATCAGCCGCGCGTATCGACAAAGCGTTTACATGGGAAAACCCAATGTCAGCGCATGGCATGATGCATATGGTTATTGCCAATGCCCACGCTGGTGATCCCTATAAGATCGACACGCTGTTCCTGTATATGGCGAATATGGCGTGGAACAGTTCAATGAACACGGCCGAAACCATCAAAATGCTGACAGATCAGGACGACAATGGCGAATATGTCATTCCTCGCATCATTTATTCTGATGCGTATTCGTCTGAAATGGTCGCCTATGCCGATTTGATCCTGCCCGATACAACCTATTTAGAACGTCATGATTGTATCAGCTTGCTCGATCGCCCCATTTGCGAAGCGGACGCCGCGGCTGATGCCATTCGTTGGCCTGTAATTGAACCCGATCGGGATGTGCGTGGATTTCAATCTGTGCTCATCGACCTAGGGGCACGTTTAAATCTGCCAAACTTTGTGAACGAAGATGGATCACAAAAATACGCTGATTATGCCGATTACATCACGCGTCATGAACGCAAGCCCGGCATTGGCCCTCTGGCGGGTTGGCGGGGCGAAAACGATACCGGCCGAGGCAGCGCCCCCAAAGACCAGATCCAACGCTATATCGACAACGGTGGATTTTGGATCAAACACGTTCCTGAGGCCGCGCAATATTTCAAACCTTGGAACATGGCCTATCAAGATTGGGCCGTTGAAACGGGGTTATACGATGCCGCGCAGCCTTATTTGTTCCAACTTTACCTTGAACCGTTGCAAAAGTTCCGCCGCGCCGCACAAGGGCATGGTGACCTGCAACCACCAGATCACCTGCGTGATCAGATCATTTCAACAATGAACCCCCTGCCCATCTGGTACGATAGCACATCGGCGCCAGATGATTTCCCTATTCACGCCCTCACGCAACGACCGATGGCGATGTATCACAGCTGGGGCACACAAAACGCGTGGCTTCGCCAGATCCATGGTGTGAACCCATTGTATTTGCCAAGCAAATTGATGAAGAAATTTGGGTTCCGAGATGGCGATTGGGCACGTGTCACGTCGCAAAACGGCGAAATCACCGTGCCTGTTGCCGAAATGGCCGCGTTGAATGAAAATACAGTGTGGACATGGAACGCGATAGGCAAACGCAAGGGCGCATGGGCATTAGATGAAAATGCGCCTGAAGCCACCAAAGGGTTTTTGTTGAACCACCTGATTAGTGAACACCGGCATGACAACCCCGATCGGTCAAATTCAGACCCAATCACAGGGCAAGCCGCTTGGTTCGATCTTAGGGTGAATATCGCGCCAGCTGGTGCACAACGGGAAAGCGTGCCTGTATTTGATGCGATCAAATCACCGGTTCCAGCTGCGCCGCAAAACCGCCAACGTATGACAGCAAAGGGAAAAGCATCATGACGTGTTTACCCCAGACCACAAAGAAAAAACTTGGCCTTGCGATTGATTTGGACACATGCGTGGGATGCCATGCCTGTGTCATTTCGTGCAAAGGCTGGAATACCGAAAACTATGGTGAACCTTTAGGGGACGCAAATGCATATGGCGAAATGCCAAATGGGGCATTTCTAAATCGCGTCCACTCTTACGAAGCCCAACATGAGGATGGGTTTGCCCAACTTGCGCATTTTCCCAAATCCTGTTTGCATTGCGAAGATGCCCCGTGCGTGACCGTTTGCCCAACGGGGGCAAGCTTTAAACGCGTTGACGACGGTATCGTGTTGGTAAATGAAGCCGATTGCATGGGCTGCGGTCTTTGCGCCTGGGCCTGCCCTTATGGCGCGCGCGAAATGGATCCGTTGGCGAATGTGATGAAGAAATGTACGCTTTGTGTGGACCGAATTTATAACGAAAACCTGCCCGAGGTAGACCGCATACCATCGTGTGTGCGCACCTGTCCAGCGGGCGCGCGTCACTTCGGCGACTTTGCGGATCCGAACAGTAACGTTTCAAAATTGGTTGCCGAACGCGGTGAAATCACATTAATGCCAGAACAGGGGACAAAACCGGTTAACAGGTATTTGCCCCCACGTCTAAAAGATCAGATCACTAAAAAACAAACACAGCCCGAGACCATCGCAGAAAACGCCGATGGATTCTTTGCGTGGCTTGATAAATCACTTGAGAGGTTGGGATGAAACCAGCACCGTCCGTTATTATTTTTACGTCCCTGTCAGGTATCGGCTTTGGATTGTTGGCTTTTTTAGGTTTCGGCTTACCCGCGGTCGATGGCTTAGTTGCATTCGTATTCTTTGCGGTGGCCTATGCCTTATCCGTCGGTGGTTTACTGGCATCTACGTTCCATCTGGGTCATCCAGAACGCGCTATTAAAGCGTTTAGCCAATGGCGGACCTCGTGGTTAAGCCGCGAAGCCTGGCTTTCGGTGGTGGCCTTGGTTGTGATGGGCATCTATGCGATTGGCGTCATATTTTTCCAAAACCGCAGTCCTATTTTGGGGGCTCTTGGTGCGCTACTGTGCATGGCGACCGTATTTTCCACCGCGATGATTTATGCACAGCTTAAATCAGTTCCACGGTGGAACACGGTTTGGACCCCGATCCAATTCCTAGGTTATTGCATATCTGGCGGTGCGTTGTTTGCCGGTCAGACCAAAATTGCGATGATCGTGTTGCCTGTGCTGGCGGTTATTCAAGTTGTTGTTTGGGTTCACGGTGACGGCGCATTGAAGCGATCAGGAAGCACTTTGGCCACCGCAACAGGATTGAAAGGGAATCGCATCCGCGCCTTTGAGCCGCCGCATACAGGCACCAATTATTTACTGCAAGAGTTTGGATATAAAGTCGCACGCAAACACGCGACCAAACTAAGAATGATCACATTGATTGCCGCGGTGGGGACACCGATTTTGGCGTTCGCTTTGCCATTTAATCATTGGTTGGCCGCTGTTGCTGCCCTATCACATGTGATCGGTGTATTTGCGTCGCGCTGGTTATTCTTTGCACAGGCCGAGCATGTGTCCATGTTCTATTATGGGCGCTGAATTAGGCATCAGGATCCATCATTTCCAGCCGACATAATTGCGTCGTAACCTAACACACACGCGGTCCGATGGCCGCGTGTTTTTTGTTCATTTGAAAATAATCGACGACTTCAAAAACATCTAAGTCCAAATAACAAAAAATAGCCCGCCAAAAGGCGGGCGATTCGAATTCGATTACGTACCGATTAATGCAGTTTAGTTTCCACATCCGCGATTGCGGCATCGATCAATTTATTCGCTTCAGTCGCGGTTAGCTGTTTTGCGATGACATCGCGTGCAGCATTGATTGCGATTGACACGGCTGCGTCACGGACATCACGCTCAGCAGCGGCCTGAGCAGAGGTAATTTGATCTTCAGCAGCGGCAAGACGACGTGCAACTGATTTCGCCAAATCTTCTTTGGCTTGGGCAGCTGCGGCTTCGGCGTCTTTACGCGCGGCGTCAACGATGCGGTCCGCTTGTTCTTGGACTTCTTTTTGCTTGCGCTCATAAGAAGCCAAAATGCTTTGTGCTTCTTCACGTAGCGCGCGCGCCTCGTCTAGTTCTTTTTTAATGCCTTCAGCACGTTGATCTAGCATTTTGCCGATCATGCCTGGAACTTTGAAATAGAACAGGACGATAATGAAAAGACCGAAACCAAGAGTGACGATAAAGTTTGTATTACCCAGTGAAAAGAATGGACCAGATGCCGCGAATGCGGGGCTTGCCATCAATAGGGCAACGGATGTTGCAAGTGCGCGCATCTGATTACCCTTTCAACTGTGCTTCTACGGCAGAGTTCACAGATTTTGCATCTGATTTACCGCTCAATGCCTCGACGATTTCCGAAGCTGTTGCTTTTGCAATCTCTTCGACACTTGCCATTGCATTTGCGCGGATCTCCGCGATGGTTTTTTCGCCAGCTTTCGCTTTTTCAGCGATTTGCGCATCAGCCTTCGCCATTGCTGCGTCTAGGTCGGCTTTGATCTCGGCTTTTGTTGCTTCGACAATACGGGCCGCCTCGGCACGGGCATCAACCAATGCTTGGTTATAGGCGTCTTCTGCTGCTGCTGCTTTGGCCTTTAGGTCTTCTGCAGCGGCGATATCGTTTGTAATTGTCCCCTGACGTTCAGCCAGAACCGCAGCAATGCGGGGAAGCGCAACGCGCGACAGGACGAAAAAGATCACGATCAGGGTGATCACCAGCCAGAAAATCTGGTTGCCCATCCACTCATTACAGAGCTGGGGCATGCCAATCGCAGAGCCGTGATCGTTCACGCACGCGCTGACAGTTTCATGTGTGTTCGTCGCCATAACGTCCTCCGTCGGAACCTAAGGGAACCGAATGGGCCACATGATTGGCCCATTCGACCGTAAGGATTATTTCCGAAGAGTTCTTATACTGCGAACATCAACAACAGAGCAACTAGGAACGAGAAGATTCCTAGAGCTTCTGCGAACGCGATGCCGATGAACAATGTTGCAGTTTGTGATGCTGCTGCTGATGGGTTGCGCAATGCGCCTGCTAGGTAGTTACCTGCAACGTTACCCACACCAATAGCTGCTGCGCCAGAACCGATTGCTGCTAGACCTGCGCCGATATGTGCCAATTGACCTTCCATGGTGATGTCTCCTTACGATTGGAAGTTAATAGGAATAAGTGATTTCAGACCTTAGTGTGAAGGATGCAATGCATCTTTCAGATACACACAAGTCAGAATGGTAAACACGTAAGCCTGAATGAAGGCTACGAGAATTTCCAAGCCGTACATCGCGGTGATCGCAACAACGGAAACCGGTGCGATTGCGGCGATTGCGGCAAACCCTGCGAATACTTTGATAACCGCGTGGCCCGCCATAACGTTACCCGCAAGACGGATAGAGTGGCTCACCGGGCGAACAAAGTACGAGATCAATTCGATGATGGCCAAAACAGGGCGCAGCGCCAAAGGTGCGGACGATACCCAGAACAGCCCCAAGAAATGCGCGCCATTTTTGATGAAACCAACGATGGTGACCGTCAAGAAAACAGCCAGCGCCAAAACCGCGGTTACCGCAAAATGCGATGTCGTTGTGAACGACATTGGCAACAAACCCAAGAAGTTCGCAGTTACGATAAACATGAACAGCGTCATGATATATGGGAAAAACACAACAGCATCTTTGCCTGTTACGTCTTCGACCATTTTGTAAACAAAGCCATACGCCAATTCGCCAATCGATTGGCTGCGTGTTGGGATGACCGCGCGACGAGATGTGCCAAATACCATCAATGCGATAATCGCAACGACAGCAAGCGCCATCCAAAGTGTTACGTTGGTAACCGTATACCATTCAACCGGACCATGGCCAAACAATGGTTTGACGATGAATTGGTCCATTGGGTGAAACACCAAGCTGGATTCTGTTGCTGTATGCGCTTCGCTAGCCACGGTTA
>JAYPUL010000018.1:24386-51766 GCA_038134005.1 Paracoccaceae bacterium | reverse complement strand
CGGGGTCGCATGGGCATTCATTCTGATGTTGCTCCCTTTTGTTGGGAAATTCGCAATTTTGGGCAGCATCATAGTGTGGCCAATTCTGGCCCTGTTTCGCCGGTTGGATGGCAAAATATTCGCCTATTATTTGATGCAAGATTATGCCCATTCTGCGCAGCCCAAAGGTGCCTATCCTAAAGATTTGGAGCAGCGTCTTTTGGCATTTCAAACGCGCGTCACAGAAAGCATCGAGCAGGGCAAATTTGACGAAATATTAATCGTTGGGCATTCATCAGGTGCACATTTGGCAACGTCCGTATTGTCCGGCGTGATCCGTTCAGGGAAATTAGCAGTATCGACGATGCCGATTGGATTTTTAACATTGGGGCAGGTCTTTCCAATGGTATCCTTTTTGCCAAATACGCGTGGGCTTAGATCAGACATGGTCTGTGTGGCACAGTGTTCAGATGTGTTTTGGGTCGATGTGACCGCACCCGGGGATGGATGTGCTTTTGCATTATGTGATCCATTGGCCGTGAATGGCATTGCCACAGAAAATGACGCAGGGCCGTTGGTTTTATCGGCAGCGTTTAGCCAAACTTTGAAACATGAAACATGGGCGCGATTAAAGCGTCGATTCTTTCAATTACATTTCCAATACTTATGTGCCTTTGATAATGTTGGCGATTATGATTTTTTCCGAATAACGGCGGGGCATAAAACGTTGTTTGAACGTTTTGGCAATCGATCCCATTCACAATCGCAGATTACAACGCCAATCGCGCGCTATCGAGATATTGCCTGATGACGCGCCATCCTGTGAAACCAAAGCATCGTGCAGATCGTATTGGTTTGTTTGCATATTTGCGGGCCTTTCGGCGTGATATTTTGTCGGCCCAGCCGGCGCGTTTGTATCATGCGTGGATGGCTTAATTTAGGACGCCTTTTTTTAGATCTGTTTTGATCAATCAACCCGATCTGATTAAAACGGTTTTAAAAGATCGTCCCCAAGATTTTCCAAAATCAGATAGCATTGGCGAAGGTTTGCGGCCATTGTTGGGGGACAGTGTCTTTCTGACCAATGGTGCCTTATGGGAACGTCAACGTCGTATCATTGACCCTGCCTTCGAAGGTGGGCGCCTGCGTGAGGTTTATCCGCATATGCAAGCGGCCGCAGATGCGATGATGGCGCGATTGACGGCTGGTCGCCATGAGGTCGAAGAATTCGCAAGCTATGTTGCGGCGGACATTATTTTTCGCACGCTGTTTTCTATGCCGATCGAGGCGACGGCAGCACAAGATGTGTTTCACGAATTTCGTCGATATCAACGGGCACAGCCTTTGGTGAATCTGGGTGCGTTTATCCCTTTACTAAAATGGATGCCGCGCTTTCACAAGCGCGATACCCGGGACGCGGCACAGCGAATTAGGGCATTGATCAAGGTGATGACCCAAGCCCGCGCCCATGAAATTGAAACAGGCCATGTCCCAAATGATTTGTCGACAAAGATCATGACCACGGTCGATCCCGAAACGGGCGATGGGTTTTCGCGGGATGAAATGGTGGATCAGGTTGCGATTTTTTTCTTGGCCGGTCATGAAACAAGCGCCTCGGCTTTGGCGTGGGCCTTGTATTTGGTGGCAGCATTCCCAGAATGGCAGGATAAGATCGCGACTGAGGCCGAAGCGTTAGACGATGGTTTTTCGGGTGTGTCGCGTTTAAGGGTCACGCGTGCGGTGTTTCGTGGAACGCTGCGGCTTTATACGCCTGTACCGATGATGGTGCGCGAAACGGTACAATGTGAACGGTTTCGAGATCGAGATTTTGCCCCCAAGACCTCTGTGGTGATCAGCCCGTGGCATGTGCATCGCCAGGATCGTTTGTGGGATAATCCCGATGAATTTGATCCAAATCGAAGGGAAAGCGAGAATGGCAAGGCCTGCGCGCGCGATGCGTTTATTCCGTTTTCCGCCGGACCGCGTGTTTGCCCCGGTGCTGGGTTCGCGATGATTGAGGGGGTGATGTTGTTGGCGTATATTTTGCGCAAATTCCGCGTCACACTGCATGATGCGGATACCCCTGTGCCAGTGGCGCATTTAACGGTGCGGGCAAAGCGCGGAATATTTTTGCAGTTTGATCCGCGTGAGTAATGCCAAGCAAGTGTTTCGGATTACTTGCGTAATCCGATATACTGGGGGCTGCCGCCCCCAGACCCCTGCGAGTATTTTTGCAAAGATGAAAGAGAATTAGCCAACGAAAGCTTTTTCGACCACGTATTCTTTGGGATCAGAGTTCGCACCTTCGCGCAAACCATGGCTTTCAAGGATTTCTTTTATATCCATGTTCAAGCCCATGGACCCACAGACCATGGCACGGTCGGTTTCGGGGCCGAAATCGGTAATGTTAAGATCCTTGAACAATTCACCGCTTTTCATCAGGTCGGTGATGCGCCCCATTTTCGGGCTGGGGTCGCGGGTGGTGGTGGGGTAATAGACAAGCTTTTTAAGATTATCTTGGCCCAAGAGTTCACCCAACATTTCGTCATTGCGCACTGTGTTAACCAATTGTCGACCATATTCCAATTCTGCAGCTTCACGACAGGTATGTGTGAGGATAATTTGGTCGTAATCCTCAAAGGTTTGTGGTTCGCGGATAAGCGACGCGAACGGAGCAATGCCTGTGCCTGTCGCAAAAAACCATAACCGTTTGCCTGGCAAGAGGGCGTCATGCACCAATGTGCCAACAGGTTTGGGACGTAGAATGATTTCATCGCCCACTTTGATATGTTGTAGGCGGCTGGTCAAAGGGCCATCTTGGACTTTGATCGAATAGAATTCCAATTCTTCGTCCCATGCGGGGGATGCAATGGAATAAGCGCGCAGCAGTGGTCGACCATTGTCGCCCAAAAGCCCGATCATTACGAATTCGCCAGAGCGAAAGCGCAATGATTGTGGCCGTGAGACTCGGAACGAAAATAAACGATCGGTCCAATGTTTCACCTCGGTCACGATTTGTGCGTCGGGCAGGGTAGGGACTTTGTTAACTTGCTCTTGGGTCACGGCGGTCATCTTTGTCATCTTCAATTTTTCCTATATGTGTTTAGACCGATTGCGCACGAATTACTAGGCGCTTTTGCGCAAACGTGTTTGATAATCGTGCTCGTGCCAATTCGCGCGAAATACCCATTCGGACTGTGGTTGGCGTTGGGCCTGTGCGTTCGTGATTTCCACGTCGTCAAAACCTGAACGGCGGGCCATGGCATATTGATCAGAGATGATATGCCCCTTCGCTCTTAAATGGCCTTGGAACCCGCGCAAGCGCAATAGGCGGGCAAGCGTGAATCCGCGTCCGTCGGCAAAGGACGGGAAATCGATCCGAATGGCCTGCACCTTGGTCAAGTCTACGTTCAGGTCATCCAAATTGGTATCGGATCCCAGGTCCAGTGCCGCAGTAAGGTTGGCCTGGTCAAAGGGGACCCAGGGCAGGTTTAATGTGTCGACGCCAAACCCTGTGTCGGTCACGATAATTTTCATGCGGTTTCTCCTGTTTTTGTGGTGCGGATCACGCCGTTTGACGTGATATGGATGCCGCATTCGGTTTTGTCTTGGCCGCGCCAACGGCCTGCACGGGGGTCTTCGCCGTCTTTGACGGGGCTGGTGCATGGCGCACACCCGATGGAAGGGTATCCGCGCGCCACCAATGGATGCCGCGGCAGGCGGTTTTCATCCATATATGTTGCCACATCTTCTCGGGTCCAATGGGCCAACGGATTGATTTTAATATGATCTTTTGGCGCGTCATATTCGAAAAAATTCAATGCAGCACGTGTTGATCCTTGGAACCGTTTTCGACCCGTGATCCACCCATCAAAGCCCGCAAGCGCCGCGTCTAAAACGCGGGTTTTTCGCAGGTCGCAACAGGCATCTTGGTTTGAAAACCGTAATGCCCCATATGGGTCATGTGTGGCAATCTCTGCATCGGTGGCGCGGATGATGCGTACATCGCGCAGGCCAAGGCGTTCGCTAATCTCCATCTGATAGACAAGCGTTTCGGCAAACAACAATTGCGTGTCGATGAACAATACCGGTGTGTTTGGATTGGCAATTGCCACCAAATGCAACAATGCCACGCTTTCTGCGCCAAAGCTGGACACCATCGCGATTTTGCCCAAGCTTTGAACGGAGAGCGCGGCGGCCAAGACCGATGTCGCGCCATGATGTTTGAAACGCTGGTTCAGATCGTGAACCAGCGATGCTTTGTCATTCTGCGGCATGGGCATGGGTGTCCTGCGGATCATAAAGCGCGGTTTGGAATGGTTCGATCCCAATACGGCGATAGGTTTGCAAGAATGTCTCGTCCCCGGATTGGCGCAGGTCTAGATACGCGAACACCAATCGTTCGATCGCAGGCAAGATATCGTCGGCCGAAAACCCTGGTCCTACACGGGTGCCCAATGCGGCGGTTTCCGTCGCATCCCCGCCCAGCGTGATTTGATAGTTTTCAACGCCAGCACGATCCAGACCCAAGATCCCAATGTGACCGACATGGTGATGGCCACAGGCATTGATACAGCCAGAAATCTTGATTTGTAGGTGTCCGATGTCGTGTTCTAGCTTTAGCTCGTCGAACCGCGTTGCGATTTGTTGCGCAATCGGAATGGATCGTGCCGTCGCTAAGGCGCAATAATCCATACCAGGGCAGGCGATGATATCGGAGATCAACCCAATATTTGCCGTACCCAATCCTGCCGTTTTTAGTTCGGCATGAATTTGGGGCAGGTCGGATTTGTGAACATGTGGTAGAATAACGTTTTGTTCATGGCTGATGCGAATTTCGTCATGTCCAAAGCGACGCGCCAAGGATGCAATAACGCGCATTTGGTCTGCGGTTGCGTCCCCCGGTGTTTGCCCGTGTGCTTTGATCGAGATCGAAGCGATCGCATAGCCTTGCGTTGCATGGGCCGCGACGTTTGTGTCCACCCATGACCGGAATATTGGATCATTCAGATAGGCCACATCAAAGCCATCAGTCGGGGCAGATTTGAACGCTGGTTTTGCAAAGGCCAACTTGATGTCTTGCAAAAGTGCCTGATCAATGCCGTCATAGGTCGGGCGCAATTCGGCAAATCGGGTTTCCACCTGATCACGGATCGCCTCGATGCCATTTTCATGGACGGTAATTTTGATCCGCGCCTTGTATTTGTTGTCGCGTCGTCCAAGAATGTTCCAAACACTGACCACCGCTTCGAGATAGGGCAGCAGGTCGTTGATTGGTAAAAAGTCGCGCAGGACTTTACCGATCATCGGTGTACGGCCCAAGCCGCCCCCGACGATAACTTCAAAACCGATCTGATCGTCACGGCGCACCATCCGCAACCCGATGTCATGGGCGCGGGTGACGGCGCGATCATGTTCTGATCCTGTGACCGCGATTTTGAATTTACGGGGCAGGAATTGGAATTCTGGGTGATCGGTTGACCATTGGCGGATCAATTCGGCATAGGGGCGCGGATCGTCAATTTCATCGGCTGCGGCACCCGCGAAATGATCGGCGGTCACATTGCGGATGGTGTTGCCGCTGGTTTGAATGGCATGCATTTCAACGTCGGCCAGAGCGTCCAAAATATCTGGAATATCGGTCAAGCTGGGCCAGTTAAATTGGATGTTTTGGCGTGTTGTGAAATGGCCATAGCCTTTGTCCCACCGGTCCGCGATCATGGCCAATTGGTCCATTTGGTGGCTGTTTAACGTGCCATAGGGGATGGCCACGCGCAACATGTAGGCGTGTAATTGCAGATAAACGCCGTTCATCAAACGCAAAGGTTTAAATTCATCTTCGGTCAGGTTGCCGTTAATTCGACGGGTGACTTGGGCGCGGAACTGCGCGTTGCGTTCTGCGACGAAATTGGTGTCAAAATCGTTGTATTTATACATGTGTCACCTGTTCTTGTTTGCCATGGGCGTAATTTGATGGACCTGTTTTGCGAAAATCTTCGCGAAAATGGGTGGGAACCAAGACACCATTTTGCACGTCTATATCGGTTAAATAAACGCCTACGGCTTGGTCGGCCTGTGCCACAGCCTTTGCAAGATGTGCGTTGGCTGTATCTTCGCCCGTGAACACGCGTGCGTGTTGCAAATCACCCGTCCATGTGTCGCTCTCTGTAAGGTAAATCACATCACCTTGGATCAACGCATTGGCAGTGATAATTTTAGGGGAAAAAGGGCGGGCCATTATGCCATCTCCTGTGTGGTGGTATAGGGGGAAAGATCCAGTGTTTCGACATGCCGTGGCGCGAGCCCTAGGAAAATAAGCGCTGGCCCCTCAACGTCATTGCGCTTGAAGAGGGCGGGTAAATCATAAAGGGTCGACGATATGATCCGTTGGTTTTCTCGCGATGCATTTTCGATAATGCTGATGGGTGTGCTTGGGTTTGCACCGTGCATCAAAAGCCGGCCTTGTATAAAACGTGCGGCTTTTTTGCCCATATATATTGCGGCAACTTGGCCTGCGCGGGCCAAACCACGCCAATCTTGATCGGCAAAGCCTTGGACATCATGACCCGTCATCAAACGAAAACTTGTATTACGGCCGCGTTTTGTAAACGATTGCCCCAACGCCGCGACAGCCGCCTGTGCAGAGGTTATGCCCGGTACGATATGCCACCCAATGTCGGAGCCTGCCAATGTGTCAATTTCTTCGTCCAGACGACCAAAGATGGTGGCATCACCCCCTTTCAGACGTACAACATAGGCGCCAGATGCGGCATGTTCCAAGATCAAAGAATTGATATCAGATTGGGGCGTTGAGGCGCCAAAGCCAATTTTGCCGACGTCAATCATGATCGCTTCGCGGCGGGCCAATTCCAGAATGCCTTGGCCGACCAAACGGTCATAAATTACCACGTCTGCACGATCCAATTCTTTACGCGCCTTTAAAGTCAACAGTTCAGGATCACCTGGGCCCGCGCTGACAAAGGCGACATGTCCTTTGCGATCTGACTTGCCCAAGTGTTCCACCAGCAGATCATCCAACGCAAGACGCGCTGCATCATCGCCTTCCTCGATCGCTTTGGGGCCGCGGGTGTCAAAATAATCCGCCCAAAACGCCCGCCGTGCCGCGCCTTTTGGAAGCGCGTCGGCTGCGGTACGAAACGCTTGGGCGATGCGTGTCAGGCGTCCCAGAGTTGGGGCAAGGCGTTCTTCTAAGTCTGCTTTTATTTTACGCGCCAAAACGGGTGCGGCACCTTCGGTGCCGATGGCGATTGTCACAGGGTCACGATCAACGATGGCTGGGGTAAAGAAATCACTGGCCTGCGGATTATCGACCACATTCGCCAATGCGCCGTCAGCACGGGCCCATTGAGCATGGATCAGGTCAATGTCATCATCATTTGCTGCATAAAACAACGTTGCCCCCACCGCGTCGCCCGCGGCAAAGGGGCGGCGAACCAATGCGATTTGGCCAAGTTCTGCAATGTGCGCGACGTCATCGATCGGCTGAGCGTCATAGACAGTGATCTTGGCTGATGTTTTTAACAACAGCCGCAATTTCGCAAGCGCGGTTTCACCACCGCCCGAGACAACGATGGATCGATCGTGGACCGAGACAAAGATTGGAAACTGTTTCATGATCGCTCCGTCAATGAATTTCTTGGCTATAATATAGAAAATAATTCTATTATTTGGCTAGTATTCCCCAAAAATAAGCCGTATTATTTGAAATACTTCAATAAAGGCGGAATAAATTCCCATTTGCGTGGAAAGTGAGAAATGAAAATGCGATTAGATGATCTAGATCGGAAAATTTTGATTGAGCTTCAAACAGACGCAAGCCAGTCATTGGATGAAATTGCCAAGACGGTTGGCAGTTCTAAGACGCCGGTTTGGAATCGGATTCGCAAATTAAAAGACGCAGGAATTATCGGTGAAACCGTTGCGCATCTGGATCCCGATGCTTTGGGGTTTGAGGCGTGTTTTTTTGTATTGATCCGAACCAGCGAACATGACGCCGGGTGGCAATCTGCGTTTTTATCTGCCTTACAAGGTCGGGCAGAGGTGCAAGAGGCACATCGTTTGGCAGGCGATATAGATTATATTTTGAAGGTGCGCGTCAAAAATGCGCGGGCGTATGATGTGTTTTATCAAAGTTTGATTTCAGAGGTTAAGGTGCATAATGTGACCGCGCTTTTGTCGATGGAAGAAATTAAATCAACGACGCGATTGCCATTGTGATTTGGTGATTTGTCATCGGATCGCTGGTGCGATCCGACCAACGCGGGGGCGTTGCCCCCGCACTCCCAGGATATTTCTGGACAAAAAAATGCGGGTGGCCCATAGGGGGTTCAATAAGACACGTTGAGGGCGTTGAGGCCGTGGAAGTGGTAAATATTATTGAATTGTGGCGGGGTGATCAGGCGTAGGTTTGGGCATCGCTCAAATAGGATCGGCAGGGCGTTTTGCAATTCAAGTCGTGCCAGCGGCGCACCGACGCAAAAGTGAATTCCTCCGCCGAACGCAAGATTTTTTTGGATTGGGCGGTTTGGTGAAAACGTATTTGGATTGGCCCAGCGAGCAGGGTCGCGTCCCGTCGCGCCATAGACGAACGCGATCTGATCACCACGATTTAAACGCGTTGATCCGATTTCAATGGGCTCATACGCATAGCGGGTAAAGAGGTGGACGGGCGGGGTGTAACGCAGGATTTCTTCGACAGTTGCGTCGATCATATTTGGTGTCAAAACCTCTTGGCCCATATTGTGGTCTAGCAATGCTTTAATGCCGTTTCCGAGCGTATGCACTGTTGCTTCGTGACCTGCGTTAAGAAGCAAAATGCACGTCGTCACAAGTTCATCGGTTGAAAGTTTGTCTCCGTCTTGTTCCGCCGCAATCAGGTGTGTGAGAAGGTCGTCGGCCGGTTTTTTGCGTTTTTCATCTATGTAGTGGCGGATAAAGTCGGCAAATTCTTGAGATGCGGCGACAGCGCGGTCTTCTAATGCGCGGGTGCGGCGGGCCTGGTACATCAAGACCATATCATTTGACCACGTGAGCAATTGGGTTGCCATGCTTTCTGGCACACCTAAAAGGCGGGCGATGATAATTACGGGGATCTTCGAGGCATAGGCGGGTAACAGGTCAGTTTCGTGATCTGGAAAGTTATCTATCAGCTGATGACACAGTGCAGAAATTTCGGGACCTAAAGCAGCGATACGGCGTGATGTGAATGCACGCAGCACCAAAGACCGGAGGCGCGTGTGGCGTGGAGGTTCCAGTTCAAGCATCGAATGTGCTTCGATATCGTAAAAGGGGGCCAGGTGTGGCGCATGTGGCGTGGCTTTATCGGCCGGAATTTCACGGCCAAGACGTTTATCTTTGAAAAATGTGGACACGGTTTCATAATCGAACACGGCAAGCATATTGTAGTCTTGCCAAAAGACCGGTTCATTCAATGCGAGCATGTCTTGATAGAAGTCATACGGATTTTGGACAAACGCGAGATCGGTCGGGGATTGCGAAATCTTTTTCATCATGCACCTTTCAATATGGTCAATTGATAGCATGTGTTGATAGATTGCAATCATGATGACGCTGCGTGCAAAAATATTATGGGGCTTTATTGCGCTGGCAAATTTGGTTGCCATCGTTTCCGGTGCGGCGTGGTATGTCGGATATATAAGGGCCATCGATCAGGTGTATGCGCGTGCGCAGTCTGATTTGGCATTGGCTTCCGACCGATTGCAGGCACAGTTGCAACGCTACCAAGAATTGGCGGTGCTTATGTCAAATCATCCTGATTTGGTCAAACTCACCAAAGCTGATGCAACCGAAGCGGATCGACAATTGGCACAGGACACCTTGCGTGCTGCCGCGGATAAAACGGGGGCTGTGACCTTGGTCTATATTGATCGCAATGCCCATGTGTTGGCATCCGCGACCCCTCAAGTGCCACGTGATATTTCATCCTCCAAATACTATGTGCGCGCGATGACAGGGGCGTTAGGTGTGGCGCATGATTATGATCCCGTGTTTGAGATGCGCAGCTTTTACTATGCGGCGCCATTTTTCGGGCCGGACCGCAGGGTCAGTGCCGTGTTGGCTGTGGTTGTTGATGTAGGCCGGATCGAAGCGCGGTGGCGTGGTACGCGTCCAACCGTTTATTTCGTGGATGATGCGGGTGAGGTGTTCATTTCCAATCGATCTGAAATTTTGGGGTGGCAACGCAAAACAGGTCAAATTGGGGTCCATAGCCTAACCGCAAAGGATGGTGTTTTTGCGTCATCGGCGGTGGGCAATTATGAAATTTGGCATTTGAATTGGGGGCAATATGTACCCGAAACCGCACTTCATCTGGCAACGGAGTTGCCCACGATCGGATTGCAGGCCGAAGCATTGGTGGATTTGGGGTCCGCGCGTCGGATTACGATGTTGCAAACGTTTATTGCAGGCGGAAGTTTGTTGTTTTTCGGAACAGTGGTTTTGTTTTTCGTTCAGCGACGTCATGCTTTGGCTGAAACAAATCAGAGGTTGGAGCGACGGGTCCAAGAACGCACATTGGAATTGCGACGTGCACAGGATGATTTGGTGCGCGCGGGCAAATTATCGGCCCTCGGGCAGATGTCGGCGGGTATCAGTCACGAATTAAACCAACCTTTGATGGCGATTCAACAATATGCCGATAATGCAGTCGCTTTCATGGAAAAGGGACGTTTGGATACCGTTTCATCAAACCTTGGTCAAATCACGTCACTTGCACAGCGCATGGCGCGGATCATCAAAAACCTGCGTGCTTTTGCGCGCAATGAACACGAACCGATGGGACGGGTCGATGTTGTAGGGGTTGTGGAAACGGCGATTGAATTGATGCAACGCAGATGTGATAACGACGGGATCGTGATCGAATGGTCACCGCCCGATCAACCGATCTATGTTGTTGCGGGCGAAGTACGGTTGGGGCAGGTTGTGGTAAACTTAATCTCAAACGCGGCGGATGCGATGGTTGGTCAATCCGATAAGATCATTCAAATTGGGGTCGATGTGTCAAAGACGGTTCAAATTTGGGTATCTGATTCTGGGCCTGGCATTGCAGAACCTGAAAAAATGTTCGATCCGTTTTATTCGACCAAGACGGTTGGCGATGGGGATGGTATGGGATTGGGTTTGTCCATTTCATATGGTTTGGTACAAAGCTTTGGCGGCGATATCCGCGGGGAAAATACAGGGCAGGGTGCAAAGATGACCGTTGAATTACAACCGCACCACGGGGGCAAATAATGGGGCGCGTTCTAATTATCGATGACGATCCGGCGGTGCGTGATGCATTGGCGCAAACCTTAGAATTGGCGGATCGCGCGGTTTTAGCCGCTGGATCCTTTGTCGAGGCGAAAGATCACATCACACGTGGCTTTGACGGCATTATCCTGTCAGACGTTCGTATGCCTGGGCGCGACGGGTTTTATGTTTTGGATTATGTGCATTCGGTTGATCCAGAGTTGCCAATTATCATTTTGACGGGTGAAGGTGACATTCCGATGGCCGTTCGCGCGGTCGGGTGCGGTGCATTTGATTTTTTGGAAAAACCTTGTGGCGCCGATGTCTTGTTACCCGTCATTGATCGCGCACTGACCACGCGGCGTTTGGTTTTGGAAAATCGTCGCCTAAAAGAACAACTGGATAAAAGCGATCCAGCCGCGCGTTTGATTTTTGGCGATTCATCGGCGGCGGAAACTTTGCGTAAACACGTTCGTTCGGCTGCTGCTTTGCAAACCGACGTCTTGGTTTGTGGCGCGGCAGGGACGGGCATATCGAAGGTTGCCGAAGTCATTCATTTATCGTCAAACCAATCAAAGGGACCGTTTGTCAAACGCTCCGCTGATGGGTTGGAACGTTCTGATTTAATGGCAAGCATCGCTGCCTGCCAGGGGGGGACGTTGTTCTTAGATGCGATTGACGCCATGCCACCGGATACGCAAATTGCACTTCAAGACAAAATGGAAAGCGCTGATTTGATGCCACGGATCATCGCAGGTACCAACACGCCTGTTGCTATGTTGGAAAAAGATGGACGGTTGATGGTTGATTTATTTTATCGTCTGAATGCAGTGACGGTTCGAATTCCGTCTCTGTCTGAGCGTCCCGAAGATATTCCCATTCTTTTTCGTCACTATGTGGCCCAAGCGGCCGAGCAATCGGGCGTCACATTACCTGATGTGAGTGCGGATTATTTGGCTGCATTAATGGCCCGTGATTGGCCAGGAAATGCGCGTGCATTAATGAGCGTCGCAATGCGATTTGTGTTGGGGGTTGATCAAACCTCCGAGGCACATGATCTTGATAGCCCCAGCTTGGCGGATCAAATTGCACGCGTGGAAAAATCGATCCTGGTGACGACGCTGCGCAAATGCGATGGCCGTGTGAGCGAAGTCATCAAAATTCTAAAATTACCGCGCAAGACATTTTACGACAAACTTGCAAAACACGGGATTCGCGCGGAATTGTTTCGTTGATAAAACTGTGCGGATTTCCACACACATTGGACAAAAGGCTGTGCGAAAATTCGCACAAACATTTGATTTTTGCCGCCGTGGGACATCAATTCCAATTTGCAAAACATTGATAAATAATCGTAAAATAAATTTTATCGACGAGTGTTACCAATATTTGCGTTCACTGCCAAATATCCCTTTTAATGTGGCCAGCTCCGTATTGGGCCAATTTTTCTTGGGAGGAAAATCTATGAAATTATTTACTGCTGCGCTGACTGCGTTGACGTTGACTGTATCTGCTGGTGCCGTATCTGCGGCGTGTGATGATGGTGAAATCGTCATTAAATTTAGCCACGTTACGACTGAGGCAACCCAAAAAGGTAAAGCTGCCGTTGAATTGATGAACCGCATCAACGACGAGATGAACGGCAAAGCGTGTATGGAAGTTTATCCAAACTCAACCCTATACAACGACGATGCAGTTCTAGAAGCGATGTTGCAAGGCGACGTTCAATTTGCTGCTCCGTCATTGTCAAAGTTCGAACAGTTCACAAAAGTGTTCCGCTTGTTCGACATCCCGTTCATGTTCAAAAACATGGCTGCGGTTGATGAATTCCAAAACTCAGACGCGGGCCAAGCGATGAAAGAATCCATGGTCAAGCGCGGTTTGATGGGTCTTGATTTCTGGCACAACGGCATGAAACAGTTTTCAGCCAACAAACCTTTGATTTCTCCAACAGACGCAGCAGGTTTGAAATTCCGCATTCAGCCGTCTGAAGTGATCAAAGCACAAATCGCTGCTTTGAACGCAAGCCCACAGCCAATGGCATTTTCAGAAGTTTATGGCGCGTTGCAAACAGGTGTTGTTGATGGCCAAGAAAACACATGGTCCAACATCTATACCAAAAAATTCTTCGAAGTTCAGGACGGTGTAACCGAAACGAACCACGGTTTGATCGATTACATGTTGGTAACGTCTGTTGACTTCTGGGATGGTTTGCCTGACGACGTTCGCACACAATTGGAAACAATCGTGCACGAAGTCACTTTTAAAAATAACGCAGAAGGCGGCGACACAGACGCAAAAGCACGTCAAGCGGTTCTAGATGCGGGAACAACAATCCGCGAATTGACAGCAGATCAGCGTCAAGAATGGGTTGATGCGATGAAACCAGTTTGGGGTCAATTTGTTGGCGATGTTGGCCAAGAAAACATTGACGCGGCCCAAGCGATCAACGCGAAAAACTAATCGCGGTTAATATTGATCCCGGGCCGATCAGGTGATCGGTCCGGGATATTTGTATCTAACAGATATTTGGGGGGCGCGATGTCTTCGGCACGCTTTCAACCCACTGGACCCATTGGGCGTTTTGTTCATCATTTTGAAGAAACGGCAATCGCGGTTTTATTGGGCTTAATGACGCTTGTGACGTTTATTAACGTGGTCTTGCGGTACGGATTTGACACAGGCCTGATTTGGGGGCTTGAGCTGGTTACATTTTTGTTCGCATGGCTTGTCCTGTTGGGTATCAGCTATGCGGTTAAGGTTACGGCACATTTGGGTGTTGATGCATTGATCAATGGCATCCGGCCAAATGCACGAAAAGCATTGGGCATTCTAAGTGCGATTTTGTGCATTGTTTACGCCTTTTTGTTGTTGAAAGGGGCGTGGGATTATTGGGCAAACTTTGCCAATCTACCGCAAACATCCGGTAAATGGTTTCCAACCGGTTTCGAAGATATGAAGCGTACATCGTATCGTGCGTGGTACACCGTCATTGATATCCCCTTGCCAGAATGGCTTCGTTGGTTAGAGCCGTTGATGAATGATGGTGATGAATACGAAAAGTTACCGCGATTTATTCCCTACGCGATGTTGCCGATCGGTATGGCGTTGTTGCTGATCCGATTTGTCCAAGCAGGATTGCGTTTGGTTACTGATCAAACCGACCGTTTGATCGTCAGCCACGAAGCTGAAGACGCTGTCGAAGACGTAAAACACATGAATTGCGAGGAATAAATTATGGAAGTTGCATTATTATTTGTCGTAATCGTTGCGCTCTTAATGATCGGTGTTCCGATCGCAGTGTCGTTGGGCTTGTCCTCGATTTTATTCTTGCTGGTCTTTAGCGACACGTCACTTGCGTCAATCGCGCAATCGTTTTTCCAAGCCATGGCCGGGCATTATACATTGCTTGCCATTCCGTTCTTTATCTTGGCCAGCTCTTTCATGTCGACAGGTGGCGTGGCCAAGCGGATCATTCGCTTTGCCATCGCGATCGTGGGTCATTTTCCGGGTGGTTTGGCAATCGCGGGTGTATTTGCGTGTATGTTGTTTGCTGCCTTGTCAGGGTCATCACCGGCCACCGTTGTGGCGATTGGATCGATCGTGATCGCGGGGATGCGACAAGTGGGGTATTCCAAAGACTTTGCCGCGGGCGTTATTGCAAACGCGGGCACGCTGGGGATCTTGATCCCGCCATCCATCGTGATGGTTGTTTATGCCTCTGCAACGGATGTTTCGGTTGGGCGTATGTTCTTGGCTGGCGTTATCCCTGGGCTGATGGCAGGAACCATGTTGATGATTGCGATCTATGTCATTGCACGGGTCAAAAATTTACCCAAGGGCGAATGGAAGGGCTGGAAAGAAGTTGTTGACGCGGGCCTTGAAGCGATTTGGGGTCTTTTGCTGATTGTTATCATCTTGGGTGGCATTTATGGTGGTATTTTTACCCCAACCGAAGCCGCCGCAGTTGCCGCCGTCTATTCGTTCTTGATCGCGAATTTTGTCTATCGTGACATGGGCATTTTCGCAAAAAGCGCGCCTTTGGCCGGAAACTTTGCTCCGATTACGGTATTGGGCGGCGTGGCTGCGGGGATCATCATTTGGCTTGTCTTTGATATTTCATTGGGAACAGCAACGTTGATCGGTGCGGCCCTTGCAGCAGTCTTGGCTGTGTTTGAAACGCTGCGCCGTGGCGATTTACCCGTGCCACGTTACATTATCGGCGATATGGGGCGTATGATCGCGACGGTATTTCACAAAGATACAAAAGATACGTTGTTCGATGCGGGTAAAATGACAATTACGTTGATGTTTATCATCGCGAACGCATTGATTTTGAAACATGTTCTAACTGATGAACAAATTCCACAGCAAATCACCGAAGTCATGTTGGCGTCGGGATTTGGGCCCGTGATGTTCCTTGTTGTTGTAAACGTGATTTTGTTGATCGGTGGCCAATTTATGGAACCATCTGGCCTGATCGTTATCGTTGCGCCGTTGGTGTTCCCGATCGCGATTGAGCTGGGAATTGATCCCATTCATCTTGGGATTATCATGGTTGTGAACATGGAAATTGGAATGATCACACCGCCGGTTGGATTGAACTTGTTCGTGACATCGGGCGTGGCGGGAATGCCGATGATGCGTGTTGTGCGCGCCGCATTGCCATTTTTGACCGTCTTGTTCGTTTTCTTGATCATGGTGACTTATATCCCGATCCTTTCGACCTTCTTGCCGACCTATTTTATGGGGCCGGAAATTATCACCAAATAGAGATCCATGACTATCGGCGCCCACGGGCGCCGATTTTTTTTGAGTATTTGGGCAAAAGCGAACGGTGATTATCTTTTGCGCAAATGCCAGCGTAGGTCGGTTTTATCAAACTTTCCCCCTGAATTGAATTTGCCATTTGGGTCAAACTCGCCTAAGGACGCGGTGATGCAGTGAATAATGTCTTGAGGTAAGTATGATCCCTAGATTGGACGCGCAAAAACTAATGTCTCGTGATGCGCAAACGATGGTGCAGCTGAAGTCGGGGATCGAAAACGACGGATTTTTGATTATTCATAATACCGATATTTCAACAAAGGCTATTACCGATGTTTTGAACATGTATCGGGCTTTTTTCCATCTGGATGCCGATGAAAAAGCCCGTGTTGACATGTCAAAGACCGGATCAAATCGCGGATGGGGCGCGCCGTTGTCCGAACAGGTCGATCCAAATTCAAATCCAGACTATAAAGAAGTTTTTGATTGTGGTTTTGAAATTGATGCAAATGATGCGATGGCGCATTTGTCGGTTTATGCGCCAAATCTATGGCCTGATACACCCAAAGGGTTTCGTGAAATGATCCGTGGATATTATTCAGATGCTATGGAGGTGGCGTTGGTTGTTCTGCGCGCCATTGCGGATGTCTTGGGTTTAGATCCCACATTTTTTGACGACAAATTTAGTAAACCGATGGCGCTTTTGCGGGGTAATTTTTACCCTTCGCGGCCCGACTGGGCGGGCGAAAAGGATTTTGGAATTGCCGAGCATACGGATTATGGGTGTGTTACGTTGTTGGCAACAGACGGTGTTCCAGGCTTAGAGGCGAAAACAAGGTCGGGCGATTGGGTTTGCGTTGATGCCCAACCTGGTGAATTTATTATCAATTTCGGTGAAATGTTGCAGATTTGGACAACAGGCCGGGTGCGTGCAACCCCGCATCGTGTCCGCGGCACCAAACAAGAGCGCATTTCTGTGCCACTATTTTTCAACCCAAATTTCGACACAAATGTCGCGCCTTTCGGATCGGGTAAATCAGTGATGTCGGGCGATCATTTGACAAAACGTTTCAATGAAACCTATGTCCATCTTAAATCAACGGATGCCGCTTAAGTTATGGCGCTTTGTCGAATTTAATGGATTCACCGCAACCGCACGCTTCGGTTACGTTTGGATTGTTGAATTTAAATCCCGATTCCAAAAGCCCGACTTCGTAATCGATTTGCGTCCCAAATAAAAACATCTGTGCCATTGGTGCAATCAAGACCCGGGCGCCATCTTGTTCGACGATTTCGTCATGCGGATCGGTGGTGTCGACGTATTCGAGTGTGTATTCCATTCCCGCACATCCGCCCTTTTTCAAACCAAGGCGCAATCCATAATGGCCGCCGCGCTGCATCAGAGTTGAAATCTGTTTCACCGCAGAGGGTGTCAGAGAAACGGGGGATTTGCCGGGTATCGAAAACATGGGTGTTGATCCAATTGATGCCGTGGTTACATAAAGCCCAATTCTAAACGGGCTTCATCGCTCATCATGTCCATGCCCCATGGTGGTTCCCAAGTCAGTTGGACTTCGACGTGTTGAACACCTGCGATAGGGGTGATGGCTTCGCTGACCCAACCAGGCATTTCGCCCGCAACTGGGCACCCTGGTGCAGTCAAGGACATCACAATGCGCACAACATTTTCGTCGTTAATATCGATTGTATATATCAGGCCCAGATCAAGGATGTTGACAGGAATTTCAGGGTCATAAACCGTGCGACATGCCTCAACCACCGCATCATACAAAGGATGATCGGTTGTAGAGGGTTCAATCAATGGTGTTCCTTCGATCGGGTGCATAGCCGTTGTCATGGGGTGTTCCGTTCTATTACCTGACAAAACATATAGGGTATTGTTTTGCTAACGTCCAGAGGTGGCCACAAGAAAGCCGTTCGTTATGGTAGCGACAATCCAGCAACCTGTTCCGCGATTGGTAGGGTATTTAATGGATGCAAATCATTTGAAAAGCTTTGCGATGGGTCAATCGATTGCCACGACCCCGACCGATAAATTTCCAGGCCGGAAAAGTTTCGTTTGTATCCCATTTTTGAACTTCCTGGCACCCAATATCCCAAATAAACATAGGGCAAATTGCTACTTTGTGCCAAGGTGATGTGGTCCAAAATCATAAACGTCCCAAGCGAGCGCGCGTCATAATTTGGATCAAAAAAAGAATAAACCAGGCTTAGGCCATCGTCTAGAACATCGGTCAAACAACACGCGATTAACGTGTCATTATCAAAATATTCGATGAGACGTGTTTTGATAGGCGTTTCTTCGATCATCGATGCAAATTCGAAAACATCCATGTCCGCCATGCCGCCATCAGAATGGCGATGTGCCAAATAGGTTTTGAATAAATCAAATTGTTCTTCTGTGGCCCAAGGTGACCGCATGAACCGCGATAAATCGGAATTTTTGCGAAGGACCCGTTTTTGGGATTTTGTCGGTACAAAGTCAGAGATTTGAATCCGTGCCGACATACAGGCCGCGCAATCCACACAAGATGGACGGTATAAAACGTTTTGGGAACGTCGAAAGCCTTGTTTAGAAAGCTTATCATTCAAACGTTGAGCGTTGTCACATTGCAATGATGTAAACAACTTACGTTCTTGCCTATCATCAAGATAAGGGCAAGTTTGCGGAGCCGTTACATAAAACTGAGGCGCAATAGGAACCGTGTGTCTCATGTAAAAAATGTAGCAAGGCCATGGGTTTGATGCAAATTAAATCCATGGCCCATGAAATTTTGTTCTGGGATAATCAGAAACGTTTATTGATCATCGCGGTGCCAAGCACCAAATCTGTCACGCCTTTACCGCTTTTTTGTGTTCCCATCAAAACACATGACACGATCTGAATAATTGCGATCGCAAAGGATAAGTACAAACCCAAAGTATGTAAAAACGCGCTGATGAATTCTAATTTCGAACCGTCATTTTGACGCAATTCGATGGCCATCATGCGCATACCTAACGTTGCGGATCCCGATGCCAATGTTACGACCCGATAGACAAAGCCGACAATAGCAACAAAAAGCGGGAAAAAGAAAAGCGCGGTGAACGCAGTCAATGGGGTCAAAATCGCCCCGATAACGACAATCAACGCAAGGTCAATAATCCATGCAATCAATCGCTTTGGCACAACGCTGTCATAAAATTCGGGGTGTGTGTCGGGATGTGGTAACATTTTATTATCTCTGGGTGGACGGCCCCCCGGGATTGGGGGCCATGATCTTTATGCGTCTTGTTTTTCACGGTCTTTCAAGAACTGATCAAATTCTGCTTTGTCTTTTGCTTTGCGCAGACGATTCATAAAATCTTCAAAATCTTTTTGTTCTTGCGCCAAACGTTCCAACGTATCCATACGATAGGCATCAAAGGCCGAATTCCCGCTGGATTTCCAATGCATGCGATGGGCACGGTTGTGAGAACGGCATGAGGATGTGAACATTTTTTTACTCCAGATCATATATGCAAGAAGGGCAAATCCAACTGGCCAGAAAAAGATCATTCCAAGCACAGTCGCACCGATCCAAGCCCCTTTTCCTTTTCGGTCAAGCCAGCCTTCGGATCGTTCAAACCAATTTGGTTTTGCAAATGAGGCTGGAATTTCAGCGGCAGTTGTCATTTTTGTCTCCTAAATTAAATGTGAATGCTTTTCACATTAATACAGATGGGAAGGTCAAACATACTTGCCAAGGGCTAATGTAAATTATTTTTACATTATTTTTTAAGTCATAACAAAATCAATTGTTTGCGCGGAAATTATGCGTTCTAAATCACGTGGTGGCACCGAAAAAACGTGGTTTGGTGTGCCGGCGGCCACCCATATTTCATCAAAATCCATTAATCTTGGGTCCAAATAGGCGCGGCTTGGCGTTAGATGACCCAAGGGCGAAACACCTCCGATCGCAAAGCCGGTTTTTTCGCGTATGACCGCGGCGTCCGCTTTTATCATGGCTTCTCCTGCGATCTGTGTCGCTCGGTCAATGTTGACCGTATTTCCGCCAGCCGTCAAAAAAAGATACACATCGCCCGAGTTTGCACCTTGGAAAATGATTGATTTTCCGATTTGATCGACCTCACATCCCACTTGATCAGCGGCCATTTGCGCTGTCTTAGCCATGCCAGTTTCACGAACTGTATCGGCCAAGCCTGCCGCGGAAATTGCCCCTTTGACACGGTTTAAACTTTTGCTCATTGTCGATCTTATCCAATTTTAAGGAATGCATATGCGTTTTGCCCGATCATTAAAGCATAGTCCACACCCCTATGATGCAGACATGGCAACGGATACGGTTGCGTCTCTGGATGTGACCGGGGAATTGCGGGAATTTTTATCGGCAGTTGGTGGATCAAGCCCGTATTTAAAATCATTAATACATCGTGAAAAAGAATGGTTACTAACCGCTCTGGATGGTCCAGATTACGCGATCGATCACGAATTTAAACGCCTGCGTCACCTTGCACCTGACGCAGTTGCGACGGGTTTGCGCCAAGGAAAACGCCGGATTGCGTTGTTTGCCGCTCTGTGTGATTTGGGGCATGTTTGGACATTGGAACAGGTTGTTGGCACGTTGACAGAATTTGCAGATATTGCGGTACGCATTGCGCTGCGCGCGACGTTAGGGGCCGAATTGGCGCGTGATCGTATTCCAGGGTTCGGGCGCCATGATGACCCAGACGACATTGGTTATTTCGTCTTGGCGATGGGCAAGATGGGCGCGCATGAATTAAATTATTCCTCAGACATCGATTTGATATGTTTGTTTGATGAAACACGTTTTGAGCCTGATGATTTTTACCAAGCGCGCAGCCGATTAATTAAGGCGACGAAGTCTATGGCTGCATTGTTAAATGACCTTACGGCTGACGGGTATGTCTTTCGAACCGACTTGCGGCTGCGCCCTGATCCTGCGGTGACGCCGGTGTGTATGGGGATAGATGCGGCTGAACGGTATTATGAAACTCTGGGGCGTACGTGGGAACGTGCGGCCTATATTAAAGCGCGCGTTTGCGCAGGGGATCAAACGGTCGGAGACAGGTTTTTGGCGAACCTTTCGCCATTTGTATGGCGTAAGCATTTGGATTTTGCTGCAATCGAGGACGCACATACCCTGCGGTTAAGGTATCGCGAACACAAAGGAACGGGTGGCCCGATTACCTTGACAGGTCATAACATGAAATTGGGGCGCGGGGGCATTCGCGAAATAGAATTTTTCACGCAAACCCGCCAATTGATCGCGGGTGGGCGCGATCCCGAATTACGGTGCCGCGGAACACAAGACGGATTGCGGCGTCTTGCGCAAAAGGATTGGATTGATACGGATACCTGTGATCGATTGATTGACCATTACCGAGCCCATCGAACGGTGGAACATCGATTGCAGATGATCAATGATGCGCAAACGCATGATTTGCCGATGACGAAAGACGGGTTTGCGCGATTGGCTGCATTGATGGGGCGCGGCGTTGATGATCTTGCGGTTGAATTAAAGGACCGACTTGAGGATGTGCATCAAACGACAGAAGGCTTTTTTACTCCCGCGTCATCTGGTGCGGCCAATGTGGTCACCGATCAAGAAAGCGAAATTATTGCACGTTGGCCCACCTATGCGGCATTGCGATCCGAAAGGGCCGAGGCGATCTTTGATCGGTTGCGCCCAGAAATATTATCGCGGCTCAGGGCGGCGGCAAAGCCAGAAGAAGCGCTTTTGGCCTTTGACCGTTTCTTGTCCGGGCTGCCCGCTGGGGTGCAATTGTTTTCGTTATTTGAAGCAAATGCTCAGCTGATCGATCTTTTGATCGATATTGTGGGAACCGCACCCGCATTAGCACGGTATTTGTCACGCAATGCTCAAGTTTTAGACGCGGTTATTGGAGGATCTTTTTGGGACCCCTGGCCAAAGGTTGACGATTTGGCCCAAGATCTGATTCTGCGTTTGGCGCGTGATCATGATTACGAACGCAAATTAGACGCCGCGCGCAGGTGGGGAAAAGAATGGCATTTCCGTATTGGCGTCCATTTGTTGCGTGGCGTGATCGGCGCCGAAATTGCTTCGCAACAATATGCGGATTTGGCCCAAGCCATGTTACAGGGCCTTTGGCCCGAAGTCATAACCGAGTTTTCGCGCAAACACGGTACACCGCCCGGGCGCGGTGCGGTTGTGTTGGGGATGGGATCGCTTGGGGCAGGGCGATTACACGCGAATTCCGATTTGGATATGATTGTGATCTATGACGCACAAGGTGTCGAAATGTCCGGCGGATCGCGGGCATTGAATGCGCGCACATACTATGCACGTTTGACGCAAGCATTGATCACCGCGATGACCGCGCCAATGGCAGAAGGGCGGTTATATGAAGTTGATATGCGTTTGCGGCCGTCCGGAAATAAAGGCCCCGTCGCCACGTCATGGGACGCCTTTCAAAGTTATCAAAAAAACGAAGCGTGGATTTGGGAACATTTGGCGATGTCACGCGCCCGTGTGATTGCAGGCCCCGCAGATTTGGCGGGTGATGTTGAAACATTTCGTTCGGATTTAATGGGGGGACGTGACGAGGATCAGGTGAAACAGGCTTTGGCAAAAATGCGCAGTCGCATTGCCGCGGCAAAAGTGGATAGCCATCCGTGGCAAATCAAAACTGGTGGCGGCCGTTTACAAGACATTGAATTATTTTCCCAAATGGGGACTTTGATTGCCGGATCAAACGCGCGCGATGTTGTGACTGGATTAACACTTTGCCAAAGCATCGGCATCATTTCCGCACAAGAATGTGATGATTTGAATGACGCGTATGAATTGTTTTGGCGGTTGCAAATAGCGTCAAAGCTTTTGACGGAAAACCGTTTGGATCCAAATGCAGCGGGTTTAGCGGGTCAGGAATTTCTATTGCGCTTGGCTAAGTGTCGTGATTTGACCGCATTAGAGGCCAAAATGTTCCAGCTGGCGCAAAAAAGTCAGGACATAATTGAACAAGCCTTGCCCGAACCAGAGGAGGACGCCGATGAAAGGTGATGCAATTGATCCCAAAGCATTGATCAGAGAAGCCTATGCTATCGACGGGATCACCTTGTCTGAGTGCAGAACCATTTTTTTGGATTGGGCATTAAGTGTTCCGATCGACAGTGATACCAAAGATCTGATTATTCAACTATTAGAACGCTATCAATCGGGTGCGCCCGATCATCCGATGACAGTGACCTTGGTGGAAGGTTTGGAAACGATGAATACCCCGCGTCGTCGCGGGGGCTGGCGAAGCCGCAATCGGTGATGGTGGTATTAATTGATCGGATCGCTCATGCGATCCGATCAATGCGGGGGCTTTGCCCCCGGACCCCCAGAGTATTTCATCAAAGATGAAAGGTATCGGTCGTTAGATCGATAATTTGGTGCCGTGGCTGCCGCGTTCGCGGTAGGGGGTGGTGGAATAATGGGCGCGGTAGCATTTTGAAAAATGCGATGGCGATGCAAAGCCACAGGCCAAGGCCACGTTGATCACGCTCATATCGGTTTGCATCAAAAGGTTGCGGGCCTTTTGCAGGCGTAATTCCATGTAGTAGCGTTTTGGGCTGCGGCTTAGGTAGCGCCGGAACAGGCGTTCAAGTTGGCGTGTGGACATCCCAACGTTTTTGGCCAAGGTGGCCGGGCTGATCGGTTCTTCGATATTTTGTTCCATCATTTGAATGACTTGGCTGAGTTTTGGGTGTCGCACGCCGATGCGTGTTGGGACAGACAAGCGTTGGGTGTCTTGGTCGGTCCGGATCGAGCTATAGATCATTTGATCTGCAACCGCGTTTGCCAATTCTTCGCCATGGTCGTCCGCAATGATTTTCAACATCAAATCAATGGACGACGTGCCGCCCGCCGTTGACATGCGATTGCCATCAACGACAAAGACGGATTTGGTTAGGTTCACTTCTAGAAATTCTTCGGAAAAGCTATCTTGGTTTTCCCAATGAATCGTTGCACGTTTTCCATCCAAAAGCCCCGCCTTGGCCAATGGATAGGCGGCGGTACAAAGGCCGCCCATTGTTAACCCGCGGCGGGCTTCGCGGCGCACCCAATTCAATAGACGTTTTGATGTGGCGTTTTGAATATTCATGCCACCGCATAAAATGGCGATATCGTCCCGGTGCAATTCAACCAAATCGTCATCTAATTTAAAAACGGTGCCGGCCGAACAGCTGACTTCGTTGCCACCATCGCCAATGAATTTCCAAGTATAGAGTTCGCGATTCGCCATTCGATTTGCAATGCGCAACGCGTCCAACGCAGACGCGAATGAAAGCAATGTGAAATTATCCATTAAAACAAACACGAACCGTTTTGGGGCATTGGGCGCAGTGTCGATTTCAATAATTTGGCGTGTTGCTTTCATTTTTCACTCGTTGATGCATGAGTCTTATTTTTACACATGCTCAAAACTTACCGTTCGCGTCAAGAGATGTCGTAAATTTACCCATGGCCCTTTAGGATATCGCAGTATATAAGCCGAATATTGATATCACTAACGCATGGAGTAGAAAATGAGCGAATGGCAAAAAACCAATTGGCGCAACAAGCCACGGGTTCAGATGCCTGATTATACGGATCAGGAGGCGCTGCTCGCAGTCGAAAATCAGCTGTCAAATTATCCGCCGCTTGTTTTTGCGGGCGAAGCGCGGAATTTGAAAAAACAATTGGCTGCGGCGTCACGTGGCGATGCGTTTTTGTTACAAGGCGGCGATTGTGCGGAAAGCTTTGCACAGTTTACGGCGGATGGCATCCGCGACACGTTCAAAGTTATGTTGCAAATGGCGATGGTGCTTACATACGGTGCCAAGGTCCCTGTGGTAAAAGTGGGCCGCATGGCGGGGCAATTTGCAAAACCGCGCTCTGCGCCAACCGAAACGGTGAATGGCATTGAATTGCCTAGCTATCGCGGTGACATCATCAACGAATTGGATTTCACAGCTGATGCGCGTATTCCTGACCCCAAGAAAATGTTGCAGGCCTACACGCAAGCAGCCGCGACATTAAACCTGTTGCGCGCGTTTTCGACGGGCGGCTATGCAGATGTGCACAAGGTGCACAGCTGGACCCTGGGCTTTACCGAAACGGAAAAAGCGTCGAAATATCGTGAAATGTCCGAACGCATTGCGGATGCGCTTGATTTCATCAAGGCGGCAGGTTTGGACAGCAAGATCGCCCATGAACTGCGCACTGTTGATTTCTATACCAGCCACGAAGGGTTGTTGTTGGAATATGAAGAGGCGTTGACACGTCTTGATTCGACATCCGGAAAATGGTTGGCGGGTTCGGGTCACATGATCTGGATCGGCGATCGCACACGTCAACCTGATGGGGCGCATGTCGAATTCTGTCGCGGTGTTCTAAACCCCATCGGTTTGAAGTGTGGTCCAACCACAACGGCGGATGACCTTAAGGTATTGATGAACAAACTAAACCCTGAAAACGAAGCGGGCCGATTGACATTGATCGCGCGTTTTGGTGCCGGCACTGTGGGCGATCACTTGCCACGTTTGATAAAAGCGGTCGAAGAAGAGGGCGCAAATGTTGTGTGGTCCTGTGACCCAATGCATGGCAACACGATCAAATCGTCCACTGGCTATAAAACACGGCCCTTTGATAGCGTTCTGCGCGAAGTGCGTGAATTCTTTGCCGTACATGGTGCCGAAGGGACCGTTCCAGGTGGCGTGCATTTCGAAATGACCGGCCAAGATGTGACTGAATGTACGGGCGGGGTCGTTGCGGTAACCGACGAAGATCTGTCAGATCGTTATCACACGGCCTGCGACCCACGTTTGAACGCGTCACAATCATTGGAATTGGCGTTCTTGGTGGCCGAGGAATTGGTGAAACGTCGCGGGGCGACTGCCACGGATGCGGCCGCTTAAACAAGTGCAACAATTAAATAAAACGCCCGCTGTGACGCAGGCGTTTTTTATGTCTTTGGCGTCCATCTATGTCCGTCTAAAGACCAACGCGTGGGCCGCAGGACCGCGCGTTGGTCGGATTGCGAAGCAATTCGAAAAACCTACGGCACACGTTCCAAGCCAATCATGTGCCTTATATCCGCAACAGAATACCCTTGTTCGCGGTAAATCCGAATTGCCTTGGCATCGTGACGTTTGGCCAATCGCTTTCCTGTGTCATCCGTGATTAATTTGTGATGATGATATTTTGGCGTAGGGACGCCTAATAAGCGCTGTAACACCACATGAATTTGTGTGGCCTCGAACAAATCTAGGCCCCGGATCACATGTGTTATACCTTGTGAAGCATCATCAACGACAGACGCCAAATGATATGCCGCATAGCCACGGCGCCACAAAACAACCTGTCCGATTGTGCGCGAAAAACTTTCAAAATCAAAGCAATGTATACCAGCATTTAATCCAATTTCCCGAAACGAAAATTCTGATGCGTTCGGCGCGATGCGCAGCCTTAGATTAACGTCCTGCCATGGCAGGGTCGCAAAATCTAAATCGCGATCGGTTGCACATGTCCCGGGATAGACCACACCGTCTGGTCCCATCGCCGGTTCGCCATCTTGTGGCGCGTTGACCGCGTCCAAAATATCGTGGCGGTTGCAACGACACGCAAACACATGGTCCGCTAAAGGCCCAGACAACGCGTCTTGATATTGATCCATGCGATCTGATTGGCGTAAAATCGGCCCATCCCACGAAATTCCCAACCATTCCAAATCTTGGTATATCAACTCTTCCCATTCGGGACGCACACGGGATTGATCCAAATCTTCGATCCGCAGGTGAAATTCACCACCCTTTGCACGGGTCGTGTCATGTGCCAAAAGCGCGGAATAGGCATGCCCCAAATGCAATGGGCCTGTTGGGGATGGGGCAAACCGTGTTTTAAACGTCATAGTTTTTCGACAACATAAACCATTGATTTCAAATCAATACCAGGCAAATGATCACCATATTCTTCGAAGACTAAGGCAAGCGTTCCGGAGTCGATGAATGCCTTTAAACTGGCTTCATATCGTGGGTCATCCAAGGCATGGTCGTTGAAAGAAAACACCAAATGCGCGCCCGCAGCCATTTCGGTGACAATCAATTCAAATACTTCGATCGGTGCCGCACCAGGGCTAATCACACCGACGGCCGAAATCGCGGCATAAGCGCCCAATTCAACGGGAATCGGATCAGCCAGACCATAACAGTGTACTGTCCGATACACACCTTTTGACTGTGCGACCGCGATCATTTCGGGCGTCACATCTATCCCGTCAATGATGCTAAAGCCGTTCGATTTCAACGCAAGTCCTGATAACCCGGTGCCGCA
>JAYPUL010000018.1:0-24286 GCA_038134005.1 Paracoccaceae bacterium | reverse complement strand
TCAACCATTCCGAAAATGCAGCTTTTGCGCGATCGGTATAAGCTTTGTAACGATCTTTGCGGCCACGGCGCCCACCTTTTAACCCGTCAACTGGTTGGAATAGGCCAAAGTTCACGTTCATCGGTTGAAACGTTTTGGCATCTGCCCCGCCTGTGATATGATGCACCAAGGCACCCATGGCGGTGTCTTGCGGGATGGGCGGGATGTCATGTCCCAAAATCTCGGCCGCGGCATAGCGCCCTGCCAATAAGCCCATCGACGCGCTTTCAACATATCCTTCAACGCCGGTAATCTGTCCGGCGAAACGAATGTTTGGTCGCGATTTTAGACGCATTTGCGCATCCAAAAGCGTTGGCGAATTGATAAATGTATTGCGATGGATCCCGCCCAAGCGGGCAAAGGACGCATCCTGCAAGCCTGGGATCATTTTGAACACGTCGGTTTGCGCGCCGTATTTCATCTTGGTTTGAAACCCAACGATATTATAAAGCGTCCCCAAGGCATTATCGCGTCGCAATTGGACAACCGCATAGGGTTTGATGTCGCTGTGTGGATTGGTCAAACCGACGGGCTTCATGGGGCCAAATCGTAATGTTTCGCGTCCGCGCTCGGCCATGACTTCGATCGGCAAACAGCCATCGAAATACCCAGCCGTTTCACCTTCGTGAAATTCGGTCTTATCGGCGGCCAAAAGCGCATCAATAAACGTCTCATATTGATCACGGGTCATGGGGCAGTTGATGTAAGCGGTGCGTTCTTCTTCGGTCTCGCCTTTATCATAGCGCGATTGTTTCCACGCTTGTCCCATATTGATACTTTCGGCATAGACAATCGGGGCGATCGCATCAAAAAATGCCAACGCATCGCGGCCCGTTTCGCGCGCAATCGCTTGGCCCAAACGTTCGCCTGTCAATGGACCTGTGGCGATGATCCAATTCCCATCGGTGGGTAGTTCGGTGATTTCTTCATAACTGGCCGTGATATTTGGATGTGCCATCAATGCATCTGTCACGGCCTGTGCGAACGGTTCACGATCAACCGCCAACGCGCCCCCCGCGGGCAACCGATGGGCATGCGCGGTAGTCATAATCAAGCCGCCCGCTTGTAACATTTCCCAATGCAGTAATCCAACCGCGTTTTGTTCATGATCGTCTGATCTAAACGAATTTGAACATACCATTTCGCCGAAATTTCCCGTGCGATGGGCAAATGTTTCGACCTTTGGGCGCATTTCGTGTATGACGACGCGCACGCCCATATTCGCGGCCTGCCATGCGGCTTCGGACCCTGCCATGCCGCCACCAATGATATGTAATGTTTTATCCATGGCGCGTCTCTACCGTATTTCGATGAAAAAGAAACCCCTCTTTCATCTTTGAAATAAATACTCAATCCCGCATGCGCAAGCTTTCGAACGCATGTTGTCGACCCTAGGCGTTGACCAACCGCATTAGAAAAATCGCGCTCATGCCAAAGCCGACCAAAATGACCACCCAACGGACCGCTGGTCGGGGCAGGGCGCGCGCAATAGGGGCGCCCGCATATCCACCGATTGTGGATGCGATCATCATCGCAACCGCTTGTGGCCACGCAACCAACCCACCAGCGGTAAACGCAGCAACCGATATCAGAGATAGTGCAAAAGACAATCCATTCTTCAGACCGTTCATTTGGTGGATATCCTCCATTCCCCACAGGGCGAAAAGTGCCAATAATACGATCCCAAGACCACCATTGAAATAACCGCCGTAAATTGTAACGATCAAAAGTCCAACCGCGCCAAAGGGGGCGATTGATCTTGCATTGCGCGCTGCAAATTTGCGTAACCCGTCAGAAAACAAAAAAATCAATGTCGCTGCCAACAAAAGAATTGGCACAAGCCCTGCAAAGGCCTTGTTTGACGACACCATCAACAAAAGCGCGCCGATCAATCCGCCGACCAACGTCCACGCGGTTAGGCGCATAAGCTGTTTTCGATCAAATGCCCGCAATTCTCGCGCAAAACCCAAAGTGCCCGATAAATACCCCGGCAAAACGGCAACCGCGCTTGTCGCATTGGCTGCGACGGGAGGAAAGCCGACGAATACCAAGGTGGGAAAAGTTAAAAACGTACCGCCCCCCGCGATGGTATTTAGAACGCCCGCTAAAAATGCGGCGATGCCGAGAACTGCCCAATCTAGCATAGGTCTTGCTCCGTCAGATGTGATGTTGGGGTAAGGCCTAGCTTTGATCTTGATATAAAACAACATATGTTTTCATTTTTCCGCCTTTGTGGGGTTTTCTTTTTGAGCCAATCGTGAAATAGAAAACCGCCAAGTGTTCCCTGCCAAAAAGGATGATCCGATGCAGATTCGCGAGGCGTTAACCTTTGACGATGTACTTCTTGTTCCCGCGGCCTCTGACGTGCTTCCGTCGACCGCTGACACACGCACGCGCGTGACAAAAACCATCTCGCTTAATATCCCGTTGCTTAGCTCTGCCATGGACACCGTGACCGAAGCGCGCATGGCCATCACCTTGGCCCAAGCGGGTGGCATGGGTGTGATCCACCGCAACTTTAACGTCGCAGATCAAGCGAACGAAGTGCGCCGCGTCAAGCGTTTCGAAAGTGGGATCGTTTACAACCCCATTACACTGCGGCCTGATCAAACCTTGGCGGATGCCAATGAACTGCGCGCGCGCTACAACGTGTCGGGTTTTCCCGTGGTTGACGAACACGGTCGCGTCGTTGGGATTGTGACAAATCGTGATATGCGCTTTGCCCAAGATGAAAAGACCCCCGTGTCCGTGATGATGAGCGCAGAAAATCTTGCCATCTTGCACGAACCAGCAGACCGCCAAGAAGCGATCAGTCTGATGAAAGCACGCCGGATCGAAAAACTTTTAGTGACCGACGCCGATGGTAAGTTGACAGGATTGTTGACCCTGAAAGATACCGAACAATCTGTTCTTTATCCAACAGCTTGCAAGGATGACTTGGGTCGGCTGCGCGTTGCCGCGGCATCTACGGTCGGTGATGCAGGCTATGAACGCTCGGCAGCGTTGATTGATGCAGGTGTCGATTTGGTCGTGATTGATACAGCGCATGGTCATTCCGAAGGTGTCGGACTTGCGGTTACCCGTATCAAAAAAGAATTTGGCAATATCCAGTTGGTTGCGGGCAACGTTGCAACGGCCGAGGCAACCCGCGCCTTGATCGACGCGGGCGCCGATGCGGTCAAGGTGGGGATTGGTCCTGGATCAATCTGCACCACACGCATGGTTGCCGGTGTGGGTGTGCCCCAGCTGACCGCTATTATGGATTGCGCGTCCGCGGCTGGGGATATTCCAATCATTGCGGATGGTGGCATCAAATTTTCGGGCGATTTTGCCAAGGCCATTGCCGCGGGCGCATCCTGTGCGATGATCGGATCGATGATCGCGGGCACCGACGAATCCCCGGGCGAAGTCATTTTGTACCAAGGCCGTTCGTTTAAAGCGTATCGTGGTATGGGGTCTTTGGGGGCAATGGCGCGCGGATCAGCCGACCGCTATTTCCAAAAAGACGCAGCCAGCGACAAATTGGTTCCCGAAGGGATCGAAGGCCAAGTGCCCTATAAAGGGCCAGCGGCGGCCGTTTTGCACCAAATGGTTGGCGGTTTGCGCGCAGCCATGGGATATACGGGCAATGCAACCGTCGAGGCGATGCGCACGCGGTGTGATTTTGTAAAAATCACGGGCGCGGGTCTAAAGGAAAGCCACGTGCACGACGTTCAAATTACGCGCGAAAGCCCCAATTATCGGATCGGTTAAACCATGACCCCCGCCGCCCGTGTCGCCGCTGCCATTGACGTTTTGGATGATATTCTGAACGGTCATTCGGCAGAGGCCGCGTTGTCACGCTGGGCACGCAATAGCCGCTTTGCAGGGTCCAAGGACCGTGCGGCGGTGCGTGATCACGTTTTTGATGCATTGCGTCGCAAGGCGTCATCGATGGCGATTTCAGGCGGTACATCGGGGCGTGATTGGATGCGGGGGTACCTGTTTCAAACAGGTGCCGATTTGGCGTCGATTTTTGGAAATGGCGGGCATGCACCTGCGCCGCTAACACCCGAAGAAATGGTTTTTGAACAGGATCTTGATCCTTCGATCGCGCACGATATACCAGAATGGATGTGGAGTCGTTGGTGTGACGATCTTGGGGAAAACGCGATCCAGGCCGCAAAGACATTGTGGCAATCTGCGGACGTTTTCCTGCGCGTCAATCTGGCCAAATCAAATCGTGATGATGCCATTTCAAAGTTGGCAGATGATGGAATTGAGGCGATCGCGCATCCCACGGTCGCGACCGCACTTCGTGTGTCCGGGCGGGGTGGAAAGATCGCGCAATCAACTGCGTTTCAAAAAGGGTATGTCGATCTGCAAGACGCGTCATCCCAAGCTTCGGTCATGGTTTTACCCCAAAACAGTCGTGGATCGGTATTAGATTACTGTGCAGGTGCAGGGGGCAAATCATTGGCCTTAGCTGCGTGGTTGAACGCCGATGTGGATGCCTTTGATGTCGATCCTAGACGGATGAAGGACATCCCATCGCGGGCGGATCGCGCGGGCGTTAATATTCAAGTTATTAATGAGGTATCCGCAATAAAAAATTGTTATGATATCGTTTTTTGTGATGCTCCGTGTTCTGGATCTGGCACGTGGCGCCGAGATCCCCAAGGAAAATGGGCACTCACCCAATCGCGTTTGGATGAATTGGTGTCAATCCAACGTGGGATCTTGGAAGATGTGCGAGTGCGCGTTGCAAAGGGTGGATCATTGATCTATGCGACGTGTTCGGTTTTCGCGTGTGAAAACCGCGACCAAGTTGAATGGTTTTGCAAAACCTTCCCAGAATGGTCCGTTAATGAAATGACTCAATTTGTGCCAACTGAACACGGTGACGGATTTTTCTTCGCACGTTTGACACAAAAAAATGATTAATCGACACAGGCAAATTTCGTACCCTGATTAACGAGATTTTAACGACTGGTTTGAATGATACCTTCATTCATTTAGGAGAGCGCCACTGTGTCACAAAACGCCACCGCGTCCGTTCCATACCGCTTGGATAATCAGGTCCTTCGCAGCCGCGCAGGCACAGTTGTGTGTTTGCTTTTGTTGGGATGTGGCGTCTTTATGTATGGCCAATATACAACATCCCAAAAATCGGAAATATTACGTTTGATTGGCCTGTTTCTGGCATGTTTTGCGGTAATCCCTTTGGTGCAGGGGGCGGTGGAAAAGTGGTTTCAAGGGCGGGTTTTTCGCAACATTTCATTGTTTTTTCAAAGCGATCGTGCGTTTTGTTTGTTCACAGATGATATTGGCAAGGTGAAAGGCGCAAATTCATCTGCCAAATCGGTGTTAAAGGGCGAAATAGGGGATAGTTTATCTGCGTGGTTTGCACAAAAACTTCCCGATGCACCCAGCGTAATTTCAAAAATGCGCCGCACATTGTTGGCCCAATCTTATGCGGAAGACATTGTTTTGACGCCTCACGGGCATTGGCGTCTGGCGGCGTGGCAACAGGGACGGACACGCATTTTGTGGCGCCTTGAACGTTTAAGTTTTCACGACGGCGACGCATCATTTTCATCCCCCATTGCATCGATCCGCGTCACCGACGGCGGCGGAATTCGTGATTTAAACCAAGCGGCGCGAGATGTGTTAGGATCTCATGCGACCCAATTGTGCCAATTGGGTGGTTTGAACAAATTGAAATGGAATGCGGTCAACGCAATCGAAACCCGGTCAGGACGGCAGAATTTCTTTGTCCTTCACCGTGCATTTGACGGTGGAACGGAGATTTTTTTGCTGCCGCCTGACACGGAAAACACAACCCAACCGGAAAGTAGCGATTTCGCTGTTTTGCCTGTCCCGATGGTCAAGCTAAGTGTGGATGGGGCGATCGTTCAGGTGAATTCTTATGCATGTCAATTATTGGATATCGAGCCAAATCAACGGGTTATGATCCAAGATTTGTTGGAAGGTTTGGGCCGTTCAATTCCAGATTGGATCGAAGATGCAGTTCAAGGGCGTTCGATCAATCACCCGGAATTTTTACGATTGGCGCGTCGTGACAAGGAAGTCTTTGTCCAGGTTATCTTGAACCGCATCAAATTGGGGGATGAGGATGGGTTAATCGCCGTGCTATCCGACGCGACCGAATTAAAATCGCTTGAGGCTCAATTTGTGCATAGTCAAAAAATGCAGGCAATTGGCCAACTCGCCGGTGGTGTTGCGCATGATTTTAACAATCTTTTAACGGCAATCACCGGTCATTGTGATCTATTGTTGCTACGTCACGATGATCAATCTCAGGATTTCGCCGATTTGACGCAAATCAATCAAAATGCCAATCGTGCGGCGGCATTGGTGTCACAACTTTTGGCATTTTCGCGAAAACAAACGTTGCGACCCGAACCTTTGAATATGCGTGACACACTTGCCGATCTGACGCATTTATTGAACCGATTGGTCGGCGAAAAGGTTGAACTGGACCTGACCCATGATCCCCGTTTGCGCCATGTGCGCGCGGATAAACGCCAGCTGGAACAGGTTCTGATGAACCTCGTTGTGAATGCTCGTGATGCGATGCCTGATGGTGGAACAATTGAAATCCAAACACAGAATTGGAATATTTCGGATGCTTTAACCCGTGATCGGGTTACGATCCCTGTCGGTGAATATGTAAAAATAACGGTTCGTGACCAAGGGTGTGGAATCGCTGCGGACAAATTGTCAAAAATTTTTGAACCTTTCTATACAACCAAACGCATCGGCGAAGGTACCGGTTTGGGATTGTCGACCGCTTACGGGATTGTGAAACAAACAGGGGGGTATATATTCGTTGATTCGACCCTTGGGCGTGGGACAGAATTTACATTGATCTTCCCGGCTATTGATCCAGACCCCGTTTCAGAAATGCCGCCCATTGAAGTGAATAAAAAAATCAAAGCAAACCATGACGTGGGTGTCATTTTATTGGTCGAAGACGAAGCACCTGTGCGTACCTTTGCGTCGCGTGCATTGAAATTACGCGGCCACCAAGTGATCGAAGCCTGTTCCGCTGAAGAAGCGTTGGACAAGCTTCGGGATAAAACATTACGCGTTGATGTGTTCGTGACCGATATCGTGATGCCAGGCCGCGATGGTCCTAGTTGGGTGAAAGAAGCGTTGGTCGAACGGCCTAATACCCGCGTTGTCTTTGTCTCGGGGTATGCGGAAGACGTTCTGGAAACGCAACAGGCAAGCGTGCCAAATTCTGTTTTCCTGCCGAAACCATTTTCTTTGGATGCGCTAACACAAACAGTTCAAAACCAAATGCATTAACGTTTTGCGGATGCCCATAAATCAAATTGTATGGCACACTTTCGTTTAAATTTGGCTTCAATCTGAGGATCTAGCGTGACGGGACGATCCTCTGATACATTTAGACGGGGGAGAGTGATGTCCCGTCCAATGCGGTGTTCCAAAAAAGAAATAAAGTGATCCATTTGTTCATATTGAAACAAATGCGTGACACCTTTTGATCCGGCCGGAGGGGCGATAAAGGTCGCCTGATCGCCGACTTTTGCGAATTCAGGTCGTGTTCCTTGCATATAGCCCTGAACAAAGGCGTCAAAGGTAACATTTTCTGTTGATCGCGCTGTACCTTTTAATTTTTCGCGGTTGCGATACCGATACCAACTGGCCAACCAATCGATTGGTTCGCGCATTAAACAAGCGATTTCAAGTGGGCCGTCGCTATGCGACTCGAACGCTTTACGATGCAGGCGTTCAAATCGACGCATATTTGTATGTTTTAATCCGGGTGGGTTGCGAAAAATGGCGTCTGCAAATGGCGTTAATGCGGCCTCAATTGCGGTTGAACCGGTCTTTGGCATAGCGAGAATTACCAATTTTTTCTTAATAAAAACAATCACGTGGTGCATCCAACCTGTTTATTTCATCCTGTATACACTCTGTTAAGGAATATATGCAAAATTAATTTTAATAAATATTTTCTTGAAATGTTCTTATTTTGGTCGCATAAGGAGAACAAGAGTAGAACAAAACTGGCGATTGCCGAATGTCGATTGCTGTGAAATAAGAAAGGTAAATTCACAAATGGCAGACCTTCTTTCAATGACAGATAAAAAAAACGCAGATAAACAAAAAGCACTCGACAGCGCGCTAGCGCAAATTGAGCGGCAATTTGGCAAAGGCTCAATTATGAAATTGGGCGGCGAAAATGCAATCCAGGAAATCGAAGCGACGTCAACAGGTTCGCTTGGGTTGGATATCGCATTGGGAATTGGCGGCTTGCCCAAGGGGCGCATCATCGAAATCTATGGTCCTGAAAGCTCAGGTAAAACCACCTTAACGCTGCATTGTGTCGCTGAAGAACAAAAAAAAGGCGGTGTGTGTGCGTTCGTCGACGCCGAACACGCGTTGGATCCACAATATGCCAAAAAACTTGGCGTTGATCTGGACGAATTGCTGATTTCGCAACCTGATACTGGTGAACAGGCGTTGGAAATCACCGACACTTTGGTGCGCTCCGGTGCTGTGAGCCTTGTGGTCGTTGACTCGGTTGCGGCATTGACGCCAAAATCTGAACTTGAAGGCGACATGGGTGATAGCAATGTGGGTGTTCAGGCCCGTTTGATGAGCCAAGCAATGCGCAAGCTCACTGGTTCAATCAGCAAATCAAACTGTATGGTGATTTTCATCAACCAAATCCGTATGAAAATCGGCGTTATGTTTGGAAGCCCTGAGACGACAACCGGTGGGAACGCTTTGAAATTCTATTCGTCTGTTCGTTTGGACATCCGCCGTATCGGCGCGATCAAGGATCGCGACGAGGTGGTTGGAAACCAAACCCGCGTCAAAGTCGTTAAGAACAAAGTTGCGCCGCCGTTTAAACAAGTCGAATTCGATATTATGTATGGCGAAGGCATTTCAAAAACTGGTGAATTGCTGGATTTGGGTGTGAAAGCGGGCGTTGTCGATAAGTCAGGTGCTTGGTATAGCTACGGTGATGAACGCATAGGCCAGGGACGCGAGAATGCGAAAAACTATTTGCGTGAAAACCAATCTGTCGCCATTGAAATCGAAGATAAAATTCGCGCGGCGCACGGTTTGGATTTCGGAATGAACGATAGTGATGACGACGTCATGGAAGCCTAATAGGTTCTCATAGGAAAATTTAAAGGCGCATTCGTTTGGTTGCGCCTTTTTTTATGGATTTCAGACCGTGAACACCGTGGACAAAAAAACAACAGCGGTATAGATGAAAAACAACGACGATTTTAAGGAAAAGAACCGCTTATGCCCACGTTGAACGACATTCGGTCGACCTTTTTGAATTATTTCGCAAAGCAAGGCCATGAAATTGTGCCGTCAAGCCCGTTGGTTCCCCGCAATGACCCAACGTTGATGTTCACAAACTCTGGTATGGTTCAATTTAAGAACCTGTTTACCGGTGTTGAAACGCGCGATTACAAGCGTGCGACAACGGCGCAGAAATGTGTACGCGCCGGCGGTAAACACAACGATTTGGACAATGTGGGATATACCGCGCGCCATCATACATTTTTTGAAATGTTGGGTAACTTTTCGTTTGGCGATTATTTCAAATCCGACGCGATCCCGTTTGCGTGGGAATTAATCACAAAAGAATTCGACATCCCAAAAGATCGTTTGTTGGTCACTGTCTATCACACCGACGATGAGGCGGCGAATATTTGGAAAAAGGTTGCCGGTTTATCCGACGATCGCATCATTCGCATCCCGACGAACGATAACTTTTGGATGATGGGGCCAACGGGGCCTTGCGGTCCGTGTACCGAAATTTTCTTTGACCATGGCGAAAAATATTGGGGAGGCCCTCCCGGTTCGCCGGAAGAGGATGGCGATCGGTTCGTCGAAATCTGGAACCTTGTTTTTATGCAAAACGAGCAGTTCGAAGATGGGTCGATGATCGAATTGCCGAACCAATCGATTGATACGGGTATGGGCATCGAACGTGTCGCGGCATTATTGCAAGGCACAAATGACAACTATTCCACAGATCTCATCCGGTCTCTGATCGAAGCATCAGCGGATGCAACCAGCTCGGATCCAGATGGCCCCGGGAAAACGCACCACCGTGTGATTGCGGACCATTTGCGGTCGACTTCCTTCTTGATCGCCGACGGTGTGATGCCGTCGAATGATGGTCGTGGATATGTTTTGCGCCGCATCATGCGACGTGCGATGCGTCACGCGCATTTGTTGGGTGCAAAAGATCCTGTGATGCACAAATTGGTTCCAGCGCTTGTATCACAAATGGGTGCGGCTTATCCCGAATTGACTCAGGCGCAAGCCTTGATCCAAGAAACATTGTTGCAAGAGGAAACACGTTTCAAACAAACCTTGGATCGCGGTCTAAAGTTGTTGGATGATGAATTGTCCAAACTGGATGACGGTGCGGCTTTGCCCGGTGGTGCAGCGTTTAAATTGTATGACACCTATGGCTTTCCGCTTGATTTGACCCAAGACGCTTTGCGCGAAAAGGGTCGTGTTGTGGATACCGACGGGTTTGATAGCGCGATGGCCGAACAAAAGGCCAAGGCGCGCGCTGCGTGGGCGGGGTCGGGCGAAGCGGCCGATGCCACCATTTGGTATGATGTCGCCGATCAATATGGCACGACCGATTTCTTGGGCTATGACACGGAAACGGCCGAGGGTCAGATCCAATCATTGGTTTCGGGTTCTGATCAAATTCCATCGGCTAAGGCCGGTGATCAGGTACAAATCGTTCTGAACCAGACGCCATTTTATGCCGAAAGTGGTGGCCAAGTGGGGGACACTGGGATCATCAAAACCGAAACTGGTGTGGCCCAGGTGAGCGATACCAAAAAGGTTGCGGGTGTTTTCATCCATATTGCGACTGTGTCCGAAGGGGAAATTACCAAAGGCCAAGGCGCGGTATTGACTGTTGATCATGCACGTCGGTCCGCCATTCGCGCAAACCATTCCGCCACCCATTTGTTGCACGAAGCGTTGCGCCGTGCGCTAGGTGATCATGTTGCACAACGTGGATCCTTGAATGCCGATGATCGTTTGCGGTTTGACTTTAGCCATTCCAAAGCGTTGAGCGCGGCAGAATTGCGGCAGGTTGAGGCAGAGGTGAACGAATTTATTCGTCAAAACACACGCGTGGAAACCCGCATTATGACACCTGACGATGCACGCGGCCTTGGGGCGCAGGCGTTGTTCGGGGAAAAATATGGTGACGAAGTGCGCGTTGTCTCAATGGGCGTTTTGAATGGCTCGGGCAAAGGGGCCGATGGTAAAACGTATTCATTGGAACTTTGCGGCGGTACACATGTGCGTCAAACGGGTGATATTGGGGCCTTTGTCGCGCTGTCCGATAGTGCAAGCTCGGCTGGCGTGCGCCGTGTTGAGGCGTTAACAGGTGCCGCAGCGATTGCATATTTGGCTGATCAAACCGCAAACCTAAATGCGGTTGCATCCGAGCTTAAGGCGCAAGCAGGCGATGTTCCCGCGCGCGTTAAGGCGTTGTTGGATGAACGTAAAGCATTAGCAAACGAAGTGGCCCAGTTGCGCCGTGAATTGGCCATGGCGGGTGGCGCAGGTCAGGGTGGCTCGGCCGAGGCCGAAACCATCAACGGCGTGCCATTTTTTGCGCAAATCCTAAAAGGAGTGTCGGGCAAAGATTTACCTGCGTTGATCGACGAACATAAATCGCGCTTAGGATCAGCGGCGATTGTTTTGATTGCTGACACAGGCGACAAAGCGGCGGTTGCTGCGGGGGTGACCGATGATTTGACGGCCAAGGTATCGGCGGTTGATTTGGTCCGTGCAGCAGTCCCGGAATTGGGTGGTAAGGGCGGCGGTGGCCGTGCCGACATGGCCCAAGGGGGCGGTGCCTCTGCGGATAATGCGGACGCGGCGATTGCTGCGGCGCGTGCGGTTCTCGGGTAACGCCCGATGTCCGCATTGTGGATATCGCATGTGACGGTCACGGATCCTGTGGCGTATAAAGAATACGCCACCCGTGCCGTGCCTGTGATTACTGAATTTGGCGGGCAATTTCTGTCGCGTGGTGCGGCATTCAAGCATATCGAAGGCACGGCGCGCGATCGGCATTTGATCGTGCGCTTTGCCGACATTTCAACCGCTGAAGCATGTTACAATAGTGATGCGTATCAAGCGGCGTTAGCGTTTGCCAAAGACGCCTCTATTCGCGATTTGGTGATCGTCGAAGAAACACATTGATCCCAGGAATATTTATTTTGCGGGAAGGGATCGCACAAACGAAAGCGCCATAGTCAGCCACATAGTTCGGCTTACATCGTTTTCAACATAGTCATCGTCTATGTCCACAAATCCGGCCATTTTGCGTCCTGTAAACATGATATCACGCGCGCCATCAATTTTTAATGCGGCATCGTGGTTCTTTGGTCCAACACGATACATCAGGCCGTTTTTGTGAACACCGCAAAGCATATTTCCGTTCAATAAAAAACATAGACCGCCAAACATCTTTTTTTCGCGAATACCTGCAATATCGATAAGATCATCACGTAGAATTTGGGCCAGTCCAATATCAAATGCCATTTCTGCCCCTAAAAATCCTTGTCCAATATACCAAGACCGCGCAGATAGACGCCAATACCGCTTTCTAATAGGTCTTCTGGATTAAACGGGCTTTGCGTGCCGGGTGAATTACGGGCAAATAATTCGACGACGCCATGGGACATCGCCCAAATATGCGCCGAAAACATCGATGCGGGTGGTCGCCGATCGGCGGGAATATGATCACATAAATCTTGGGCTGCGCGTTCCAATACGTCGCGTGCCCTTTGGCTGGCTTGGGCTAATTCGGGGGTGCGGTTCACCGAAATCCCGCTTTCAAACATCGAAATATAATGGCCGGGATATTTCCGTGCAAAGGCCAAATAGGCGCGTCCCGTCGCTTCAAACGCGGAAAGGGCTGAAGGTTGACCCTTGTCATAGGCATATTGCATGAGATCGGCAAAAATGCGGTATCCTTGCAACGCCGCATCGGCGATTAAATCCTCGCGCCCTTCGAAATGTCGATAAACGGCAGCAGGTGTTACGCCCGCCTGTTTCGCAGCCTCAGAGAGGGTAAAACCAGTCGGTCCTTTTGCGCGGATCAGGTCAAGACAGGCTTCAACCAAAGCTTGGCGTAGGTTCCCGTGATGATAGCCACGTTTAGCCATTCCACACCTCGGCGCCACCTGAAATGGCATTGTCAATCGTGCATATCGCGGTGTCATCGCGGCCGGTATATTCAAACCGTGTCAAAATCTGTTGAATGGCAGCGATGCGTGCGCGGCGTTTGTCATCTGATCGCACAATGATCCAAGGGGCGGCGTTATGATCAGATTTTGTCAACGTCTCGCGAATGGCAGACGTGTATTCATCCCATTTATGCAACCCTTTTACGTCAATTGACGACAGTTTCCATTGCTTTAAAGGATCCCGTTCGCGATCCAAAAATCGACGCAATTGTTCCGCTTGCCCCACGTTTAACCAAAGTTTGACGACATCAACGCCATCTTGTTCAATCATTTGTTCAAAGGGGATAACCTGGTCAAAGAATTGTTCGCGCTGGGTGTCAGTGCAAAATCCAAAGACCTTTTCAACAACCCCGCGGTTATACCAACTGCGATCAAAAATTGATAATGTGCCGGCGGTTGGCAAATGGGCGACGTATCGTTGGAAATACCATTGACCTGCTTCGGTTTCGGTCGGCTTCGAAAGGGCAACCAATTTTGTGGAACGCGGTGGCATGTTCGCGTGAAGGCGTGCGATCGTTCCCCCTTTGCCAGCAGCATCGCGTCCTTCGAAAATAATAACAACACGGCGGCCGGTTGTACGCACCCAATTGTGAAATTTCGCCAATTCTAATTGCAATTGATCCAGATGCTGTTGATAGTCGCTTTTGCGCATCTCTGAACGATATGGATAACTGGGGTCCAATATATCCTTGCGTTTGGCCGTTTCAATTGCCGATTTTATATGTGCGGGGGCGACATTTTCGAAAAATGCGGTGATTGCGCCATCAAAAGGTTTTTGCATATTATTGTACTGCCTTTTCAGCGACCATAGCATCTTGATGTGCTTGTTTCACTGTTTTTATAATCAAGGGCGCATGAAAATGATGTGGCATATGACCCGCGCCTGGGATCATATGAATTTTCACATGCGGGATTGTTTTTTCAAGCGCTGTGATGTGCAATTCAGATGGCACCACAGGATCGCTATCACCAGATATGGCATGGATCGTCATGGCCAAGATCGGATACGATCGTGCTAATTCTCTGATTTGCTCAACGATATTTAAACGATGCCGCGCATTAGCGATGGCGGATTTTGGACGAAGCACGAGGTCTGCGCTCATATTTTTTCGAAAGTTCTTTGGTGCCGGATCTGGGCGAAAAACGGCCTCGATGTTTTTTGAAATCGCAAAGTTATTGGCAACAACAGCAACAAAATTCGCAACAAAATCACGCACGATTGGCATTTGGTGGATCCTATGCGTGATGCGTGTTTGACCGGGCCAGGGTGTCGTGACCGCCGATAACAATACAAGCGCACGAACCGTTTCGGGGTGTTGCGTTGCCCACGCTTATGCAACCGCGCCGCCCAAGGAATGACCCATTACAATTGGCTTGATCACACCAATTTGCGCAAGACCTTCGCGAATAAACTCTGCTTGATCTATAAGGCGATATTCATTGTCGGGCAGGGCGTCGGTATACCCCAATCCAGGGCGGTCAACCGCGATTACACGAAATGATTTCGCCAATTCATCGATCAAGGTAATAGCGAAATCTTTTAGATTTCCACTTGAACCATGAATTAGAACCAAATCAGGACCTTGACCACGGATATAGACATGAAAATTGTGGCCCTTATGCGTCAAAACTTTCCCGATGGGCGGATTGGCGCGTTCGATCCTGTGCGTCCGACGCCGCGCCAGCCAAAAAATGATCACCCACCCGAGGACGATTGCGACAAGGCTAATGTCCAATGGCAGCAAGGTCATAGGGGGTCGATTGATAAATTTCGTTTATCCAGTTTCCGTACAATAGATGGGCATGACTGCGCCACCGATTTTCGGGGGGCTGGCTTGGATCATTGTTCGGGTAATAATTCAACGGTACATTGATGGGCGTGCCTGCATCAATATCGCGGTCATATTCTTGTTTTAGTGTGTCGCTGTCGTATTCAAAATGGTTAAAGATGTACAATGCACGATGGGCATTATCTTGGATTAAACATGGGCCGACTTCGTCACTTGCCAAAAGCGTGGTCAAATCTTTGTGCTGTGATACTTCGTGTGCATGGATTTCGGTCCAACGGCTAACGGGAATGACGAAATTATCGGAAAACCCGCGCAAATAGGGCGACGACGGGTCAAGGTTTTTTTGTCGAAAACACCCGAATGCTTTGTGGTCTAAACCGTGTTTTTGCACGCCATGGAAATGGTAAATCATCGCCATCCCCCCCCAGCAAACGCCAAAGGTTGAATGAACATGGGTTTGGGTCCAATCCATTACACGCTTTAATTCGTCCCAATATGTAACCTCTTCAAACGGAAGATGTTCAATCGGGGCGCCGGTAATGATCAAGCCATCGAACTTTTCGCCTGATGCTTCCACCTCTGCAAAGGTACGATAAAAGCTTTCCATATGATCGGATGCCGTATTGCGAGTTTGATGTTCTGTCATACGGATCAATGACAATTCAATTTGCAAAGGCGTTGCGCCGATCAAACGGGCGAATTGGTTTTCGGTCTGGATCTTTTTGGGCATCAAATTCAAAAGCCCAATACGCAACGGACGAATGTCTTGCCGAGATGCCTGATCATCAGACATGACCATAATGCCCTCGCGCGTGAGCACGTCATAGGCAGGTAGGTCAGCTGGTATTTTGATCGGCATTAAAGATTTCCTTTCGTTGTATGCCCCCAGAAATAGGGTTAAATGGCGGCTCGCTCAAGGGCCAGCGCGATAAGATCATCAAAATCGGAGGCGGATTTGACCTTTGCCACGTCATCTGCCGTAACGGTAACGCCCCATTTTGCCATCGCTTCATAAAGCGGCTGACGATGTGCCAAAGCTTGGGCATAAGTCCAGCGAATAAAATCATCCGGGTTAACACGATCGGGTGTGACGGATTTTTCGTCCAAATATTGTGCCCATGCCCGTTCTAGAAATGCGGGTTGATACGCCATTGGTTTTGGCGCTCGATCAAATCGACGGATCAATTCGGCGGTGTGATCATCAGATCCTTTGATCCAAACCATCAAGGTATTTTCGGACAGTGCCTTAAGAACGGCATCCTTTGGGTCGGACGGATCCACCCATTCACAGATTGACCCACCAGTATCGCAAATGAAATGGGGATAGCCATAAAGTTGTCGCGCCCGATCAATGAAATAGGCCGTATCATTCAATGCGTTGATTTCTGAGGCACGAAATTGCATTTGACGGCGCGTGTATTCGTCGATCGGCAACCCACCCAAATCGGGATCGCCCGGCTTCCCCAAATAGGTCGACACAGGTGTCAGATTTTCAAATGAAATATTTGACCCGATGTAAATTGAATCGCTCATTAAAAGGTCGCGCAAGAACGGGACCTTCATCGCATGGGCTTTTGCATTGTCGGCGATGTATTCGCCCATATAGCGTGTGCCGATACGGTAATCGATTGAATAGTGAAACCAATCGCCAGATGCACGCAGCATATTTGAAATGTAGGTTTTTCCCAAACCTGACATCCCGAAAAACAAAACCCGTTTTTGCGGCGCATCGCGCCAGTCTTGAGCGGTGGAATAAATCATCAAAGTCCCCGTAATCCGTTGGGTCTGTGGTACCGAATGGCGTGGCCTTGGTCAAACGCTTTAGATCATCGTTTACGCGTTTCCGACCATATATTCATATAGTTGCCTGTGAAAATGATAACGGCCCCGATCAACACCCAAATATCCAATACTTCGCCGTATGCCAACATACCGACACCCGCGATAACAGGCAGACGCACGAAATCCACAGGCATAACAACCGTCGCCGGCGCAAGTGACAAAGCCGTCGTCAAACAAAAATGTGCCAGCAATCCCGCAAAACCGATCAATATCAACCAAGGCAAGCTGTGCAGGGACGGCACCGCGATGTCGCCGTCATACCCCGCACAAACCACCCCGAAACACGCTTGCATCACAGTAAGATAGAATAAGATGCAGGTGATTGTTTCCGTGCGTGTCAAACGTTTCGTGAAAATTGCGGACCCCGCAAAGGCAATCGCCGATAGGGCGGCCATGATAACGCCTGCGTTGATGGTTTCGCCGGTGGGGCGGGTGACCATAAGAATTCCAATGAACCCCATAATCGCCGCAACTGCACGCATTCGCGTAATCCGTTCGTCTAATAACAGCGGCGACAAGATCAAAACCCATAAGGGGGACGTAAATTCCAACGCGAAGACTTGGGCCAACGGGACAACCGTGATGGCATAAAACCATAGGTTTTGTCCGGCAAAGTGCGACAGGTTTCGCATCAAATGAACCGACAAATGGCGCCGTGTAATTTGAGAGAGAGTTCCAAAATAATTGCCAAAAATCAATACGGTCGCGATACCGACAAAGCTTCGGTACATCATGATTTCGAACGTATCTAATTCAAAGCTAATCGCGCGCCCCGCAACGGCCATTGCCGAAAATGAAACGATTGCACCAGACATGAACACAACAGCCCTAAGTGTCGGAGATAACGCCATTTTGCCCTCATTTTAATAAATGTGTGGTTATGGGGCACAAGGGGCGATGGATTGTCAATCATTCAATAGTGTTTGGGCACCTGAGCAATGTGAAAGCATGGGGTGCTTTCACATGAATTCAGATTTTTGGCGCATTAAGATAAACCAGACGCAAGCGCATCTAATTGGTCCAATGCCGCATGCCAACCCGCAAAGAACCCCATGTTTTCATGGTGTGAACAATGTTCATCGCTCCAATGAAGCGCCTGTGCATGATACGTGGTTAGGGTGTCAGATTTTTCTTGTAACGAAATAATTGCAACCATTCCGAAATCCGGATTTTGGGGCACCCAACCTGGACCAAACATGTTTGAAAACACGATACGGGATTGTTGAATTGCATCCAGAATCAAACCTGTATTTTCGAACTTTTGCCCTTCGGGTCCGACCATCGATCCATGGAATGTGCCACCGGGGCGCAATTCAATTGTTTCCGCTTGATATTGCCATGGTTTGGGACAGAACCATTTTGACAATAGTTCAGGCTCCGACCAGCACCGCCAAACGGCTTTTACCGATGCGTGAATGTCGTGTGATAAAGATAGAGTATTTCCAGTGCGTTTATCCATTTGGAATAAATCCTTTGTGTGTGCGAGAATCCTAACACATCGCATGCAAAAAAAAGCCCGCATTGCGCGGGCCCTTAGTTTTTCAGGAGAGATTACAGGAACTTGCCCATCGCAACTGCAGTGTCAGACATGCGGTTAGAAAAGCCCCATTCATTGTCGTACCAGCTCAGGATACGCACCATATTGCCGTCCAATACTTTGGTTTGATCGGTGGCAAAAATTGACGAATGACTATCGTGGTTGAAATCCATTGAAACCAATGGTTCATCTGTGACGCCCAATATACCTTTTAGAGGGCCATTTGCCGCGGCACGGATCGCGTCGTTGATTTCTTCGGCCGTGGTTGCACGCCCTGCCTCAAAAGTAAGATCAACAACCGACACGTTGGGTGTCGGGACACGAATGGCAACGCCATCCAATTTTCCGTTCAACTCGGGCAATACCAAACCAACCGCTTTGGCCGCACCTGTGGATGTCGGGATCATTGATGTGGCCGCAGCGCGCGCGCGGTACAGATCTTTGTGCATTGTATCCAATGTGGGCTGATCGCCCGTATAGCTGTGGACCGTTGTCATAAAGCCCCGCGTGATCCCAACCGTTTCATGCAGCACTTTCGCCACTGGTGATAAACAGTTCGTGGTGCATGATGCATTTGAAACGATCAAATCATCGGCGGTCAATGTGTCGTGGTTGACGCCATAAACGATTGTTTTATCAGCGCCTTTTGATGGTGCAGACACCAATACGCGGCTTGCGCCGTTTTCCAAATGGATTGCCGCTTTTTCACGATCGGTAAAAATGCCCGTACATTCCATCACGATATCGACGTGACCCCATGGCAATTCTGCTGGATTTCGGATGGCTGTCACTTCGATCGGGCCGCGACCTGCGTCGATTGAATTGCCTGTCGTAGTTACAGTCGCAGGGAAACGGCCATGAACACTGTCATAGCGCAAAAGATGCGCGTTTGTTTCAACCGGACCTAGGTCGTTGATCGCAACAACTTCGATATCGGTCCGCCCAGATTCGATAATTGCACGTAGAACATTGCGGCCAATACGTCCAAATCCGTTAATCGCAACTTTTACAGTCATGGTGTTTTCCTATTTCTCGGTATGTAAAGTTAGCGCTAACATCCAGAAATATAGAAAAATGTCAACCGCATTTTCTAGAAATGAGGGGAAAGACCGCAGGAATTATCGCCAAAAGGCGATCCATTCGATCAGCTTGGCGAACTCTTTCAATAAAAAAATACTATAGAAGCTTTGGGTGAAATATACATCTAGACCGATAGAGGTCAAAATGATGCCCAGAAATATCATCCACCCGGTATTGTTCATGCGAATATCCTTAATTGATAAAGGTTTTTCGCATGTAACGACATCTCGTAAACAAAAAACCCCATAGGATCCTATGGGGTTTTTGATTGAATTGGTGTCTTTATTGCGTCAAACGGCCCATTGCTGCGGCAACGTCTGCCATGCGGCAAGAAAAGCCCCATTCGTTGTCGTACCATGCCAAAACGCGGACCAATCGCTTGCCAGTCACTTTTGTTTGATCAGGTGCAAAAATCGAAGAATGCGTTGTGTGGTTAAAGTCGATCGACACTTTTGGTTCGGGATCATATGCCAAAACATGGCCCATGTGACCCGCGGCCGCTTCGCGTACGATTTCGTTAATATCGTTTACGGTGACATCTTTGCCCGCCACAAATGTCAAATCCACGGCCGAAACATTTGGAGTAGGGACACGCATCGCGGTGCCGTCCAATTTACCCGCCAATTCAGGTAACACTTCGCCCAAGGCTTTGGCCGCACCCGTTGACGTGGGGATCATGGCCATCGCCGCAGCGCGGGCGCGGTATAAATCTTTGTGACGGCGATCAAGGGTAGGTTGGTCGCCCGTATAGCTGTGGATCGTGGTCATGATGCCGCTTTCGATGCCAACCGCATCATTCAAGACCTTTGCCAAGGGGGCCAAGCCGTTCGTTGTACACGACCCATTCGAAATCATCGTGTCACCTTTCATAAGGTCGCGATGGTTTACGCCGTAAACAATTGTCTTTTGAACGTTTTTCGCAGGGGCCGAGATGAGGACAGATTTTGAACCTTGGCGGATGTGTACGTCTGCGGTGTTGCCATCATTGAATTTGCCTGTGCATTCCAGCACGACGTCACAGCCTGACCAATCCAGCTCTTCTGGGTTATAGGTCGAAAACACCTGCATCGGACCACGGCCCAAATCCATTGTGTCGCCGTTGACCACAACGTTGCCACCAAAGCGGCCATGGACGCTATCGTATTTTAACAGGTGCGCGTTGGTTTCGATCGGACCAGTTGCGTTGATTTTCACAACCTGTACGTCGTTGCGTGAACTTTCCGCAATATGCGCCAAAGTACAGCGCCCAATACGTCCAAACCCGTTAATGCCGATGGTGACAGTCATCCCACTCTCCTGCGTTGGTGATTGACTGTGCTATAACTTAAATGCCGCGCTGCGGAAACATTAAAAGCCTATGTTTGCCAATATGTTAGCGTTAAAATCCCATGTTTGCGCAAACGTTAGCGCCAACAATATTATGCTGACGCTAGGGAAGCTTCTGAGATCAAATGAAACGACTCATGTCATGAACGGGAATTGGTAAAAACAAAACCCCGCCCTTGGGCGGGGTTTGCAAAATGCGATGGTGTTGAAATTACATCAACGCTTTCACTTTGGCGATGATGCCGTCTGCTGAGATGCCGAATTTTTCAAACAATTGCTCGGCAGGGGCCGACGCACCGAAACGGTCCATACCGACAAAACCTGTTTTGCCTGGGCGGGCGCGTTCGCCCAGCAACCATTGATCCCAACCTTGGCGCACACCCGCTTCGACGCCAATGCGCACGATGTTACCACCTGGCAATACACGTTTGCGATATAGGTCGTCTTGTGCGGCGAACAGCTCCATACAGGGCATAGAGACAACACGTGTGCCGATGCCTTGCGCTTGTAGCTTTTCACGCGCTTCCATTGCGATGTGCACTTCGGACCCTGTTGCGATCAAGATCACCTGACGTTGGCCGTCGGCGTCCGCCAAGACATACGCACCCTTTTCAGAAAGGTTGGTGCCTTTGTGTTCGGTGCGCACCGTCGGCAGGTTTTGACGTGATAACGCCAAAACGGATGGTGTTTCTTTTGCGGTTAGGGCGATTTCCCATGCTTCGGCTGTCTCAACCGTATCAGCGGGACGGAACACATAGGTGTTTGGTGTCGCGCGGCTGATGGCAAGATGTTCCACAGGTTGGTGAGTTGGTCCATCTTCACCCAAGCCGATTGAATCGTGTGTCATCACGAAAACGGTTGGCATTTTCATCAATGCGGCCAAGCGCATAGAAGGACGTGCATAGTCGGTAAAGCACATGAACGTCCCGCCATATGGACGCATGCCGCCGTGCAATGCCATACCATTCATGGCCGCGGCCATCCCGTGTTCACGAATACCCCAGTGGATATAACGTCCACCACGGTTGTCGGTATCAAACACGGTCATATCTTTTGATTTCGTGTTGTTTGATCCTGACAAGTCAGCCGAACCCCCAACCGTTTCGGTCATCACAGGGTTGATGACATTCAATGCCAATTCTGATGATTTCCGCGTCGCATGTTTTGGCGCGGTTTCTGACATTTCTTTTTTGAATTTGCGAATGACAGATGCCAATTTCTTGGGCGCTTCAAACGCATAGGCGCGGTTGAATTCATTTTGTTTGTTCGTGGACAGTGTTGCGAAACGCGCATCCCACTCTGCACGATCGGCTGCACCGCGTGCGCCGATAGCGGCCCATTGTTTTTGTACGTCTGCGGGAACGTCAAAAGGTTTATCCGCAACGCCATAAGCGGCTTTGGTGTCAGAGATCAACTTGGCATCGGTCAATGCGCCGTGGCCTTTGGACGTGTCTTGCGCAGAAGATCCCAGCGCAATGTGTGTCTTACACGCGATCATAGATGGCTTTTTCGATTTTTTCGCCGCAGAAATCGCATCGTCGATTTCGGCTGGGTTGTGGCCATCAATTTCAATCACCTGCCAACCCGATGCTTTGAAACGCGCAACTTGATCGGTGCGGTCCGCCAAATCAACAGTACCGTCGATGGTGATGTTGTTGTTGTCCCAAAGAACAATCAATTTGCCCAGTTCGTGACGACCGGCCAAACCGATGGCTTCTTGGCTAATGCCTTCCATCAAACATCCGTCGCCTGCGATGACATAGGTATAGTGGTCGACAACTTTTTTGCCATAACGGGCGCGCTGAATTTCTTCTGCCATCGCAAAACCAACGGCGTTTGCGATCCCTTGACCCAATGGACCTGTGGTGGTTTCGATCGCGTCAGAAAGGAAATTTTCCGGGTGACCCGCAGTTTTTGCACCCATTTGGCGGAAATTCTTAATCTCTTCGATTGGGAAGTCTTTGTATCCTGTGAGGTGCAACAAAGAATATAGCAACATCGATCCGTGGCCCGCAGAAAGGATAAAGCGGTCACGGTCTGGCCATGTTGGGCAAGAGGCATCGAATTTCATATGTTTTTCGAACAATACGGTGGCGACATCGGCCATGCCCATTGCCATACCCGAATGGCCAGAATTCGCAGCAGCCACAGCATCAAGTGTCAATGTGCGGATTGCGGCGGCTTTGGCCCAATGTTCGGGATTTGCGGTGCGAAGTGCTTGAATATCCATGATCGGACAGGTCCCTTGTTTGCTAATCTTACGCGACCAATACCAAGAACGCGCCGAAGATCAAGCATAAGGTCAAAAATCCGCCTATGGGGGCGCAATTTTTATTTTATTTGGCTAAACTTAACAAAAATTGGGACAGAATTGATTCGCCCGCGACGAGCAGTAAAGGAAACCACATGGATCAAATTGAGGAATTCGAGCAACGCATCACGGTTGCCTTGGACAAAATCGCAGCGCATTTAGACGCTGCGCCACGTTCCGCGGATGGGGACGACGCGTCGGGTGAGGTTGAAACGCTGCGTGCAGAAAATGAACGTCTTGCGGCCCAAGTCAAAAGTCTGCAATCGGAACTAAGCCGGGTTCACGCCGATCGCGACGCAGAAACGGCTCAGGTACAAGAACTTTATCAAAAATTGGCGGATGCCTTGAACGTATCCGAAGCGGAGGACGAATAATGCCAGAAGTCGTCATTCACATCGGGGGCCGTTCTTTCGAAGTAGCATGCCAAGACGGCGAAGAACATTTTTTGCACTCGGCCGCAAAAATGTTGGACGATGAAGCACAAGCATTGTCAGCGCAAATTGGCCGCATGCCCGAGGCGCGTATGTTGTTAATGTCTGGCCTTTTATTGGCCGATAAAACCGCTGCCGCGCACGTTCGGGTCGAAGAGTTGGAAAGTCAACTTGCTGCGATGAAGGCTGAAATTACATCTCTGAAATCAGGTTCCGCTGCGCCCGAAACAATTGAGGTCGAAGTGATACCGTCTCATGTAACCGATAGCCTTGCCAATCTTGCGGCCCGCGCCGAAGCACTGGCCGACAAGATATAATTGAGTTGCGTGCGCTTTACTGCGCGCGCAACACCATGCCGAATAGGTCCCGCGGATCATCGGGATCGGCTAACATGTCCAGATCGACGTAATGGGGATGCGCCGCAATCTGGTCGCGGATGAACCGCAGGGCAGAAAAATCCTCGACGGCAAAACCGACGCTATCAAACAATGTGATCTGTCGATCATCTGTGCGCCCTGCAGTTTGGCCCAAGATCACTTGCCAAAGCTCGGTCACGGGATGGTCGGGATCCAATTGCTGGATCTCACCCTCGATCCGTGTCTGTTCGGGGTATTCGACAAAGATCGACGACC
>JAYPUL010000017.1:28127-57734 GCA_038134005.1 Paracoccaceae bacterium | reverse complement strand
AACCTATAATTGGCCAATCTGAACCACCGGGTAAAATTCGGCCCTTTAGTTTTGGTCCAGTTACAGTGCCACCAATAATTGGGATATGTAGCCTCTCACCCGTTGGCGATAGCCCAGCCGAGCGAGGACGCTCAATTTCGGCTGTAATGGTAAAAACGTATTCAAGCTGTGGTTCAACTGGATTGTGCATTTTTATTCATTTCCGAGAGCCATTTCGAAATTGTCTTCAAACTGTTCATGCTGTCGGTGCAATAGTCCATGGCGCGGAGGTAACCGTGGATCAATCCTGGCCCGCGATCCAAGGTCACTGAAACCTTTGCTGCTGACAAAGCATCGGCATACGCGATGCCGCTGTCGCGCAGGGGGTCGTGTTCGGCAACCGCGATATATGCGGGTGGAAGATTTGTGTGATCATCGGCTAACAAAGGTGCCGCGCGCGGACTGTCGATATCACCTGGTGTCGGACAGTATAGCTTTTCTACTTTGCCATCAGGTTTGATGATCGGTCCATCTGGGTTCTCTAAATACGATGGGCGGGTTAGATCAAAATCACAAGCGGGATAGATCAATACCTGCGCAATCAGTGGTACTTTTCCGCGGACGTCAAGTGCAACAACCGCCGCCAAGTTCGCGCCAGCACTGTCACCGCCTACGGAAATTTTGCGCGGGTCAATGTTCAACATTGGTGCGTTGTCATATACCCAGTGAACTACCGCCTCGACTTGATCGACGCCGGCGGGAAAGGGGCGCTCTGGGGCAAGGGCATAATCAACGCTGATCACTGTTTGTTGGTTCCATGAGGCGATCCGTGATGTGATGTCGCCATGGGTTTCGGGGCTGCCCTGCATCCATCCGCCGCCGTGCATATAAATTAGGCACGGTTGTTCGCCGCCTTTCGCGTGTCGATAAACACGTACGCGCACTGGACCTGCTTTTGTGTCAATCCAATGTTCGACACTTGTGTCAACATCGCTCGGGGTTGGGAGCGCCATATTTTTCGCGACGATTTCGAAATGATCGCGCCGATCAGCCGCCGTCGCATCAGGTTTCAACAAAGACCATTCATGCGCCCAGCGGCCGAGAAATGGATGAATTTCTGGGTTAATCATTTTATGTATTTGCCTCGTAGTTGCGGACATAGCGTACCAGCATTTCACTTATGCCAGTTCTTAGTTCCCCTTGACCCTTTGGTGAAAAAAGTGAATTGCCGAAAAGAGCGGAAAACGTTCCTTGGTTTGACACATTAAAAAAACACAATGCGGAAATATACCAGTGCAGGTGTAAAGGATCTAGATCGTCGCGAAACGACCCGTCTTTTTGGCCACGTTGGATGATGTCTTTTAGTTTTATGATGGTCGTATTGTTAACTGACTGCAATTCGCTGGATTGTTTTAAATGATTTGCATCATGGATGTTTTCAATCATCACCATGCGAATAAAGTCGGGATTATTAACGTGGTGTTCAAAAGTGAAATCAATTAATTTAGCCAGCGCATCGATAGGCGATAGCCCATCCAAATCCAATTCTTCTTCCCCTCTTCTTATGCGAGCGTAAGAAGCTTCTAGGCATTTTTTATAAAGTCCAATCTTGTCGCCAAAATAATAATACAACATTCGTTTTGACGTTTTTGTTTTGGCGGCGATTTCGTCAATTCTGGAACCTGAAAGCCCGTTCTGTGCAAATTCTTTGGTCGCGACACGCAGGATATTTTGTTTAACCCCCTCTGGATCGCGTTTTACCTTTGCTTTTTTTGTACTTTTTTCGTCAGGCATAAATGGTTCCTCGATCTCATTAAAAGTCTAGATCAATTCTCTTTTAACTGTCTAGTACAAAATGATTGACATTTCCTGGGAAGCCATAGCAACATGTGACTTAAGGCAAAGACGCGATGTTGTTTGAAGACTTCAGTAAACGCTGCGCACATTTTTTAGTTGGGAACAAACCCAAACAAAGGAAGCGGAAATTAACGATGCCTTATATATCTGCCGGACTATCTGGCAATCTACGCAAATAGGGAGAATTACTATGCGTTATATTTTAGCCTGCGGCGCAGCTGCATTGGCGTTGACCGCGTCGATGGTTTCGGCGGCCGACAAAATTGAATTGATTTACTCCGACACAGTAGCAGAAGGCGATGTCCGCACGGCAACTTTGCGTTCTGAATTTGGGGACTGTTTGGGCGATGAATTTGATTTCAAATCTTATCACGGCGCAACATTGTTTAAGCAGGGTACTGAATTGACCGCGATGCAACGCGGTAACCTTGACATGGCAAACTTAGCTATTTTTGATTTTTATAACCAAGTTCCATCGACAAAGGTTTTGGGTGCACCATTCTTATTCCGTGACTACGAACACATGCGCTCGGTTTACGAAAGTGATCTTTTGGACGACATGTTGGCCGAAATCGAAGCAAACGTCGGCGTCAAAATTCTTGCGTTTCCATATATTGGCGCGCGCCACTTGGGATACAAAGGCGACAAGCGTATCATGACGCCTGCGGACTTGGATGGCGTAAAACTTCGTATGCCTCCTGGCGAGGGGTGGCAATTGGTTGGCCGCGCGTTGGGTGCAACTACGGTTCCAGTCCCATTCACAGAAGTTTACACCGCGTTGCAAACCGGCGCGATTGACGGCCAAGACAACGGTTTCCCCGCAACGCGCGGTATGAAGTTTGACGAAGTCATAAATCACATTGGCAAAACAGCGCATCTTGTTGCTGCGAACGAATTTACCATTTCAATGTCCAAATGGAATGAAATGAACGCAAGCCAGCAAGCCAAAGTTACAGAATGCGCGAAAAATTTTGAAGCGGCTTTGGACAAGACAACCTTGGATTTGGAAACTTCGCTTGAAGCAGATATGATTTCAAAGGGAATGGATGTTTACACACCTGATCTTGATGCATTTGTTGCAAGCGTGAAATCTGTTTATGCAGCAGAAGGCCAAGACGCCGATTGGCCAGCTGGCCTTTATGACGCGATCAACGCAGTTGGCAAATAAGTTGGGATAATTCCCGAAAGGTGGGCGAAAATATCGCCCGCCTCTTTTATTTTTTGGAAAATCACTATGTCCAAATTGCGCGCATTGACTGATTGGGTCGCGAATTGGGGAAACCATCTAACGGCGGCATTACTATTTAGCATGTTTGTGGTTTTCGTTCTGCAAATTCTGTTTCGTTATGTTCTAGGCCTTCCGGTCCTATGGACAGTCGAATGGGTGACCATTGCGTGGCTTTGGGGTATTTTATTTAGCTTCACGTTCGTCATGCGAACAGGTGATATGATCAGATTGGATATTGTTTACAACGCAGTATCCCTGAAATGGCAACGCGCGATGGATGTCGTAGGCGGCCTAACGGTAGCTGCGATTTTCGGATACACCTTACCACATGCGTGGGATTATGTGACCTTTATGGGCATAGAACGGACGGCGGCGTTTCTATGGCCCTTCGATGTCGTATTCGCGATCTATATCCCGTTTCACATCGCCATCATCGTAAGAATGCTTTTGTTGGCGGTCGATGGTTTTACAGGCGCCAATCACCATCTTGAATCGGAAAGCAGTGACAATGATTGATCCGTTTGCAATTTCCATGATCTTGATTGTCGTCTTGGCGTTGTTCGGGATCAGTGTAGGTTTGGCGATGTTTTCGGGATCAATGCTTTATTTGATCCTTATGGATGCCCAATTTCCGCGCGGATTTGATCCGTCAATCGGTCCTGAAACAATGCTGCAAGGGCTGTTTAACGGCTATACCTTGTTGGCCATTCCTTTGTTTATTTTGGCCGCGGACATTATGAATATCGGGTCACTTGCTGATCGGCTTTTGAAGTTTTGCCAAGCACTTGTTGGGCGCTTTCGTGGTGGGTTGGGGCAAGTTAACGTTGTTTCATCAGTGATTTTTTCTGGGATGTCAGGATCGGCTGTTGCCGATGCTGTAGGTATGGGGAAAATCATCATCGGTCTGATGACACGCGACGGTAAATACTCCCCTGCCTATGCTGCTGCTATTACGGCGGCCACTGCGACAGTTGGGCCTATTATTCCGCCGTCAATTCCGATGGTTTTGTATGCTTTGGTGTCTGATCAATCGGTTGGTTACTTGTTTGCTGCTGGGATGGTCCCAGGATTGTTGATGGCGCTGATGATGGGGTTCACCAACTATGTAATCGCGCGCAAACGTGATTTTCCTACGGATACCGAGGTTCCATTGCGTGAATTGCCGCGTGTAACCTATGAAGCCTTTCCCGCGCTTATGTTGCCTGTGATATTGTTGGGTGGCATCTATGGCGGGGTCATGACCCCAACCGAAGCCGCAGCAGTCGCCGCCGCATATGCTTTGATTATTTCGACAATCCTATACCGCTCTGTATCGCCGAAGGCGTTCTGGGATGCCTTGCGTGGAGGCTCACGTTCAGCCGGATCTATTGGCGTATTGATCGGTGGTTCGATGACCTTCAATTATGTGATCACGCGCGAAGATATACCCAATACCCTTGCCATGTTCCTGCAAGGGTTTGATCTAAGCCAAACTGGTTTCTTGATCGCGGTCAATATCCTGATACTTTTGCTTGGTTGTGTGATCGAAGGCGGCGCGATTATCCTAATCGTTGTGCCAATTTTGATACCAACAGTCCAAGCTATGGGAATTGATCTTGTACATTTCGGTGTAATCGCGGTCGTCAATGCGATGATTGGATTAATCACACCGCCTTATGGTTTATTGCTGTTCATTGTGTCCAATATTACCGAACAACCCATCGGGCGTGTGATAAAAGAGGTTTGGCCGTTTATCATTGCGCTATTATTGGCGCTCATATTGATAACATTTGCACCTGATTTTGTTCTGTGGTTTCCAAGATTACTTGGGTACCAAGGTTAGCATCAGGTCATGTCATACTAAAACGCCAATGAAGAATTAAGGATGATTTGATAAGGTTGTATTTCGACAACGCACATAATTTATACTTGCCAAAAATCACAATTCTAAGCCAACAAAAGATAGACGTGCGTGTATTCGAGTTGCTGCACATTCATCATGATTATTAGCGATCAAAAGTTGAGAAAATATCGTGCCAACGCTGATTAAACCGTCTGACAGTGGCCTGATCCTCTGCGACGAGCAAAGCAGGACCCAATTCGATAATTCGACGCGTTGCAGTGGCTGGCGGTTCGTTTTGCTCAAATGCAGATTGGGACTTTGTGACAAGAAACTGTTCTGACATTTGCGCTTGCCCTTGATCAGAGAGCAAATATTCGAGGAACAAACCAGCGCCTCGGTTGGCGTTCCGTCCTGGTAAAATCGCGGCGCGGGATAAAACCAAGGTATAATCCTGCGGCTCAATAATTCCCAATACGCTTTGTGTCTTGGCGATTGTGTTCGCATAAGAGCCCAAAACATTATACGCGATCAAATATCGCCCTTCGATAACCCCGTTTATAATTTCTGATGAACAACACGTCGCGACGGCCCCTGATCGTGCGAATGCTTCCATCAAGGCACCAAAGGTTGAGGCTTCTCGTGAGTCCAAAAATGCGAATAGAAAGCCTAGTCCTGACGCTTCGATATCATATGTTGCGACCCGACCAGCAAATTCATTATCTTGGGGCCGAAGCAAATCCAACAGATCAAATCGTGTGTAAGGTACCTGATCCTGTGACACCAACGTTTTGTTATAAACCATAACGGCAGGCTCGCTTGTAATGCCCCAAATTTCATTGCGCCAAGAAAGTTCGGGCATCAGTTTCTGCGAAACATCGCTGTTCCAAGGGGCCGCGCATCGATCATTCACCAGTTTAACCATTTGATGAACGGCAGAGCTTATCACAATATCGGCAGATGGGGTTTTAGAAGCGCACTCATTAGATGTTTTTTCGTAAAGATCATTCGATCCCCATTGTTCGTAATGTACCGAAAAATCTGGATGTTTTGACAAAAAGTCCACAACGGTAGGCGCAAAAATTTCAATATCGGTGGTGGTGCGAAGACGTATTTCTATGGCGGCATCCTGGGGCCCAAAATGCTTGGTTGCTTCTTGTGCAACGACAGAACCAACAGAAAAAAGCCAGATGATCAGGACCTTATACATCATTCCCCCGCTTTAAAGGCAGCAAAATTGAAATTTTGAAACCCGCTTCGTTTCGGACCAATTCAAGACGACCTTCAAAGGCGTCTGCAACCGATTTGGCAATGGATAAACCAAGCCCCGCGCTTTTGCCCTTGGAAACGCTGCTGCGAACGAAACGATCACCTATATCAAGCTCGACTTGGGGGCCGTCGCCAAGGTCACGGACCCAAATGCAGGCATGGGAATTCGTGCTCTCCACGCCAATGGTGACTGGCGCCACGCCATGTGCAAGCGCATTTGAGAGCAAGTTCTTTGCCGCTTCGGTCAATGAAATTAGATCACCATAGACCAATATTGGTTCGGGACCGATTTCAAGATGAATATCGTGATCTGGGTAAATTAGACTGTGATCCCCGTCGTCGATTAGCGTTAGTGCAATGTCGCGCAAATCCAAGGTTTCGCGTCGTGCACTTTCAATGCGATGAATGACCATTGCGCGTGACAACATTTGATCCAACAACCGTCCAAGGCTTAGACTTCTGGAATGTATCTTGGACACAATCTGCGCACGTTTTATTTCGTCACTTTCGCGCAAGGCAAAGTCGGACTGCGCGCGAAGGGCTGCGACGGGGGTGCGTAATTGGTGTGCTGTGTCGGAAATCAGATTACGCATCACATCAAACTGTTGTTCCAACCGTTGCATAAATGCATTGAGTGATGACACCATATCCGAGATTTCCTTTGGGGCGTGCTGGTCAATCTGTGTCAAATCCCTAGGATCACGTTGACGGATTGTATCTGCAATTTTTTCCAACGGGCGCAACGCCGATCGGACAACCACCAACGCCATGCCCAATACGGCAATGCCCCCGATTAGCAGGCCAAGCAAAGCCCTTTTGGTAATATCAAACGCCAATTCTTGACGGGCAAGTATTGTCTGTCCAACGACGACTTGGACCGTTCCTGAAAATTGCCGTTCAGAAAATGTTCGTGTTGTTCTCACAAATCGGGCCGGCTCGCCAAAGAAATCTGCGTCGAAATAATGAGGCATATCGCTGAACGTCATAGGGCGATCGGGGATCACATCTAGGGCATATCCTGTTACAAGCTCTCCGTTTACTCCACGAACCTCATATGCGATCCGATCATTGGGTGCGAGCGCCAAAAGATCAAATGCTGATCGGGGAAGATCGACCACCAACTGACCATCAGAAATTGAGATATTGGACGCAATTGTATTCGCCGCCCCAACCAACAAGCGGTCAAATGCATCCCGAGCAGCAACTCGACCATAGGCAAAGGCAGCAAGAGTTAGAACAATGCCCCCAAATAAAAGCAAACCGCCCAGACCAACGGTGAGGCGCATGGTCAGGGACAAAGTTTGCCCTTTGGTTGCTTTATTCGACATCAAGTTGGTATCCAAGTCCTCGTAGGGTTTTGATCCCCACGCCTGACCCAATAAGTTTTTTGCGCAGTCTCGCAACATACAGTTCTATTGCGTTCAAACCGACGATTGCATCGTCAAATGAATAAAGCCCTTCTAATATTCGTTCTTTGCTAAACACTTGGTCTCTGTGGCGTACCAACATTGAAAGCAGGGCAAATTCGCGACGTGTCAGGTTCAAACGCTCCCCGTTTATATGGGCGACAGATGCGGTTGGATTAAAGGAAAGTCCAGCTAATATTATTTCACCAGATTTATCGGATAAATTGCGACGCAGCATTGCATGTATCCGCGCCTCTAATTCCCTATAATCAAAAGGTTTCACAAGGTAGTCGTCGGCGCCAACTGAAAAGGCGGATACTTTATCATCTACTGAAAACTGTGCCGTTAGCATCAGAACTGGTGCCAAATTCCCGTCGCGACGCAAAGCCCGCAAAAGGTCGGTGCCATTGCCGTCGGGCAGATTTATATCCAGCACAATCGCATCATACCGTTGTACGGCCAAAAAGTTATTTGCATCTGCCAAAGTAAATGCCAAATCGCAGGCGATACCGTTTTGCGTAAACTGTCCCTGTGTCGCCTCGGCCAAGTCAACTGTATCTTCTACCAATAGTATGCGCATGGTCCCCCCTGATTAATCTAGGGTGTGACAGGTTCATGACAGGGTCAAGAACTAAAGTCTGCGCATCGCTTGGAAAAAATATTACCCAAGCATGTAAGTGGAGGAAACTATGACTTTGAAATTTGTACGCACGGCGCTTACAGCTGCCGGACTTTCTGTAGTGGCAAGCCTATCGTTTGCAGAAGGCTACTCTCCTGTAAACCCAGAGTGTATCGCACCTGCAAACCCAGGTGGCGGTTGGGATTTCACATGCCGCCAGGTCGGAAAATCTTTGCAAGACTTGGGTCTTTTGGACAAAACGATGCAAGTTGTGAACCTTGCTGGTGGCGGCGGTGGTGTTGCATTTGCAGAAGTTGTCAACAAACGCGGTGACGACAATGATCTTATTGTTGCGGCATCTTCCGCGACAGCAACACGCTTGGCGCAAGGTGCATACCCTGGCAACAGCATGGACCAAGTGCGTTGGTTGGCCACAATCGGTGCGGACTATGGCGTAATTGCAGTTGCCGCAAACAGCGACATCCAAACATTGCCACAGCTTTTGGACCAAGTTAAATCAGATCCAACATCTATTTCTGTCGCAGGCGGTTCTGCGGTTGGTGGTTGGGATCATCTAAAAGTCCTGATCGCGGCAAATGCATACGGAATCGATGATGTTCGTTCGGTTAAGTACATCGCATTTGATGGCGGCGGCGAAGCGGTAACGCAGCTGCTTGCTGGTTCAGTTCAAGCGTTCACTGGTGACATTTCAGAAGCTAAAGGATTTGTAGATTCTGGTGATATTCGTGTGATTGCGGTTCTGTCTCCAGACCGTCTTCCAGGCGATTTCGCAAGCTTCCCAACTGCGAAAGAACAAGGAGTTGATGCGATTGGTGCAAACTGGCGTGGGTTCTACGCACCAGCGGGCATGAGCGATGACGCATATAATGCATGGGTCGGTAAAATTGCTGATCTATACGCAACACCAGAGTGGAAAGAGGTAATGGCGAACAATGGTCTTGCGCCACTTGATCTACAAGGTGATGCGTTCCAAGCATTCGTTTCTGACTCAGTGAACAAAATCCAAACGATTTCGCGTGAGATCGGGATCATCAAATAATATGGCGCAAGCCTTATTGCGGGGCGCAGATCTGCGCCCCGTTTTCGTTAAAAGGAGGGAAAAATGACCGATAGAGTCTTTGGTGTTTTTGGTATTTGTTTGGCTGCTTTTTACGCGTGGGCAACACTTCAGATCGAGGAAAGTTTTCTCTCTGATGCGGTTGGACCGAAAACTTTCCCTCTCATCATTGCTGCAATTTTGGCAATTTCATCGTTGATAATTGCCCTTAAGCCAGATCAAGATCCTGTTTGGCCGCCACTCGGACGTTTTGTCGAAATCGCCGCCGCCGCTGTGGTGATGATCTTGTATGCTCAACTGCTACCTGAAATTGGATTCGTAATGGCGACTGCAATGGCCGCGTCATATTTAACATGGCGTCTTGGTACAAAACCTCTTTCGAGTCTCCTGACGGGGATTTTGATATCACTTGGCATTTATGGCGTATTCCACTTGATCTTGGGTTTATCCCTCGCTCGTGGTCCACTTGGTTTCTAAGGAGAAGGCATCATGGAAACTCTCGCAGCACTTTCTGATGGGTTCACGATTGCCATGACATGGCAAAACCTCCTTCTTGCGTTACTTGGTTGCTTTCTTGGCACTGTCATGGGCGCTCTTCCTGGTCTTGGCCCGTCAAATGGCGTCGCGATTTTGATCCCGCTTGCTTTTACCCTTGGACTTGGCGCGACGCCTTCATTGATCCTGCTTACATCGGTTTATTACGGGGCCATGTATGGTGGGCGTATTAGCTCTATCTTGTTGAACATTCCCGGCGATGAACCCGCGATGATGACTTGTCTTGATGGTTACCCGATGGCACAAAAAGGGTTTGCAGGCGAAGCCCTGTCTTTGTCCGGTATTGCATCATTTGTTGGCGCGTTCTTGGCAACTTGGGGATTGGTCTTACTTGCGCCTCAATTGGTTAAGATCGCTCTTCTGTTTGGCCCCGCTGAATATTTTGCACTGTTCACGCTTGCCTTCGCAACGCTTGGTGGTGTGTCGTCTACCAACCAAGCAAAATCTGCGTTTGCTGCTATGCTTGGGCTTGGGTTGGCGGTGATTGGTGTCGACACGCAAACAGGTGTCCCGCGCCTAACCTTTGGCGAAGTTCATTTGTATGATGGGCTAGATTTCTTGGTCGCAATTGTCGGATTATTCGCGTTGTCAGAGGTCTTTATATTCCTTGAGAACCGCCATGGAAATGCTGACGCTGATACCAAAAAAGTTCAAATTGGTCGTCTAACGCCACCACTGGCGATGTTAAAGAAATGCACGCCCACAATGCTGCGTACGTCATTCTTGGGCTTTCTCGCAGGCGTGCTTCCTGGTGCGGGTGCTTCGCTTGGATCGTTCATCTCGTATTCTATGGAAAAACGACTTGTCGATAAAGAGAATACGTTCGGAACCGGTGATCCAAGAGGTGTCGCAGCCCCTGAAGCAGGCAATAACGCCGCAGCAGGCGGCGCATTGGTGCCGATGTTGGCGCTTGGTGTACCTGGTTCAGGAACGACCGCCGTGTTGCTGGCGGTATTGATGTCGCTTAACATCACCCCTGGGCCATTATTGTTTTCAAACAATCCTGATGTCGTCTGGGGTTTGATTGCGGCGTTGTTCATTGCGAACTTTATGCTGTTGGCCCTGAATATTCCGATGGTTGGTTTGTTCACGCGCGTTTTGCTTATTCCGCCACGTATCCTCATGCCAATCGTTGCAATGGTTAGCTTTGTGGGGATCTACGGGATTTCTGGATCGAGCTTTGATTTGTTGGTGATGGTTGCCTTTGGGGTTGCTGGTTGGATTTTACGTAAACTGGATGTGCCATTGGTGCCGATCATTTTGGGTACTTTGCTTGGTAACACGATGGAGAATAACCTACGGCGCGCTGTGACTATCTCAAACGGTGATTACTGGACGCTCGTGGATAGCCCTCTGTCTATTTCGCTTTGGGCTGTTGCGATTATTGGTTTCATCTTACCAGTTTTTGTTGGGAAAGTGATCAAAGCACGGATGCGCGCGTCGTGATCAAGAAGGATCGATGTCTGATTAACCTAGTGCACAATGTGCCTGTGTTGTTGGATCCGAAATATGAATGTCAGATAAAAACGACCTTGAGCGGTTTCGGTTTTTTTCCGACGATGTGCGTCCCTCATCATGTGAAAAGGGGCGCACGAGCAGCTCGAACTTAGGAGGCTCTGGCTCACTCTTGCTGTCGATGATTCCGCCTATTGTATGTTGTGAGCGGGGGCTGTCAGTTTCTGGATCCTTACTCTGATGCATTCAAAGGATTTATGTACCTGATGTCATATTGTTGAGAGAGTTATTGACGCAACCTTGGTTTGCGCGAGACGGGGCCAGTCGTAACTTTGACGAAGTCCAGTTGGCCACCCCCCAAAAAAAGCTTGGCTATAGTGTAAACAGGTAACGGGCAGGCCTAAGGGCTTGTAATTATAGGCTTTCAGACAAAGTTGTGTTGAAGGTATTCCGCGGTACTCATGTCCATTTTTACAATGGTTTTGATACGGTCGGATTACCTTTTCTCAATAATTTTGCACTTGTTAAGAACGATGGTTGCCCCCTATCGTTTTTCAACCGGATCGTTGCCAACTTGCCGATCCTTTGCAGGGGACATTGTCAGACCTGAGGTAAATACAAGGATGTTAAAATGATTGAAGATGTAACGCATGGTAAGCGTGATAAACGTGGGAATTGGACGCCCAATGATGTGGCCTCAGTTGCCCCAATTTGGAAATTCCCGCCGCGCATTGGCGAAATATTGCGTTGGATTCCCGGTTATTTTTTCCCATACAACTTCATTTGGTTGTGCCTTTCGGTCGCGTATTGGTATGTGTTGATACCTGACCAAGCCGTGTTAACCACCATCCAATGGGAATGGTCGCTGAGGCTTTTAGGCGCGAACATCTTAATTGTTTTGCTAATCTATGGTGCATTAGAGGTGCGGCTATATGCAAGGCGCCGTCAAGGAACGCGTTTCAAATATAACGCAAGGTTTCCCTCTGAAACAAAATCAAATGTATTTTGGTTTAAAAGCCAAAACATAGATAACGCTATCAGAACTTTTTTTATTGGTTTGCCAATTTGGACTGCGCTTGAAGTGATTTTTCTATGGGCCTATGCGAATGGTATCGGAAATTGGTTGGCATTGTCAGACCACCCAACTTTTTTACTTGCGCTGATGTTGGTCGTACCCGTTATACATGAAACCCATTTTTATTTAATTCATCGGCTCATACACACACGGTTTTTGTATAAATGGGTTCATTCGGTTCATCATAATTCAAATAACCCGTCACCATGGTCGTCGTTGTCGATGCATCCCGTTGAACATCTTTTGTATTTTTCGTCGATTTTTTACCATCTATTCATTCCGTCAAATCCAATTCTTGCGATTTATCAAATAAACTTTGCAGGGTTTGGCGCATTTGTAGGGCACATCGGATTTCATAAGATCGAACTAAACGAAAAAACGGCAGTCGATAGCCATGCTTATATTCACTATCTTCACCACAAATATTTTGAGGTAAATTATGGTGACGGCCTTGTTCCCTTTGATAAATTATTGGGAACGTTTCATGACGGATCAAAAGAGGCAGATGAATTAATGAAGGCGCGTTTTCGGAAAAAGAAAGAAAAATTGAACGCGGCAAAATCGTAGTTTATTTTTGCTGGTTGAATTTGCCACGCGCCTTTTGTGGGGGCTGGGCAAATCCGTCATAATGGTGCGGTGCATTCAAGCTGGGGTTTGATTACATTGCTTTGTAAGGCCCTGTTAGCTGCCAGCGGATATTGAACCTGTCTTTGAATGCGGCAAATGCATCGGTCCAAAATTGGTGTCCGAATGGTTCTTGGATCTCTGCGCCGGGGATCAACGCGTCATAGGCCGCCTTGGTTGTTTCAACGTTCGAAAATTCAACCGTTAATGCAACATTCGACGTTGTAGCAGAAGTTCCTTGCCAATTATCGGATGCCATAATTCGTGTGCCATCTGGCATCGTGTATAATACGTTCATCACCATTTTTGCGACGTTATCCGGAAGGGGGGGATCATGCGGCATGTCCCCCATGCGCATTAGGCCTGTGAGTTCTCCGCCAAAGACGCGAACATATGTTGTCATTGCTTCTTCGCAGTTACCGTTAAAATACAGATATGGGACAAGCGCCATTTTACGATCCTTTCGTAGTCTTGGTTTTTTGTTGTTTCGATGACAAGCTTGCATAGTCCGCGCATCATGTGGGATGCGGTATGGCCCAAACGTCCCCTGCCTCTAGCGCCCGAAACCTTTCGCTTTCTACGCCTTGTTCCTTTAGCGCAATTTCTAGTTCGATCTTGGGATCATCGCGACCTTCGTTGGTCAATTGAATTGTCCCCCAATGATGCCCGATGGCATAATCTGCATTTATGATCTGAAACCCTTGAACTGCTTCAGCCGGGTTTTGATGTTGGCCAGCCATAAACCATCTCGGATCATATGCGCCAATGGGTAACACAGCAGCCCGAAAACCACCAAATTTCTGCGCCAGATTGTAATAGGGCCGCCCTTTGTCAAAGCCTGTGTCCCCGATGAATAAGACTTTGTCATCGCCCAGCGACAAAACAAATGCGGCCCAAAGCGCCATCGATCGGTCGGAAATGCCACGTGCGCCCCAATGGTGACATGGCTCGCAATGAATTGTCAGATTTCCAAACTGCTTTTCTTGTGCCCAATCAAGCGTTTGCGTTTTAAGCCCCGTGGATTTGATAATTGTATCATTGCCTAAAGGGGTGACCACAATTGGATCATGCGCCAATTTCAATCGTTTTAGCGTGGCCAAATCCATATGATCGTAATGACAATGCGACAACAAAATAAAATCAATTTTCGGCAAATCGTCAAAGTTGATCCCAGGTTTGATCACACGTTTGGGGCCTGCAAACGAAACAGGGGACGCACGGTCCGACCAAAACGGATCAGTTAGGATATTTAACCCCTTGAATTGAATTAACAGTGTCGCGTGTCCGACCATCGTTATTGTCAAATCGGCAATGTTTGCCTTTGGTGTCGCAGTTGCCCTTAACGGAATGGTTTTTGGCCAAACTTGTGGTTTTGGGCCCATGCGCCATCGCCACAAATCGCGAAATTGTTTTGGTGCTTCGCCATCGGGATTAAAAAATCGCGTCCCATCAAAATGATCTGAACTGGGGCCTTGATAATATTTATTTTTAGTTGATTTCATTTTTGAACTACGCATCTTTGTGTTGCACATCAAATTTTGCAATCTGCGCTGCGCAATTTTCTTCAATTTACAGTCTTATCATATCCCTGATCTTAAATTGGCGCCAGATGCATTCCGACAACGAACCATTATCCGTTATGTGATGTTTGTCCGTATGGATCTGACCTGTTTCGCTTGAATTCAAACTTGGATGACGTTTTAGTGGTCATGACCCATAAATTCTATATGATATGAAAGTACGAAAGATGACTGATCGGATCACTGGGATTTTACCCGTTGTACCAACACCGTTTTTTGATGATGGATCACTTGATCTCGAAGGTGTACGTCGCGTTTTGGACTGCACGATTGATCAAGGCGTTGACGCGATCTGTATTCTTGCCAACTATTCAGAACAATTTGTTTTGTCTGATCAAGAACGCCAAGACGTCATGCGCGTATCACTAGAACATGTCGCCGGACGTGTTCCCATGATCGTGACAGTAAGCCATTATTTCACGGGTATCGTAAAGGAACGCGCAATGGCAGCGCAATCCATGGGGGCCGATATGGTCATGATGATGCCACCCTATCATGGCGCCGGGCTTCGGGCGGATGATGCAGGCGTGTTTGAACACTATCGCGCGGTGTCAGATGCGATTTCGATCCCAATTATGGTGCAAGATGCGCCCATTTCTGGCGTACAATTATCTGTGCCGCTTTTGGCAAAGATGGCAAAAGAAATCGAAAATGTAAGTTATTTCAAAATGGAAATGCCATTTGCGGCTGATAAATTAGCGGCTTTGATTGACGCGGGTGGCGACGACATATTAGGGCCTTGGGATGGTGAAGAAGCGGCAACTTTGTTCGCCGATCTCGAGGCCGGGTGTACGGCAACAATGACGTCGGCTTTGCAATGCGAAAAGATCCGCCCAATCGTGACCAATTACTTAAACGGCGATGTACAAGCGGCCTTCGCGCAATGGCAATATTGTTTGCCTCTGATCAATCATGAGAATCGGCAATGTGGGTTGCGTGCAACAAAATCGGTTATGAAAGAAGGCGGCGTTATCAAATCAGATCATGTGCGCCATCCTCAAAAAACAATGACACAACGCACGCGGGATCTGTTGTTTGCATTGGCGCGCGACATGGATTTGATCACCATGCGGTGGGGACATTAACAAGGTTTGACCGGTTGGACGTGGTTTTATAACCGAAGGTTTTGAAAGTAATCGAGTGTATATTTTAGGGGAAGCCACATGTCGACAGCGCCAATTTATCACATTGATTTACCCAAATTCTGGGGGGATCCGTATCCAGATTTAAAAGAAATGCGCGCCCGCGCGCCGATTTGTTTCGTGCCTGAACTGAATGCGACGTTGATTACACGGCGCGATATGATCTTTAACGAAGAAAAGAAAATCGATGTCTTTTCATCACAGCAACCGAATGGATTGATGACGCGCCTCATGGGGGAAAACATGATGCGTAAAGATGGTGATGCACATATGCAAGAACGCAAAGCTATCTTTCCATCCGTCTCGCCAAAGACCGTCAAGAATGTTTGGCAGGATCAATTTGAAATGGCTGCAGACCAATGTCTTGCTGATATTTTCGCACAGGGACGGGCGGACATGGTCAAAGACATTGCAATGCGAATTTCGGGCGAAGCATTGAAATCAATTACTGGTCTTACAAATATGACCTGGCAAGAAATGGATCGCGTTAGTCAGGGTATGATTGATGGATGTGCAAATTATGCCGGAAATCCTGAAATAGAAGAAAAATGCCACGATTGCACAGCGTCAATTGATCGCCATATCTCAGAAATGAAAGGCAGACTTTTACGTGCGCCTGATCATTCACTTTTGTCGGTTCAAATGAAGGCAGGGCTTTCAGATGCGGTGATCCGCGCGAATATTAAATTGGCCATTAGCGGTGGACAAAATGAACCCCGGGATGCAATCGCGGGTGTCGTTTGGGCGTTGTTAAACAATCGGGATCAATTGGACATGATCTTTAACGGAAATGCGACATGGCGCATGGCCTTCGAAGAATATGCACGTTGGAATTCACCGATCGGGATGGCGCCGCGCGAAGTTGCCCGTGAGTATACGCTGGCTGGGGTTGATTTTTATGTAGGGGATCGGGTCTTTTTGATGTTTGGATCGGGCAATCGAGACGAAGATGTATTCGCACGCCCAGATGAATTTGACCTGACCCAAGATTGTGGCCCTTCGGTGGCCTTTGGCGCTGGGCCGCATTTTTGTGCAGGCGCTTGGGCGTCACGGGTTTTAATCGCTGATGTTGCATTGCCAAAGATTTTCGCGAAATTGTCAAATCTGTCCATCGATGGCGATGTGCCGTTTGGGGGCTGGGCGTTTAGGGGACCCTTATCGATGCCTGTGCGGTGGGACGTGGATCGTCCGTGACCTAAGATTTTAATGTAAGGTGTCAAACACAAAACAAATTGTTGCTTAAAAAAATTATATTTTATAACCTTTCTCAATGTACATTACATTTTGGGAGGAATGAATGAAACGTAGAACATTTTTGAAGGTGGGCGGCGCCAGTGTCGCAGCCACAACACTTAACCCGATGCACGCGTTTGCGGCAACATCATTGCGGATGTCCACTTGGGTGCCGCCAACCCATCACGTTGCAGCCGACACAATGCCCACATGGTTTGCCGCGATAAAAGAAGCGTCAGGTGGTGATTTAAACCTAACGCTGGATCCTGCACCCATTGCGGCTCCGCCTGCACAGTATGATTTGGTACGTGATGGTGCGGCTGACTTGGCATATCACGTGATGGCCTACACGCCCGGACCATTTGAAATCGTGCGCGCGGCCGAATTACCGTTCCTGTCGCCCAATGCCGAAGTTGGCAGCCAAGCTGCGTATGAATGGTATGATCGCAACATTGGTTTTGAAAAAGAATTTAAAGATGTAAAGGTCATTACAATTTTTGTTCATGGACCAGGCATGGTTCACACCAACAAGCGCGTTACAAACTTGGATGAACTTGCTGGTGTCAAACTGCGCGTTGGCGGCGGCGGTGTTGCGATGGCTGAATCACTTGGTGCGGTGCCAGTCGCGGTTCCTGCATCTAAAGCTTATGAAACCGTGCAAAAAGGCGTTGCAGATGGGGCGATGTTCCCGTGGGAATCCGTCAAAGGATTCCGTTTGAACGAACTTTTGAAATACCATTTGGAAATTCCAGGTGGTCTTTACACAACGCCTTTCGCGGTTGTTATGAACCGTGCGAAATACGATGCGCTAAGTGATGCCAACAAACAGGTTCTTGCCGATTTGGGTGGAATTACGGGTGCCAAAATGTTGGGTGCGGGTTGGGATCGTGCCGACGTCGCCGCGAAGGAATTGGCGTTGTCGGAAGGTGGACACGAAATCAATACTTTGTCCGAAGAACAAATGGCACTTTGGGCAGAGCGTGTTCAAATTGTAACCGAAGATTGGTTAGCAAAAGCAAAAGCCGCGGGGTTAGATGGTCCAGCTTTGTTGGATGATCTCAAAGCCACGATTGCGAAATATAGCGCGTGACAAACGCCAAGTGGGGGGCGACCTGTCCCCCACATTTTTAAATAGGGTATTCCTAACATGGAAAAATTAATGGTGCGCATAGCCCGCGCAATGGCCCTTATCGCGGGGCTGTTTTTGTTAATCATCATGTCAATTATGATTGTCGATGTGGTGGGGCGATATTTTTTAAATGCGCCGCTCACGTATTCGGTGGAATTGGTTGAACTGGGGATGGGGCTTTTTGTGTTGTTTGGATTGGCGGAAACAACGCTTCGACGCGGACACATTTCGGTTGATATTTTGAATGTGGGAATAATTGGTCCAATTGCGGACAACGCATTTCGCATAGTCGCGGATTTTGCAGGGATCGTGTTTATGGGGGTGATCGCTTGGCGATTGTTGTTGCACGGATTTCGCGTGTATGATGACGGTCTTTTCACCCAAGTTTTGGAATTGCCGACGTTTCCTGTTGTCTTTTTGATGTTTGGCGCAGCTGTTGTTGCGACGGCAACCGCGGCAGTCTTGTTGATAAAGCCTAACCTATCGTACGCATTGCAAAATCAAAACGAACAAAATCAATCCACTGGGGGGTAAAACATGGATCCTATATTTATCGGCACCTCCACTTTTTTGATCCTGCTGGTGTTATTGGCGATGCGGGTTCCCATTGGTTTTGCAATGGGTTTATGCGGCATTGGCGGTGTTGCGTTGATCATCGGTCCGGCACCTGCGTTTTCATTATTTGCGGCAACGGTTTATGAAACCACTGTGAACTTTGATCTATCGATCATTCCCCTTTTTGTGTTGATGGGGGCGGTCGCTGCGCGGTCTGGGTTATCTAGTGAATTATATGGCGCATTTAATGCATGGCTTGGATCGTTTCGCGGTGGGTTGGCATTGGCCACGATTGGTGCGTGCGGTGCATTTGCGGCGATTTGTGGATCGTCGGTTGCGACCGCCGCCACGATGAGTCAGGTCGCTTTGCCGGAAATGCGCAAATTCAATTATGCCGACAGCCTTGCAACGGGTTCTGTCGCTGCCGGTGGAATAATCGGTATTTTGATCCCACCGTCTGTGGTGTTAGTTCTATATGGAATTTTGACCGAAAGTTCGATTGGGGACTTATTTCTAGCTGGATTTGCGCCCGGTATTTTAACGGTAATTGGGTTTATGGTCGTTGTATCAATCGTAACCTATATTTGGCCTGAAATGGGACCCGCCGGTGAAAAGACGTCGATTGCGCAAAAAATTCATGCGCTTAAGGGGACTTGGGCAATTATTACGTTATTTGCTTTGGTCATAGGTGGGATTTATTTCGGTGTGTTTACACCGACGGAGGCCGCGGGTGTGGGGGCAATGGGTGCCTTTGGGATTGCCGCAATGCGTGGACGTTTATCCATTGAAACGGCAAAGGAGGCATTGTTAGAAACTGTCCAAACCTCTGCCATGTTATTCACGATCTTAATTGGGGCTCTGACTCTCAATAAATTGGCGATCTTTTCGGGTTTGGCGTTTGCATTGTCAAACTTTGTATCAGGTCTGGATATGACACCGCTTGCGGTAATGGGCGTGATACTAATTATCTATTTGATCCTTGGCTGCATCTTGGATGCCTTAGCGATGATTTTGTTGACCGTGCCAATCTTTTTCCCAATCGTGATATCGCTGGGATTTGATCCCGTCTGGTTCGGTGTGGTCGTTGTGATGGTTGTCGAATTGGGGTTGATAACGCCTCCGATAGGGATGAACGTTTTTATCATTAAAGGTATGGCGCAAGATGTTAAGCTGTCTGAGATTTATGCAGGTGTTATTCCATTTGTTTTGGCGCAGATTATCTTGATTATTGCTGTTGTTTTGTTCCCGGCAATTGCGCTTTGGCTGCCTGAGACGGCAGCAGCCTTTAGATAAAACATGTGCGGAAGATTTGTTGATCCAAACCTGAAAAGCCTTGGTGTCGACGTGTCGTCATTAAAGATCGACCCGTTTGCGAGATGGCAAAAGCGATTTAACGTAAAGCCGACACAAGATGTGCTACTCATAACGCCAAATGGCGAATTGCGCAGGGCGCGGTGGTGGTTTGTCCCGTCGTGGCACAAAGGCGAAATTTCAGATTGGAAAGCGACCACGTTTAACGCACGCTTAGAAGACGCACAAACCAAGCCAACGTTTCGATCAGCTTGGAAAAATGGGCGATGTTTTTTGCCGGTATCTGGATATTTTGAATGGAGCACCCAAGACGGGATTAAAAATCCACACTATTTTCAACCTGCTGGGAACGAGGAACATTTGATCTGCGCCGCGCTTGCATCGCGTTGGAACGATGTTTTGACCGTGACAATGATGACACGCGCTGCAAATGAAAGCGTTATTGATTTACACCACCGGATGCCAGTGGTCTTGAACACTGAAGAACAAGAGCATTGGATCAAAGGCACCCGCGATTTTACGTCGCTTGGTCAAGATTCACGCCTGAAATATCATCGTGTTAAAAGGCTTGGTCGCGATGATGAGGGTCCAGAGCTTATAGAAGCATTAACATAATTAAATTTTGTCGATGGCTGACCTTTGATGCGCAGAGCTTAATGATTTTCTGGAACCGTTTCGATGGAAACCGCTTCATTTAGAAAAATGTGCGGTGCGCAATCGGGATCAAGATCAATGGTGGTTTTTACATTCTGGCTTTCTAAATTAACCTCGGTTCCAATCAAGGTAAACATTCCGCGACAGGTGTCACCGTTAATGCGGATCACATTGACAGGGCTTCCCACAACGATGCCAAAGGCTTTCGCATTTACGATTTGATCAACAAAGACATAGGTTTCAACGCTTTTATGGTTTGGATCATATATTTCGGCGGCGACGGATCCTTGATTGACGCAATCGCCAATACGGGGTTCAAAATTTAACAAAATCCCCTCAAACGGTGCGCGCACCAAAAGCGCGTCCAGATCCAATTCGCGGGCCGACACATCCAATTCTGCAATCTCTAAGGCGTTAATCGCACGCGATTTTGCCGAGACGGCCCGTGCCAAAGCTTCGTCTGCACGTTGAACGGCAAAAGTTGCGTCTAACTTTTTGCGTTCTGCACCGTCCAGAGTTGTTTCATTTACCAACCCGCGTTGAAACATAATCCGCGTGCGTTCAAAATCGCGATTAACAAAGTCCTGCTCTTCTTTCATCCGCGATATGTCGGCTGTTGCAACAATGATTGCATAATCTCTTTCCTCAACGGCGGCTTGCAAATCGGCGACGCGCGCTTGTGCAGATTTTAATGCAAGCGTTGCAGCGCGGTTGTCTAATTCTACCAAAATGTCGCCCGCCGATATTCGTCCGGTGCTTAATGCACTCTTTGAAACGCCGGTGATACACCCGCGTGTAGTATAGGATAACGCGGTTTTTTGCTTTGCCACGACAGTACCGGCCAGACCGATGGTTCGGGCAGTATCTTGTGCATAGGTTGGTACAGATGAAAAGGTCATCGTGATGCCGAGGGCGAAAGCGAAATGGCATTTAAACATGTGACGCTCCATTGTTTTTGAAAACAGTGGTGGATTTGGCCCACAAGTCAAGTTTGTTCTTAAAAGATACCAAGGCGCAATCAGTTTCGCGTCTATTAAATTGGGTGTGACGTCTCTCGATGCGATCGACCTGTGTTATACCCAAAATGGTGTTAAATACCCAATCGAGTAGGTTGATCATCGCCCCCAATATGACCCTAATTCACGGGGTAAGGTAGTTTGAAAAATCCCTTTGGGATATTTGGGGGCATATGTTTAGGTTAACGAATATTTGCTTGGTCGCATCATCGCTTTGGCGGGCGTCTGTGTGCCGGCGCATGGCAAAGACATGGCGCCGAATTTTGGTCTTTGATATCAATCGCATGGTTCCCAATCGATTTTGGTCGCGGATAGTCGGTTGACTGAAATCGACATAAAAAAACTTATCCCAACCCAAGATGCGCTTGCCGGGCTTGTCACAACGGGTCCCTATTTGAAAATGGTATTTGACCAATACCAAACTCTTAATGCCGAAATATCAGATGGTTATTGGACTGAAAGGTTTTATCTGACGTCTGGAATGAAAGACGGAAGCCGTTTGGTTCTAACCCGCAAATCACAGTCAAGCCTGAGGGTGGAATTTGAAGGTTCAAATGCGCCTGTCTATTTAGAGCAGGTGCAACTTATACGTTTGTGGTCAGAAATGGGCGATGGCAAGTTATGAATGTTCAATCGCCGCAACCAGTTATGTCCGTAAAAGCACCTGCGCCGCAAAGTGGCGGTATGAATGTCGCGCAAAGTGAAACGTTTTATCGCAAGAAATGGTATGCGGTGAAATTAGACAATAGTTGGTATGCCATTACGAATTCGCCCCGCTATCAAAAGCAAAGTTTATTTGTGCGTTTTGACCCTGGCCATAATTGTAACGGGTTTGTGGGGTATGATTACCCTGGGAAATATAATCCACCGGCGTCAGGAGCTTATCCAAAAAGCATTCGGCTAAACACTGGGCGAAAGACATGGACCATTGATAAAGGTGGCGCAATGCGACGCTACGATCCTACGTCAGATTCAGTTATCATCGAATTCGATGCTAATATGAAATTCATCACGGCGCTTGCCCGCCAAAATAGCGTAAAAATTGGATTTGGTGATGGAAATGATTACTATGACCAACTTAGCTTGTCCGGGTCATGGGCGTCTATCGAATGGGCGCTTGATCAATGCCGGTATGATTTAAGGTTTGGTTCGCGAAATCAAAAAGCACCTGCACCTATCGTGGTTGAACCGTTTTGTAATGCCTGTGAACCTCCGCAAAACACAACTCGTAATGAATTAGATCGGTCTGCCCAACTGGAAAGCCAAGGGGCTAATGGATATTATTCTGAATATACGTTCTATAATAGTTTTGGCGCGTGGCATTATCGGTGTAACGGTCAATCGCGCGCGCGACAATCAAAATATTCAGCAAAGTGGTGACACAGTTCCCTTTGCGGGTACTTGGAGTTCAAATCCAAATCAACAATGTAACGAATATAGCGATGGTCAATACTGGGGTGACCAAGACGGTTGGGGCGGACATGAATGGGGATGCACAATCCCTCCGTCTGCGCGGACCGTGAATGGTTTTTCTGGTACGCTTTCGTGTGGCGCAGAAGTTGAGGCTTTCACAGAATCTTCGAGTGTCGTCGTCGCAAATGACGGCAAATCTTTAGTTTATACCAACCATAAATCCGGCGAAAGCATCAGACTTTACAAATGCAACAAATAAAACGGTCAAAGGTCAGAACAAGGATAGTTCGACACCGATAATGTAATCACCTTGAAAACCGGTCGGCGCACCGTAGAACATCATGTGCTTATTTGGCTTGAAAGTCACACCAAACGATGGGCGAGGAACGATGCGTGTGCCGCTATGTAAGATCGTATCGCGATACCCAAACGCCGCGCCTGCCATAAAGCCCCAGCGCCCATACATGTCTTTTTGATATGTATAGATCAGCGCGGGTTCATTGTAGGAATTGCGCAACAGCGCCCAAGTGCGGTGTTCATCAATTTTGCATTTGATCCCCGGGTGGTTTTCGTTGAAATGTGTGCCAACGTTTCCGTGATAGCTCATCGCGACAAAAGGCGTACATTTTGCTATAGCGGACTGGCAACTGGCGAAAAGCAGAGCAATAAATACAAAAGATTTTAAATACATAAAGATTGCTCCTTGGGGGCGGGCGGCTTTCGGTTTTGTTACCTATTCGACGTTGTTCCAGCGTTTGCCCATGGTTGTTTCACGAAACGCCAGCCTTGGTCAACCGACGTTGGTCAGTGTCCCCCAAAGATCATATTCACCCGCTTCGTCCACTTCGACAGACACAATATCGCCAACGGACAAATGTTCGTATCCTTCGTCTATGAACAAATTCCCGTCAATTTCAGGCGCATCAGATTGCGTACGACAAGTTGCGCCTTCGTCGTCAATTTCATCTACGATCACGTCGATGACTTTACCGACCTTTGCCGCCAACTTCGTTTCTGAAATAGCTTGGGATTTTTGCATGAAACGTTCCCAGCGATCTTGTTTGACCTCTTCTGGGATATGATCAGGCAGATCATTTGACCGCGCGCCGTCTACGTTTTCATATTTGAAACACCCGACGCGATCCAATTGTGCCTCGTCCAACCAATCAAGAAGCGTTTCGAATTCCTTTTCGGTTTCACCCGGATACCCGACAATGAACGTGGATCGCAAAGTAATGTCTGGGCAGGCCGAACGCCATGCAGAAATTTCATCCATCGTTTTCGCCGCCGCAGCGGGGCGAGCCATGCGCTTTAACGTATCGGGATGGGCGTGTTGGAATGGGATATCCAAATAGGGCAGGATTAGACCCTCCGCCATCAATGGGATCAGATCTCGGACATGGGGATAGGGATAAACGTAATGTAACCGCACCCACGCACCAAGCGAACCTAAGTCACGCGCCAAATCGGTGATGTGTGCGCGATGGCCGCGGTCTTCTGCGTATTTGATATCAACGCCATAGGCGGATGTGTCTTGCGAAATGACCAACAATTCGCGCACGCCATTTTCAACCAGCTTTTCTGCTTCGCGCATCACCGCATGTGCGGGGCGTGATTGCAAGCGACCACGCATGTCGGGGATAATGCAGAACTTGCACTTGTGGTTGCAACCCTCTGATATCTTTAGGTAACTATAGTGGCGCGGTGTCAATTTTACGCCAGATGAGGGCAGCAAATCAACAAAGGGATCAGGGTTGGGTGGGACGGCTTTGTGAACCGCGTCCAATACTTGTTCATATTGGTGTGGACCGGTCACCGCCAAAACACGTGGATGGACACCCGTGATGTATTCAGGTTCTGCGCCAAGGCACCCTGTGACAATCACGCGACCATTTTCAACCAATGCTTCTCCAATCGCTTCAAGGCTTTCTGCCTTGGCGCTATCAAGAAAACCACAGGTATTCACGATCACTGCGTCTGCACCGTGGTAATCGGGTGAAATTCCATAACCCTCGGCGCGCAGTCGCGTTAAGATCCGTTCGCTGTCAACCAATGCCTTTGGACATCCCAAAGACACCATTCCAATGGTGGGTTGGCCAGCGCGGCGGTCATCACGAATTTTGGCATTTGCCAAATCAGGGCGAAGGTTTGGTGGGTTCGTTGTCATAGCGGCGATATACTTGACCTGCGCGCCAAAGAAAAGAGAAAGCTTTGCAACTGTGCCTCGATTTCAATTGTAACGCCGCGTGTATTTAGATGCGCAAATCTTGGCTGATCCAAATGCTGGCCATTGTGATTTTGCAGAGGATGTCTTACCTGATCTGCACCATTTATGGGGGGTCCGATGCGTATTTTCAAAAAGTTATTTTTGGCTTGTTTTGCAATTTTATTAGTCTTGGTTGGTGCTTGGTTTGTCGTTCCAAAAGATCGAATAGCAAACGAAGCCTTGAAACGTGCTGAGGCCCAGATTGGTCGTAAAATAACCGTCGCCGGGCGCGTGGATTTGGGAATTTTTCCGACCCTTTTTGTTCGTTTGGGTGATGTGTCTGTTGCCAATGCGGATTGGTCAGAAAGTGAACCAATGGTTCAAGCGCGTGAGCTTCGGCTTGGTGTCGAAATGATACCTGCGCTAAAAGGCGATTTCAAAATTACCGAGCTTTCGTTGGATCAGCCAAACATTTTGCTTGAAGTCGCCAAAGACGGTCGTGCGAATTGGGAATTTAGCGCGCAAGAACCACAAAACGATGTGAATGCTGCTGCGGTAAATACGCAAAGCTCCGTGAATGCAACGTCGACCACGCCGTCTTCGGCGACGAATTCGATCGCGATTTCGTTGCACGAAGCCAAAATTTCCGATGGCACGTTCCAATATATTGACCATAAAACCGGGCAAGTGGTGCGCTTGTCTAATGTTTCGGTTCATCTAAAAGTACCGTCAATGTCCCAAACGGCACAGATTAACGGTTCGATCACGTTTGCAAATGGACCAATTTCATTCGATGCGTCAATTGATACACCTGATCAATTTTTGAAAGGTAATCCGGCATCACTATCGATGATCACCAATACCTCTGCAGGGCAGGTTGTGTATAAAGGTGACATTGCAAAGGATCTGAAGTTTTCTGGCAATCTCGCCCTTGATATTAATGATACCGCTGGCTTTGCGTCCGCTTTCGGTGTTGCGATGTCTGTGTTACCGCCAAACCTAGGCAGATCAATTTCGGGCGCTCTGACTGTGTCGGGAACGCCGTCGATGATTGCTGTTCCCAAATTAGACCTTGCTCTGGGTAAAAACGCAGTTTCCGGTGGAATTGACGTTAGTTTGGATGGCAAACCAAATATCGCCGGCCAGATCAATTTAGGCGATTTCGATGTCCGAATGGGACAAACTGGGCCCAATCCAACAAGTGCATCATCGGCGTCGAGTATCGGAAATGTATCGTCTGCGCCCAGAACCAAAAGTGATTGGCCGACAGATCGTTTTGATGCATCGGGTCTAAATTCCGTAAATGCAAAGGTTCAAGTCTTGGCCAATTCTGTGCAAACGGATGTAGTTGCGATCGGAACCATAAACGCAACGGCGACGTTGGTCGATGGTCGATTGGTTGCCGATATCGCCAATGCAAAAGCATATGGTGGACAAGCACAGGGGCAAGCGGTTGTGAATGCGCGAAGTGGGCTTTCAATGGCGGCCAAAATTGCGGGTGCTGGCTTTGATATCCAGAGTCTTTTGACCGATATTATCGACCAAACTAAGGTTCAGGGGAATACCAATTTCAATATTGATTTATTGGCGTCTGGGACATCTGTCGACGCGCTGATGAAATCGCTAAGTGGCGTGGGGCAATTGGATATTAAATCTGGGCGTTGGACCGGAGTTGATTTGGATAAAATCCTAAGATCAGGCCAAGTCGAAAAAGGGACAACTGTGTTTGACGACATGTCAGCAAGCTTCAAGGTCGCCAATGGCGTTGTTGATAACCGCGATCTAAAGTTCACGTTGCCTAATTTTGAAACAACAGGTGCAGGCCAAATTGATTTGGGGCACCGCATGATCGATTATACCATCACGCCAAAGGCGACCAAGGCGCGTGATGGGCAAGGCATATCTGTTCCATTGCGCATCCAGGGGTCATGGTATAAGCCGAAATTGATACCTGACATGCAAGCTGTCATCGACCAAAACCTTGCGAAAGAAAAAGCGGCGGTTGAAGCAAAAGCAAAAGCCAAAATCGACGCGGAAAAGAAAAAGTTAGAGCAAAAGGTCAAAGATAAATTAGGTGTTAAAACCCAAAAAGGCCAAAGTATCGAAGACGCAGTAAAACAAAAATTGCAGAACGAGGCCGCCAAAGGTTTGTTGAATTTGTTGGGGAAAAAATAACCAATTAGAGCCGCCAATTCGCCCCATTCTTGCCCAATTCCACGCTTATTCAGGGATGAAACACATGCGTGGGGCATTTAATGTTAAGGGTAGTTGAACATTCTTTAATGCGGTTTGGTCGGGACGAAACGGGTGGGATAACCATCGAATTTGTCATGCTTTTTCCGTTGTTGTTAATGGTGTTCGTCATATTCATAGGTTATTCAATGGCGTCGATGCGATCGGCCATGATTTTGGATTATGCCCAACGCACAGCATGCGCGTATTCAATCGGTTACTTCTTGAACGAAGAAGCCGTGCGTGTGCACATGAACGAATATATGTGGAATGTGTCGACCGCAAAGTCAGTTTCGGTTGATGTATTGCCTGTGCCGTCATCTCAGGTCATTGACGAATATGGCTTCATCACAATTAAGATGGATATTCCTGTACTTCGTTTGGTCTCTGTTGTTGGCTTTGCATCGGTTTTTGAAGGACTAATTGGCATAAGTTCAAAACTTTAAGTGCGCGCACCAATTGAGGGGCGCCCATGATCCGGTGGTTCAAATCGTTTTGGCATGACGAAGTCGGTTCACTGACGCCTGGTTTTTTGTTATTTTTCATGGGTGTCGTCGTCATGTTTGGGGCGGCGATGAACGTGAAAGACACCCGCATTCGGCGCAATCAAATAGAAAGCGTTGCTCAAGCGATCGCACTTGAGTTGATCAGAGGGATAAATAATCCCGAAATTACGCGCAATGAAGCCGTACAAAAAGCGTTTCAGTCGGGCCGTGTGACGGCCTCGATCGAAAACCTTTTGCCGCCTGTTGAAGCGAACATGCAGTTTGGTGCACAAACCCCGTTTTTGGAGGATTTAACGTCGATCACCTATGGCTATTATGATCCAAAAACATTGGATTTTGTTGAAGATCCTTCATCAAATGAAGCCGTAATGATTGAGATGGAGTTTTCTGAAGCTACTGGTCAGCAATTGCCCCATCGGTTTTATAGTGGTGTGGATGGAGCATATGACCTTACGGTACGTGCCATAGGCGAAGCATATATTCCAACGTGCTCTCGTTATGGCATCTTTTCAAACACCAGTCTCGTTGTTAAAGGAGACCTTGAATTAAATGATGATACATGTGTGCGCTCTAACGGTCAAATTGCACTTCGCGCTAACGTGTCTTCCGCGTCATCGGCGGTAATTTCGGTGCCATCACCTGAAAAATTTGAAGGTCTACAAGAAGATAAGGTTAACCGAAAGTCGTTGGAATATCGCTCATGGCGTAACAAGGAGCTATACGGTTTTAGTGATATCGTCGCTGATTTCCTGTCTGCAACGCCGTCGATTATTACACCTACATTTTCGATAGAAAATGGAAAAATCGAAATAGATGCGCAAGAGACATTTCAGTTCACTGGGGAGCGTAAGAACTTTTATGACGTTAGCGCAGACCAAATTCCACGCAATGCGATCGTCCATATTACGAATTGTAATGCGTGGGAAACTGTGATGCTTAGAAATGGAGATTATTCCGATGTGGTGTTAATTTCTGACTGCGCGATGGATGTTTTGCGCGGCGCAGTATTTTCGAACGCGATCGTCCTGGTCACACGCAGTGGTGGTAACTCGCTAGATTTTCGTAACAATGCTGTTATTGGAGACAGCCAAGCATCTTGTAGCAGAGACAGTGGTGTTTTGGTTTGGTCTGCTGGGGGAATTAAGTTTCGAAATGACATTTTTGCTTACGGAACGCAGATTATTTCAGGTGAACTAGAATATGATCCAAACCAAAACCGTTTTGCGCCAGAACTTCCATTGGTTGATGCGGTTGATGAGAGTGCAGTTTCGCGAATAGTGGTTGGTCGTCGTGCGATATTGAACTGCAGCTCATTGTTCGCAGATAAATGGATATCTATCGATGCACGAACTGCTGTTTATTCTTGTCCATCGCGTGCCGACGGCAACAGGTTTTACCATAAACATTTCCGTGTTGCTTTGATTTAAAACTTGTCCGAAAACGTCACTTAATGTCGGCGATAGGGGTTGATTTTGTGTGCTCTCCTTGGTTGTCTGCTTCGACAAATAAGGAGAGATGCCATGCGGTTTTCCGCGTTAGAAATCCTAAAACAAGGCCTGACTGGTAACAAAGGTTGGAAACCCCATTGGCGCGACCCGGCGCCCAAATCCGATTATGACGTGATCATTATTGGCGGCGGCGGGCATGGTTTATCGACCGCATATTA
>JAYPUL010000017.1:0-28027 GCA_038134005.1 Paracoccaceae bacterium | reverse complement strand
GGGGATGACGCGGAATTGTTGTCCCGCGATGATTTGCGTAAAATGGTGCCATATCTTAATTTTGATAACGCGCGTTTCCCTGTTCGCGGCGGATTGATGCAACGACGCGGTGGAACCGCACGTCATGATGCAGTGGTTTGGGGCTATGCCCGTGGCGCCGATCAACGGGGTGTCGATATTATCCAAAACTGCGAAGTCACAGGGATCGACATAGAAAACGGCGTGGTCAAAGGTGTGCAAACCACCCGTGGCGCAATCCGTGCAAAAAAGGTGGGGATAGTGGTCGCAGGCCGTTCATCGCAGGTTGCTGCAATGGCGGGAATGCGTTTGCCGATCGAAAGCCACATTCTTCAGGCATTTGTAACCGAAGGAATTAAGCCCGCCATTGATCATGTAATCAGTTTCGGCATGGGGCATTTTTACATTAGCCAATCGGACAAGGGTGGTTTGGTTTTTGGCGGAGATTTGGATTTTTATGCCAGCTATGCGCAACGTGGCAACCTTCCGATGGCCGAACATGTGATGGAGGCTGGGATGGCGTTGATGCCAGCGATCGGCAAGGCCAAGGTGTTGCGATCATGGGGCGGCATCATGGATATGACGCCCGACGGCAGCCCGATCATCGACAAGACACATATTGATGGTCTGTTTTTGGATGCAGGATGGTGTTACGGCGGCTTTAAGGCCGTTCCGGGGTCGGGGTATAGCTTTGCGCATCTTATGGCGACAGGTAATCACCATGAACCTGCCGCGCGATTCCGTTTGGATCGGTTTAGAACTGGGGTTGGCCTGATGGACGAAGAAGGCACAGGCAGCCAACATAACTTGCACTAGGGGGCTAAGGACATGAGATTAACGTGCCCTATCTGCGGCGATCGTGACAGACGTGAATTTTATTACCAAGGGGCGGCGAGTATCTTAAATCGGCCAGACCCAGAGGCTGGGATCGAGGTGTGGGATGATTACGTGCATAATCGTGAAAACCCCGCTGGCGTCACCCAAGACCTATGGTATCACGAGGCGGGATGTTCTTCTTGGATTGTTGTAACGCGAAATACTGTCACCCACGAAGTGATGAAAACAGACCTTGCCCGATCGATTAAAGGACACGTAAAATGAGACTTTCTGGATACGGACAAATTGATCGTTCACGAAAAGTGACGTTTACTTTCGACGGTCGAATGGTTGAGGGTTTTGCCGGGGATACTGTTGCATCTGCTCTTTTGGCAAATGATATTCGTTTGGTGGGACGGTCTTTTAAATATCATCGTCCCCGCGGCATTCTTACTGCGGGCAGCGAAGAACCAAACGCGTTGATGACGATTGGTTCAGGTGCTTCAACCGATCCAAATGTGCGCGCCACCGTCCAAGAAATTTTCCAAGGATTGATCGTGCAAAGCCAAAATAGGTGGCCGTCACTGACCTTTGATGTATTGTCTGTTAATAACCTTTTGTCACCGTTTTTGTCGGCTGGGTTTTATTACAAGACGTTTATGTGGCCGAAGGCGTTTTGGGAAAAGCTATATGAACCTTTTATTCGTCGGGCGGCTGGGCTGGGCGCGTTATCGATGCAAGCGAACCCTGACAAATATGATCGCGCTTTTGCGCATTGTGATCTTTTGGTGATTGGCGCAGGTCCCGCGGGCATTATGGCCGCTTGGACCGCCGCGCAAGCGGGCTTGGACGTAATCCTTGTAGACGAAGATTTCTGTATGGGCGGACGGTTGAATTCCGAAACGGACCAAATTGCGGGGCAATCTGGTGCGCAATGGGCCAACGGAATGCTTAACGAATTACGCAGTTTGAAAAACGTGCGTCTTATGGAGCGGACCACAGTCACCGGTGCCTATGATCAAGGGACATATGGCGCGGTGGAACGCGTGTCACATCACATGGGCGACAGAGACGAGGCTCGGCCATTGGAGTGTTTTTGGCGAATAAATGCCAAGCGCGCCATTTTGGCAGCCGGGGCTTTGGAACGTACAATTGCATTCGCAAATAACGACCGACCTGGCATCATGACGGCATCTGCCGTGCGCACTTACCTTAACCGTTATGGTGTGGTCGGTGGACGTCGGGTCGCAATTTTTGGCAATAATGATGATGCCTTTAAAACGGCACGCGACTTGGCACGGGCAGGTGTCGATATCGTTGCCTATGTAGACAGTCGTAATGATGCAGAAATCAAAGGTGATTTTCCAATTTTTCGTGGTGCCGAAGTCTTCGATACAGCGGGGGCGCTTGGTTTAAAATACATTCATGTGCGCCACAGCGGAGGAACCAAAACGATTGCGACGGATATTTTGGCGGTGTCGGGTGGGTGGAACCCGACTGTGCATCTGACATGCCACATGAACGGGCGTCCGACGTGGAACGACGCGATCGCGAGCTTTGTTCCGACGCCGAACGCCATACCCGGCATGTCTGTTGCTGGTGCGGCTGCGGGACACATGTCGACATTGTCATGTTTGCAATCGGGCCATGACATTGCACAAGAGGTGGTCGTCGCGCTTGGTAAAAAAGTCAACAATATTGCGATTCCGGCGGCTGAAGATGACGCATATGTCATTTCTCCGCTTTGGTCTGTTCAAGGGAAAGGCCGCGCGTGGTTGGATTATCAAAACGACGTCACTGTTAAAGACATCAAACAAGCCGCAGTAGAAAATTTCCGATCTGTCGAACATATGAAACGATACACGACCCAAGGCATGGCCACGGATCAGGGAAAAAATTCCAACGTCGCGGCATTAGCTGTTCTTGCCGATGTGACGGGTCGCGGAATTCCAGAAACTGGAACGACGACATTTCGCCCACCATATTCGCCGGTTGCAATTGCAGCCATGGGCCAAACCGCCCAAGATCAGGGTTTTGCTCCGCATCGTTTCACGACATCGCACCATGTTTCGGTCGCGAAAGGGGCACCGTTTATCGAAGCGGGCCTGTGGCATCGTCCAAGCTATTTCCCTAATCCAGGGGAAAGCACTTGGCGCCAATCGTGCGATCGTGAAGTCAATATGGTCCGTAATTCTGTTGGGGTTTGTGATGTGTCGACCTTGGGCAAAATCGACATCCAAGGTCCGGATGCTGCGAAGTTGTTAGACTTTGTTTATACCAACACATTTTCGACCCTAAAGGTTGGTCGTGTTCGATACGGGCTAATGCTACGCGAAGATGGGCATGTGATGGACGACGGGACAACCGCGCGGCTGGGTGATCGCCATTTTGTAATGACAACAACGACTGCCGCGGCGGGGCAGGTGATGCGACACCTGGATTTTGTGACGCAGTGTTTGCACCCTGAATGGGATGTTTGCTTTACATCTGTTACTGAACAATGGGCGCAATTTGCAATCGCAGGTCCAAAAGCGCGTGATTTAGTGGCGAAGTTGGTTGATCAAGACATCAATGGAACGGATTGGCCGTTTATGTCCTGTGGTGCTGTGACAATTGGGCCAGTAAATGCACGACTGTTCCGTATTTCGTTCAGCGGTGAAATGGGGTTTGAATTGGCGGTTCCCGCAAGATTTGGCGAAAGTCTTTTTGAAATTCTTTGCGACACAGCGCGCGACATGGACGGTGGGCCGTACGGCATGGAAGCTCTTAACGTCTTACGAATTGAAAAGGGGTTTATTACGCACTCTGAAATCCATGGGCGTGTGACAGCTTATGATATTGGCATGCAAGGCATGGTCAATACAAAGAAAGATTGTTTTGGCAAAACTTTGTCTGAGCGGCCGGGTTTGTTGGATCCCAATCGGGAACGTTTGGTTGGCCTTAAGCCTGTGGATGCCGAAAAACCTATTACCGCAGGTGCGCGTTTGTTTACCAAAGGCGCGGACGCTGTGCGTATGAACGATCAGGGATATATCACATCTGTTGGGTATTCGCCGACGCTTGGACACTTTTTGGGTCTTGGTTTCTTGCGCAACGGTCCTGAACGCGTAGGCGAGGTGATACGCATAGTTGATCACCTACGCGGAGTAGAAACCATGTGTGAGGTGATTGGACCAATTGCCTTTGATCCAGAAGGAGGACGGATGCGTGCTTAATCTTATTGCAAAATCGCCAGCATCCAGTTTGGTGCCATTGACCATCGGCACTGTTGAACTAACTGAGGCGTTTCCGGATGCGATCACATTTCTATCTGCCTTTTCGGGGAAAACAGACAGTTTATCCGATGTTTTGAAATCATCGCATGGCATGGCGCTGCCTGGGCCAAACCGTGCCACCGGGCGTGATGGCGCGCGTGCGATTTGGTTTGGATCAGATGTCGCATTGATCGGGCCGAAGCCAAATGAAGAATTGGCGTCACATTGCGCAATGGTCGATCAAAGCGACGCGTGGTGTGTCCTGCGCATGTCTGGACAGGATATCGAAGCCGTGATGGCGCGGTTGTGTCCCGTAGATATGCGTATAAATCACTTTAAACGCGGGCATGTTGTGCGATCGCAAATGGTTCACATGAATGTCGTTTATCACCGTGTTTCTGATCAGGTGGTCGATATCTATGGATTTAGGTCAATGGCGTCGACCATGGTTCATGAAATCAAAACGGCGATGGAATCCGTGGCGGCCTAACCATTTCGGAATTCATTGCAATATTCGTGAATTGATCCTCTGGACTCTGCGGACAGCACAAACGATATTTAGGCCATGAGCCTGCCATCTGGATTCTTGGATGAATTACGAACCCGCGTGACCCTGTCCCAAGTGGTCGGGCGTAAAGTCATGTGGGATAAACGCAAGTCAAACCAGGGCAAGGGCGATTTTTGGGCGCCTTGCCCGTTTCACCATGAAAAAACCGCGTCGTTCCATGTGGATGATCGCAAAGGGTTTTATTATTGTTTCGGGTGCCATGCCAAAGGCGATGTTATTGGATTTGTCAAAGACACCGAAAACGTTGGCTTTATGGAAGCGATTGAGCTTTTGGCGCGCGAAGCAGGGATGACTGTGCCTCGCCCAGATCCCAAATCGCAAGAACGCAATGACAAGCGGGTGGAATTGGCCGCGGTCATGGATGAGGCGGTTAAATTTTTCCGTATGGCAATGAAAACAGGTGCCGCGTCCGATGCACTTGCATACCTGGATCGTCGCGGTTTGGGACAAGATGGCCAAGATCGTTTTGAAATCGGTTTTGCACCAAATGACCGAAAGGCATTATTTAGTGCTCTGACCGGTCGTGGAATTTCCGCTCAGCATTTAATCGATACGGGGATGTGTATCAAACCTGACGAGGGCGGCGAACCGTATGATCGGTTTCGCGGTCGCATCATGTTCCCTATACGCGATGCGAGGGGGCGGTGTATTGCATTTGGTGGGCGCGCTATGGATCCTAATGCGCGCGCGAAATACCTGAATTCGCCGGAAACACTCTTGTTCGATAAAGGACGCAGTCTGTATCACCATGGTCCTGCGCGCTCTGCCGTGGGACGCGGTCAACCCTTGATAGTGGCAGAAGGGTATATGGATGTGATTGCCTTGGCGATGGGGGGCTTTGAAGGCGTCGTCGCGCCTTTGGGGACCGCGATTACCGAACATCAATTGAACCTGATGTGGCAAATCAGCCCTGAACCCATTATTGCGCTGGATGGGGATAAGGCGGGTTTGCGCGCGGCCTATCGGTTGATAGACCTTGCGTTGCCGATGTTACAAACCGGGCGTGCGTTGCGCTTTGCGCTGATGCCCGAAGGACAGGACCCTGATGATTTGATCCGTGCCAAAGGACCGCAAGCGGTTCAGGCGGTTTTGGATGGCGCTTTACCCTTGGTTGAATTGTTGTGGCAACGCGAAATAGAGGGGCAAAATTTCGATAGCCCTGACCGCCGTGCCGCGTTGGATAAGCGATTGCAAGAATCGCTTTTGCAAATCACAGACAAATCACTAAGGGCGCACTATGGTGAAGCGGTGCGTGATCTGCGCTATGAATTGTTTCGGTCAAAAAGATCCACAAAACAATCCTGGTCACCAAGGCAAACACAACGCGCGCATGCAACAACCCGCGCATCCGCGTTGGTTCAATCCGATGGGGATGTAAGCCTTAGTCTACGCGAAGCTGTGATTGTGGCAGTGGTCTTGAAAACGCCTCAGGTCATTGAAAAGCTTTACGACGAATTGGTCATGTTGGACCTTCAGGATCGGACGTGTTCTGATGTTTTAGGTGTCTTGTTAGACGCGTGCCCGATTGATTTTAATGATGCGACGGCGGTTATTTCGAATGAATTGGGACAAGACATTCTTGAAAAAATGATGTCCCCTAGCCATCTGTCTATCATACCGTGCCTTAAAAAGCCCGGAAATACCGAAATGGCGTATATGACCCTAAATGAAGAATTGGGGAAATTAGCCGCCCAACGTGGCTTAACGGCCGAATTAACCGAGGCGTTTGAAACACCAAGCGAAGATTTAGATGACACTGTTTTGTGGCGTTTAGGCCAAGCGGCAAATGCGCAATACCGAGCGGCACAACCGGATAAAGACGACGTGGGTCAGTTTGATATCGGGGAAAACGGCGCGCGAATCAACCGTGATGAGCGGAGCAAATTGGATGATCTCATTAAGACTATTCGTTACGATAAGCAAAAAAAATGAGGTTTTGGTAAATAATTCGCAAAGAATCTTCGTTATGTGGGTGTGCGAATCAAAATGACACGTTAATGATTCGAATGTGCGAATCACTCGTCCTGAATTAAGGAGCATGGAATGGCTGCAGCTGAAGAAGACGACCGTAAATCAGACGATCAAGACGGTGAAATTTCTCTTGATATGAGCCAAGCTCAGGTCAAACGAATGATCGCTGAAGCGCGGGAAAAAGGGTATATTACCTATGACCAGCTGAATACCGTTCTGCCACCTGATCAAGTGTCTTCCGAACAAATCGAAGACGTGATGTCAATGTTGTCGGAAATGGGCATCAATATCATCGAAGACGAAGACGTCGATGAAGAAGCGGGCAATACCGAATTGGTGACGACCGGCACCAAAGACATTGCTGTTGCTAGCTCGGAAACCGAAAAGCTTGATCGTACCGATGATCCTGTCCGCATGTATTTGCGTGAAATGGGATCAGTCGAATTGCTAAGCCGCGAAGGCGAAATTGCGATTGCAAAGCGTATCGAAGCAGGCCGCAATACGATGATCATGGGCCTTTGCGAAAGCCCGCTAACATTCCAAGCGATCACCATTTGGCGCGACGAATTGCTAAGCGAAGATATTTTGTTGCGAGATGTTATCGATCTTGAAGCAACATTTGGCAACCAATTGGGTGATGATGTCGAAGTTGAAAGCGTGCTTGGCGCCGCCGGTATGTCGTCATCGCAACAAAATTCGGCAAAAAGTGACGGACCTGAATTGGACGCGGACGGCAACCCAATTTCAAGCGACGATGACGACGATGATGATGATCAATCCAATATGTCGTTGGCGGCGATGGAAACCGCGCTTAAGCCAAAAGTTCTGGAAATCTTGGAACAAATTGCACATGACTATGAACGTTTGTCTGAAATGCAAGATATCCGCATTTCAGCAACGTTGAACCACGATGACGATTTTTCAGACGCGCAAGAACAAACCTATCAGGCGCTTCGCGGTGAAATCGTGCAGTTGGTGAATGAATTGCACCTGCACAATAACCGTATTGAGGCGTTGATTGACCAACTTTACGGCATCAACCGCCGTATCATGCAGATTGATAGTGCGATGGTCAAATTGGCGGACCAAGCGCGTATCAACCGTCGTGAATTTATCGACGAATATCGTGGTCACGAATTGGATCCGAATTGGTTGGATCGCATGGCTGAAAAATCTGGCCGTGGGTGGCAGATGTTTATCGAACGCTCTCGCAGCAATGCGGAAGATCTGCGTAACGATATGGCCCAGGTCGGGCAATATGTCGGTTTGGATATCTCAGAATTTCGCCGCATCGTGAGCCAAGTTCAAAAGGGTGAAAAAGAAGCTCGGCAAGCTAAAAAAGAAATGGTCGAGGCCAACCTTCGCTTGGTAATCTCGATCGCCAAGAAATACACCAACCGTGGCTTGCAGTTCTTGGATTTGATCCAAGAGGGAAACATTGGCCTCATGAAAGCAGTCGATAAGTTTGAATATCGCCGTGGTTACAAATTCTCGACCTATGCCACATGGTGGATCCGTCAAGCAATCACACGATCCATCGCGGATCAGGCGCGCACCATTCGTATCCCAGTGCACATGATCGAAACGATCAATAAACTGGTGCGTACGGGTCGCCAGATGTTGCATGAAATTGGTCGCGAACCAACGCCTGAGGAATTGGCGGAAAAACTGCAAATGCCTTTGGAAAAAGTGCGCAAGGTTATGAAAATCGCCAAAGAGCCTATTTCTTTGGAAACCCCAATCGGCGACGAAGAAGATTCACAATTGGGTGATTTCATCGAGGATAAGAACGCGATACTGCCATTGGATAGCGCGATCCAAGAGAACCTGAAAGAAACCACGACACGGGTTTTGTCGTCGCTGACACCGCGCGAAGAGCGTGTGTTGAGGATGCGTTTTGGCATCGGTATGAACACCGACCATACCTTGGAAGAAGTGGGCCAGCAATTTAGCGTGACGCGGGAACGTATTCGGCAAATCGAAGCCAAAGCGTTGCGTAAGCTAAAGCATCCTTCACGGTCTCGGAAACTGCGCAGTTTCTTGGATGAATGAGCGGTTATAAAGATTTTTAAAACAGCGGCTTTGGCCGCTGTTTTTATTTGGGGGCTGCCGCCCCCATCAGGCCAAAGGCCAGATCCCCCCGCGAGTATTTTTGCAAAGATGAAAGTCGGGTGATTAGGATGTGAATTTATTGTCGCGTGGGAAACCGCGTGGCGCCATGCGTCCCGCGCTGGCGCGTTTTGCTGTCCACTCGTCTAAATCTGTTTCGGTTCGGGTGCGTCCCGCTGGGTCAAGCCAGCTAAGGCCATCGGCAAGGTTAAATGTTGTCGCATCAGACAAACCGCCGTCTTTATATTTTTGCAGCCTTACACCTTTGCCCCGCGCCATTTCAGGCAGTTCCTCGATTGCAAAAATCAACACTTTTCGATTTTCGCCAACCACTGCGACATGGTCACCATTTACTGGACGACAGACCTTTGCGATTGTGTCATCACGTACGTTTAGAACCTGTTTACCAGTCCGCGTTTGCGCAACCACGTCATCTTGGGGCACGATAAACCCGTCACCGGCCGACGACGCCATGAGTAATTTTCCACCGGCTTGATATATCAAGATATCGACGATCTCAGCTTCGTTTGGCAGATCGACCATAAGACGCAAGGGTTCCCCCATTCCGCGGCCACCCGGCAAATTTGAAGCTTGGATCGTATAAAAACGCCCATTATTCCCCAAAACCAATAGCTTATCTGTTGTTTCCGCGTGGAAAATTAAACGTGGACCATCGCCATCTTTGTATTTCAATTCGCGCGTTAAATCGATGTGACCTGTCATTGCGCGAATCCATCCCATTTGACTGCATACAACTGTGATCGGTTCGCGTTCGATCATAGCTTCGATCGGCACATCTTCGACTTCGGTTGCTTCTGCAAAAATGGTGCGGCGGGCACCGCCGTGATACTCTTTGCCAAATTTTTTGCGTGTCTCGCGTAGCTGTTCGGCAATGCGTGACCATTGCAATTCTTCGGATGCCAATAGGTCCGACAATTCTGCGCGTTCCGCCATCAATGCATCACGTTCGCGTACAAGTTCCATTTCTTCAAGTCGCCGCAATGACCGCAAACGCATGTTTAAAATGGCTTCTGCTTGCACCTCGGTCAGTTCGCCGTCGCCTTCTATATTCGGGCCGACGTAGTCTTTTTCGGAACTTGCACGGTTGTGGTCCAATGACCAATCTTCCGCTATCAGGGCGGCTTTTGGGTCGTCGTCATAGCGAATGATATCGATGACGCGATCAAGATTTAGAAAGGCAACGATGAGGCCTTCTAAAACTTCAAGGCGATGGTCGATTTTTTCAACGCGGTGAATGGACCTGCGTTGCAAGACATCACGGCGGTGATCCAGAAATGCGCGCAGAACCTCTTTTAGGCTGCACACTTTTGGGGTTAGCCCGTCGATCAAGACGTTCATGTTCATTGAAAACCGAACTTCAAGGTCCGAATTTTTGAACATCATCCCCATCAAAACTTCGGGTTCAACGTTTTTGGTTTTTGGTTCCAAAATCAAACGGATGTCTTCGGCACTTTCATCGCGCACGTCACCTAAGATTGGAACCTTTTTCGTTTGAATGACTTCGGCAATTTTTTCGATCAGTTTTGATTTTTGCACCTGATATGGGATTTCGGTGACCACGATTTGCCATTGTCCGCGCCCTAAATCTTCGACTTCCCATTTGGCACGCAACCGGAATGATCCACGGCCCGTGGCATAGGCGTTGAGAATGTTTTCTGGACTTTCCACCAAAACGCCACCCGTCGGAAAATCAGGCCCAGGAACGTAATTCAATAACGTATCATCACGTGCATCTGGCGCTTTTATCAAATGCAAACATGCATCACATAGTTCCGCAATGTTATGTGGCGGAATATTTGTCGCCATACCAACAGCAATGCCGCTTGAACCATTTGCCAAAAGGTTTGGAAAAGTGGCAGGCAAAACAACCGGTTCGGTTAATGTGCCATCATAGTTGTCACGTAAATCAACCGCGTTTTCGTTCAAACCCTCTAGCAAGGCTTCTGCAACGGCTGTCATGCGCGCTTCTGTATAGCGGCTTGCCGCTGGGTTATCGCCATCGATGTTGCCAAAGTTTCCTTGGCCATCCACCAGTGGATAGCGCACGTTAAAATCTTGGGCCAGGCGTGCCATTGCATCATAAATAGCGGCATCCCCATGTGGATGATAGTTGCCCATCACGTCACCGCTAATTTTGGCTGATTTTCGAAAGCCGCCATTTGACGCAAGCCGCAGTTCGCGCATTGCAAATAGAATGCGGCGATGCACGGGTTTTAGCCCATCGCGAGCGTCCGGCAAAGCGCGGTGCATGATCGTCGATAACGCATACGTCAAATAGCGATCCCCGATCGCACGGCGTAAGGTTTCGGATGAAATTAGGCCCGCATTTGCGGCATCGGATATATCGTTCATATCACACTGATAGCCCGAGAATTTGAACAGGTAAAGCGATCTAGGGGGAAATTTGCGATGTAATTAACTTCGATACTTTCGGATAGGTTATGTACACGGCTGACATTGAAAAACACAGTTCAGTCGGGGTAAGGGTATGCTGCGCTTGGTTGTTCCATCCTTTTTGCTTTTGGGGTGGGCATTTTATTTTTTAAGCGGTGGAAAAGACTTCGTTCCACCAAATCGTGAAATTGCGGACAATTCAACCGTGGTTGGTGACGCCGTCTCGGACGCGGATGACATCGAATTGTCGGAGGAACAAATCACTTTGGTCGCAGCACAAGCCAAGACGCTGTATGCAAGTATGGTTCCGATTTCTGCAACGTCAGACAATGCAAATGCGTCGTCGGGCGAACGCCAGCTGTGGACACACATTGGCAATAAGGGGGATATCGCGACGCTTATTGATCCCGCGTCGTTTGTGGACCCAGTGTTGGAAAAAGAGGCGCAAAACACACGAACAGTCGCGGCAGCGCGTGTGAATTTTCGCAATGGCCCGGGGACACATCACAACATCATCGGGTCATTGGATCGTGATGAGCTGGTCGAAATATTGGGCGAACCGTCAGGCAGTTGAGTAAACATTCGTGTTATAAAAAATAACCGCGTGGGGTGAATGTCGGCAAGTTTATTGCGCGAATAGCTGTTTTAATTTGGTTGTAGTGCTCTTGTTCAGTATGCCATAACGCCACAAAACAAGGTGGGGCTATGATGACGAAAAACATTCTAATTACGGGCTGTTCATCGGGAATTGGATATGATGCTGCGCACGGTTTACGGGCGCGGGGATGGCGCGTTTTCGCAACATGTCGAAAGCAATCGGATGTTGATCGTCTAAAGGCCGAAGGTTTTGAAAGCGTTCGTTTGGATTACGCGGACGAAGACAGTATTGAATCCGCTTTGGCCTATGTTCTTGAACATACGGGTGGCACGCTGGATGCGCTGTATAATAACGGCGCGTTTGCCTGTCCCGGTGCCGTCGAAGATTTACCGCGTGGTGCGTTGCGCGAAATTTTTGAAACCAATTTATTTGGATATCACGACCTAACCCGTCGCGTGATTCCTGTGATGCGTGCCCAAGGTTACGGGCGCATCATTAATTGCTCATCGGTTTTGGGCTTTACTCCATTAAAATGGCGCGGTGCGTACAATTCGACGAAATTCGCATTGGAAGGATTAACCCAAACACTTCGGTTAGAGATGCGCGGCACCGGAATTGACATCATCTTGATCGAACCGGGACCAATCACATCAGATATTCGTGTTAAATCAATTCCTCAATTTGAACGTTGGATAGACTGGGAAAATTCGCAACGCGCAGACGCATATCGCACTGTTTTACGCGAACGTTTATATAAAAGTGACGTGGGGCCTGATCGATTTGAATTGCCTGCGTCAGCCGTGACCAAAAAATTGATCCACGCGTTGGAAAGTTCGCGCCCGAAATTACATTACTTTGTCACAACACCCACCTATGCAATGGCCACATTCAAACGAATTTTACCCGTGCGTGCATGGGAATGGTTGATTTCCAAGGTATAATGGTGGCAAATCCGCACATATCACACTCGGCCGTTCGCATTTGCGAAAAAAAAGTCTAAATAATGGCCTACGCAACTGTGAAAGGTTTTGGAAATGGCAAACGATCCGCTATTTATTGTAGTAGTTTTGGCGATGGCGTCGGTCGCTATTATCCTGTTGATTGGGATTGGAGGCTTTGGCAAGGGCGGCGATTTTAATCGCAAACATGCCAATAAAGTGATGCGAATGCGGATTGTTGCCCAATTCGTCGCTGTTGTCTTAATTTTAGCGTTTGTCTATCTGCGCGGAAAAGGTTGATATGGTTGTCCTGAATAAAATCTATACCCGAACAGGGGACAAAGGCGAAACATCCCTTGGAAATGGGAATCGCGTTGCAAAACATTCCTTGCGCGTTTCCGCATACGGAACAACGGACGAATTAAATTCATTCGTGGGCCTTGCACGTCTAGCGGCGCATGGGGAAACGGATGATATGCTGGCGCGCATTCAACACGATCTGTTCGATATTGGCGCCGATTTATGTCGCCCTGACATGGAAAAAGACCACGAACTTGGCTATGAACCCTTGCGCATGATCGTATCACAGGTTGATCGATTAGAGCGCGAGATCGACGTGATGAATGAAAAGTTAAACCCGCTGCGTAGCTTTATTTTACCGGGTGGGTCCGAGTTGGCGACAAAATTACACTTGTGCCGCACAATCTCGCGCCGCGCCGAACGGATCGCGACCGAATTGTCGGAAGTCGAAACAATCAATCCGGTTGCGGTTCGGTATTTGAACCGGCTGTCCGATTGGTTTTTTGTTGCGGCTCGGATTGCAAATAATGACGGCAAGGATGACGTGTTATGGGTGCCGGGCGTCAATCGCTAACGCATGACCAATCGCCGCCATTGTTTTGATCTATAGCAGATCAAAAATCTTGTAACGCGGCGTAGTTTAGCGCTAACGTGACGATTTTGCCCTGTTTCATCGCAAAACAACCGATTACAACGTTGGAAAGTTTAAGAGTCGCGCTGCGACAAAGTTCAAGGAGAGCATAGCCGATGAAGGTTTTAGTACCTGTCAAGCGTGTGATCGATTACAACGTGAAAGTGCGCGTAAAAGCGGACGGCACGGGCGTCGATCTCGCCAATGTAAAAATGTCAATGAACCCCTTTGACGAAATCGCAGTTGAAGAAGCGATCCGTTTGAAAGAAGCGGGCAAAGCCGAAGAAATCATTGTGGTTTCTGTTGGCGTCGAAAAAGCGCAAGAGACATTGCGCACCGCTTTGGCAATGGGTGCTGACCGTGCGATTTTGGTCACGGCAACAGATGATGTACACAACGACATCGAACCTTTGGCCGTTGCTAAAATTCTAAAAGCGGTTTGTGACGAAGAAAAACCAGGTCTGGTCATCTGTGGCAAACAAGCGATTGATAACGATATGAACGCGACCGGCCAAATGTTGTCTGCGCTTTTGGGCTGGTCCCAAGCGACATTTGCGTCTGAATTGGCTATTGACGGTGATACGGCGACCGTAACCCGCGAGGTTGATGGCGGTTTGCAAACAATCAAGGTGAAAATGCCTGCGGTTGTCACAGCGGATTTGCGTTTGAACGAACCACGTTACGCTTCATTGCCAAACATCATGAAGGCAAAGAAGAAACCGTTGGATACCAAAACTGCGGCTGATTTGGGCGTCGATGTAACGCCACGTTTGACCGTTGTAAAAACAGGCGAACCAGCAGAGCGCGCAGCAGGTATCAAAGTTGGTTCTGTTGACGAATTGATTGCAAAACTAAAAGAAGTGGGGGCTGTATAATGGCGGTTCTACTATTAGCAGAAGTAAACGGCGCAGATTTGGCGGTTGACGCAACAGCAAAAGCCGTTTCGGCGGCCAAAGCGCTGGGCGATGTTACTGTGCTTTGTGCATCATCGGGATGTGGCGGTGCTGCGGCAGCAGCAGCGAAATTGGATGGTGTGTCAAAAGTGTTATGCGCGGATGACGCAGCATATGGTAATGGCTTGGCTGAACCAGTGTCCGATTTGATCGTGTCTTTGGCGGGTGGTTACGAACACATCGTGGCGGCGGCAACAAACGGTGCGAAAAACGTATTGCCGCGCGTCGCGGCGATGTTGGACGTAATGGTAATTACAGATGTGACCGCAGTCGTCAGCGGCGACACCTTTGAGCGCCCAATCTATGCAGGTAACGCAATTCAAACGGTTCAATCCTCTGACGCGAAGAAAGTGATTTCTTTCCGTACGGCGAATTTTGACGCAGCGGGCGAGGGCGGTTCAGCGTCTATTGAAAACATCGCAGCAGCGGGTAACGCTGGTCTATCAGAATGGGTGGAAGACAAGGTTGCATCATCTGATCGTCCAGAGTTGACATCTGCAGGCATCGTTGTGTCCGGTGGTCGTGGTGTTGGTTCCGAGGAAAGCTTTGCGATTATCGAAGCATTGGCGGACAAACTTGGCGCTGCTGTTGGGGCGTCGCGTGCGGCTGTTGACAGCGGTTATGCGCCAAACGATTGGCAAGTTGGTCAAACAGGAAAAGTTGTTGCGCCTGACCTTTATATCGCTGCGGGTATTTCCGGTGCGATCCAGCATTTGGCCGGCATGAAAGATTCCAAGATCATCGTCGCAATTAACAAAGACGAAGAAGCACCGATTTTCCAAGTTGCTGACTTTGGATTGGTTGCCGATTTGTTTGATGCCGTGCCAGAAATGACCCAAAAACTGGGTTAAGTAACGGTTCAATTAATTTAAACGCGAAAGCCCCGCAAATTGCGGGGCTTTCGTTTGTTTATTATGAACGTGCTATATGGATATTTTTAGACAGAAAATGATCCTAATGTCGCTTTCTTGTTCACGCTAGGGAGAAGTGATGATGACAACGTTTTCTATTGTGGGGGCCAAGGTTTTGGTCGCGCACGATCTAAACGAGATCCCGTTGCATATTTGTGACGGTTTTATCACTGCGGATGGGGGCGGCCGCAGTTTTGACGGGCGCGATTACCTTATCCTACCTGGGATGATTGATATCCACGGTGATGGGTTCGAACATCACCTTGCTCCACGAAAAGGTGCGATCAAAGATTTGCAGGGGGGCCTGGTTGCTGCACATTCTGAAATTGCAGCCAATGGCATCACCACGGCCGTTATGGCCCAATTCTATAGCTGGGAAGGTGGAATGCGCGGCCCTGAGTTTGCCGAACACGTTTTTGAACTTTTGGAAACGTCAGCGCATGAATTTGCGACCGATTTGATCCCACAGTTACGGTTTGAATACTTGATGATGGACCATTGGGATGCAGTTGCACACATCGTGGAAAAATATTGCATTCCGTACATTGTATTCAATGATCACGTGCCGCATGACGCCCTGGAAAAGGGTAAAAAGCCGCCGCGTTTGACAGGGCAAGCATTAAAAGCAAAGCGCAATCCAGATGCACACTGGGCGCTTTTACAATCAATGCATGATGCACGCACAGATGCGCGCGCTGCGTTACCCGCGTTTGTTCAGGCGCTTGGGGCGCGTGGTGTCAAGATCGCCAGCCACGATGATCCTGATGCGGACACGCGTCGAAATTGGGCAAATATTGGCGTGAATATCGCAGAATTTCCAGAGTCTCGGGATGCCGCAAAAGCGGCGTTTGAACTTGGGCAACCGGTCATAATGGGCGCCCCCAACGTTTTACGGGGCGCATCACACAAGGGAAATGTGTCGGCTTTGGAATTGATCGACGCAGGGTTATGCCAAGCGCTTGCGTCGGATTATCATTATCCTTCGATGGCGCGTGGAGCGTTCGAAATTTCAAAGCGAATTGGACTTGGTCGCGCTTGGGATTTGGTCACAACGGGGCCTGCCAAGATATTGGGATTATCGGGGCGTGGCATTTTGAAAAGTGGATTTCGCGCCGATTTTATTGTTGTAAACGCACAAACCCAGCGCATCGAAGGCGTTTTCGCATCAGGTCGTGCAACGTTTTTAACAGGTACATTCGCCGAACGAATTTTTACCCATTAGGGCGTGGCTTGGCGCGCAAAGTTGGATCCGCGTGCCGAGGGTCTTCGGGCCATGGATGTTTTGGATAACGGCCACGCATGTCTTTGCGCACGTCTGCATAGCTGTTGTTCCAGAACCCCACTAAATCAGTCGTCGTCTGTACCGGACGGCCTGCAGGTGACAACAGCGTAATTCGAAGCGGTGTTTGGCCGATCATGGGATGAGTGGTTTGTCCAAACATTTCCTGTAACCGCAATTCAATTGATGGATAATCCCCATCGTAATCTATCGGGATCTTACGGTTGAGTGGTGTCGTGAAATGCGGGGGCGCAATCGTGTCTAATCGCTGCATTTGGTCCCAATTCAAAATGCCACGCAATGCATCTAAGCAATTGAATTTTCGCCAGTCTTGCGCATTTGTAATACCTGAAATATGGGGCAATAACCATTCGTCGATTGATGCCATAAGATCGTCGTCCGACATTGCAGGCAAAGCACGTGACACCAATCGCACACGCGCCAAAAACCGTGCTTCTGCGGGCGACCATTGAAATCCCAAATCGCGCACGCCATCCAACATTGCGTTAGCAACTACATCGTCGGGTGCATTGGTCCACGGTGTGTCCGATAACGCAATATTGCCGAACGTTTCTTGTAACCGTGTTATGACGCGGCGATCGCGTTTGGACCAAACACAGGATGTGGATTTGGTTAGCGAGTCGGAAAAAACCTCTCTGATTTCGGGTTCTGTGATCTGAATTGCTTGTAAAATTCGGGCGTCGCGTGGATTGCCATCCAGTTCGATCGCCACAATGTATCCTGCGTTTGCCAGTGCGTCTGAATTGTCTAATATCGCGCCTTTGCCGCCAGATAACACAAAACGTGCATCATCACCTTTGCGTCGTTTGCCGATGCGATCTGGAAAGGCCATCGCCAACATTTGTGCCGCGCTAAATTCATTCGATCCATCAAACCGACGGCCTAGGCGTGTGGCGTCTTGTTTGACGCGATCAAGGGTTTGACGATGAACACGGTATGGAGTTTGGCTTTCAAAGTTTTGCCGATCTTTAAGCGCGGACATGCGGAGTGCGAAGTCGACCGGCGCGGTGCGATCCAATAGATCACGATCTGACAACAACGCCGCAATTGGCGCAGCTTTCGCACCACCCAAAGCCAACATGTGACCCAGCCGTGGGTGAACAGGTGTGCTTACCAACGTTTTTCCATGATCGGTGATACGCCCAGTTTCATCCAGCGCACCTAGCATTTTCAGAACGTTTTGTGCTTCGGTTAAATGGGCGTGATTTGGAGGCGTTAAGAATTCCATTTCATCGGCCGACGATCCCCATTGTGCAAGTTCAAGCGTAAAGGCCGTCAAATCAGCGGTTTCAATTTCAGCAGGGGCAAAAGATGCCATGACGCCTTCTTCTGCTTTGGACCAAAGTTTGTAACAAATTCCCGCGCGTACACGTCCAGCGCGTCCCATGCGTTGGGTCGCTTCGGCCTTTGATGCGCGTTCTGTAACAAGGCGTGACATGCCTGTGGCCGGCGCAAAACGGGATCTTCGTGCCAAGCCACCGTCAACCACCACCGAAATATCAGGAATTGTTAGGGATGTTTCCGCAATCGAAGTCGCCAAAACCACTTTTCGACCATCGTTCATGACCGTGATCGCGCGTTGTTGTGCGGCGAAATCCATTGCGCCAAAAAGTGGCATAACCACACAATTTTTTGGAATGCGGTCGGCAAGGGCAGTTTGGACACGACGAATTTCGCCTTCTCCGGGGCAAAATGCCAAAACGCCACCCTCGGTTTCATGCACTGCTTGCACGATCAGATCAGCCAAAGCCAATTCAAAACGTCTCTCTTTTGGTAAGGGACGGTCCAACCAAATGGGTGTCACGTCATATGAACGCCCTTGTGAGATGATGATCGGCGCGTTGCCGATAAGCTTGGCAATGGGGTCAGCATCGAGCGTCGCAGACATTACAACGATCCGAAGATCATCACGTAATACGTTCGAGATTTCTAATATCAGAGCAAGACCCAAATCGGCATTCAAGGATCTTTCATGGAATTCGTCAAAAATGATGCAATCTATGCCGGATAATTCTGGGTCATTTTGAATCATACGCGTCAATATGCCTTCGGTCACGACCTCAATCCGCGTGTTCGCAGACGTTTTGGTGTCACCTCGAACGCGGTAGCCGACCGTCATTCCGACCGTTTCGCCAAGCGTTTCAGCCATACGCATAGCGGCATTGCGCGCGGCCAGTCGACGCGGTTCCAGCATTATGATTTTGCCGCTTATCTGCCCGGATTGCAGAATCGACAAAGGAATTGTTGTGGTTTTGCCGGCGCCTGGCGGCGCGCACAATACGACACGCCTCGAGGCGTTTAACGCATCAAGAAAGCTGACGCGGACGTCATTTATAGGCAAATCAATTTTCACAAGATGTGTTATCTACGAACAAACGCGGCGCGTCCACGCACAGATTGCACGTCAAAGCGTTCTGCGCGAAAAATTTCGCCATTTTTTGCATATGTCATGGTAAAGGGAAACTCGGTCCCGTCTTTTAATTCGCTTTTTGAAAAACCACCAATGCGTTTGTAAAACCCATCACAGACATATTTTGAACCAGATTTACGCGGACCCGACATAACGATCGCAACATTGCGCGCACCATCAAAAATATCCAAATTTTGGGTGCAAAGCGTTTGTTCGGTGCGGTCTTCAAGTGCAAGAAAAATTGCGGTCATTGGGTCGATTTTTCCCAATTGTGTATTTGGGTTCAACCAATGAGGTTTAGGCAATTTAGGCGATTTCACACGAATTTTTGATCCCGTGTACGTCAATGATTTTTCTTCTTGGCGTTTGCCGGTGTCAGAAATTTCTGAATATAAGAGCGGGCTATATTGACCGTTGTTTATGTTGCCTGAAACCGAAACGTCGAATTTGAAATTTATAATCTGGGCCAAAACACCCGTTGGATAAATTTTGCCCGCAGCGGAATATTGTGACCCCTTTGACCGCACAGAATATTTCATTTCACCTGCTTTTATACCCAAAAGCTGAACGTCGAATAAATAATTTTTGGTTTCGGAAAACAACGGTCCCCCGGCAAAAATGCCAAAAAAGCCGATGACGGCGAAGATGCGTCTAAGTGTCTTAATCATCCCTACACCCGATTGCAGAATTGCACGTTGGACATTACCACTTTAAACAAGCCAAGAAATATCAGTCGCCGTCAACCTGTCGACATCATACTATGCGGAAAGCTGCCGAAAACATGCAAAACATCGATCAAATGGCAACAAAATTGATTAATGGCGACCGGCGGGCGTTGTCGCGTGCTATTACATTGGTTGAAAGTTCTCGTGCTGATCATCGCGAAAGCGCAATGGAATTGATCGACTTGGTTGGAAAATCAAATCGTCAAGCGCTTCGTGTCGGTTTGTCGGGCACGCCCGGTGTGGGCAAATCGACCTTTATCGAAAGTTTTGGAACATCGCTCACAGAAATGGGATTACGTGTGGCCGTTTTGGCTGTTGATCCCAGCTCTGCCCGTTCTGGTGGTTCTATTTTGGGTGATAAAACGCGAATGGATCATTTGTCGCGTAATCCCAACGCGTTTATTCGTCCGTCACCCAGTCAATCGCATTTGGGCGGTGTTGCGCGCCGTACACGTGAAGCGGTGGCGTTATGTGAAGCGGCGGGTTTTGATGTTGTCTTGATCGAAACCGTTGGTGTTGGGCAATCAGAAACGATTGTATCTGAAATTTCAGATTTGTTTTTATTGCTTCTTGCGCCTGCAGGCGGCGACGAATTGCAAGGTGTTAAGCGTGGCATTATGGAAATGGCCGATATTATTTTGGTGAACAAAGCCGATGGTGACCTTAAATCTACGGCACTGCGTACATGCGCCGATTATTCCGGTGCATTGCGATTGCTGCGAAAACGCCCACAGGACCCGCAAGGGTATCCGTTGGCGATGACTGTTTCTGCCGTCGAGGAAATTGGATTAACCGACGCATGGGAAAAAATGTCTGCACTCGTTTCATGGCGGCGTGAGAATGGTTTTTTTGACCAAAGACGTTCCGAGCAAGCACAGTTTTGGTTTGCCGAAGACGTGCGCCAAGGCCTATTAGCCACGCTTGAAACCGGGCCAGCAAAAGAAATGATGTCGGAACTGGCACGCCGTGTTGTTGATGGTAGCATTACACCAACACGTGCAGCACAACAAATTTTGGACGCGCTGAAACGTTAGTAAAAGTCCCCGTGTCGGCCACAAATGCCGACTCGGCGCCGTGCTCGGTTTTGGAACGATTCGGCATATTTTGTGATTTGCGCAATCCTTGGTCGCCATTGACCATGGTTTTTGACGTCAAAACAATAATCGAAAGCGATTTTGTGCAGATTCTCGATCCTGACCGCTTGACGATGTTTCACATTCACCCTAGAAGCACGAAACGGAATTCTGGCGCGGCCCTTTGCGGCGCCTTTTTATATTGGTCAGTAAATGCTGGCTACAACACTTGAACGAGGTATCTGACATGTCGCGCCGTTGCGAACTGACTGGAAAAGGCCCAATGACTGGCAACAACGTCAGCCATGCCAACAACAAAACTCGCCGTCGTTTTCTGCCAAACCTGAACGACGTAACACTACAGTCCGAAACATTGGGTCGTGGTTTCAAATTGCGTATCTCTGCGTCTGCATTGCGCTCTGTCGATCACCGTGGTGGTCTGGACGCATTCTTGGCGAAAGCAAAAGACGTTGAATTGTCTGACAATGCGCTAAAAATCAAAAAAGAAATCGCAAAAGCACAAGCTGCTAACGCGTAAGCGCCTGCGACAATATGAAGATTGTAAACCCTGCCCATATCGGGCAGGGTTTCGTCGTTTCTTGATGGGATGAGTTTGGTGAAAATCTGGCGTTTGATCACACTGTGGATTTCGATGGGGCTGATTATTTTAGCAACCCATACCATAGCTGCGACCAAGCCAATGATGCGCGATGTTGCTGGGCACATTGTATTGTGCACGGGGCATGGTCCGGAAATCATTTTGATTGCGGCCGATGGCCAGCCGATTGAAGATCAACCAATCTGTCCTGAATGCGTGACATCTCTATCAGATTTCGGTGCAAATAGTTTTAGGTTGTCGCAAACTATTATTGCCGTGACCGCGGTCGTATATGTTCAAACCCAAGAAATATGGGGGGCAGGGCCATCCATTGATCCATTGTCACGGGGGCCGCCAGTTTTTCTTTGATCCAGTTGAAAATTTTATGGGACAAAGGAGAATTAAATGACCCTAACGAAAACGTTCATCGGTGCAATTGCGTTTGCCACAATCTCAGCGACATCAGGTTTAGCTGATGGCATCATGATACACGACGCTTACGCGCGCTCTGCCGGGAAAATGGCAAAAGCGGGCGCTGCTTTTTTTATGATTATTAATGAAACTGATCAAGATGATCGATTAATTGATGTTCAATCAAGCGCGGCAAAAAAGGTTGAATTGCATACCCACGTTGACCAAGGCGGTGGTGTCATGAAAATGGTCCATGTTGAAGAAGGCTTTGCCATTGACGCGCATCAAACGCACATGTTGAAACGCGGTGGTGATCATGTAATGTTCATGGGTCTAAACGAAGCTTGGAATACAGGTGACATTCTTCCATTGACGTTGATCTTTGAAAAAGCGGGGGAAATCAATCTAGATGTTATGGTTGATTTGGATCGCCAAGACACAATGGATCACACCAATAACTAAACCTAAGGGTCCCTTTTGAAACGCATTTTGTTTGTCTGTCTTGGAAATATTTGTCGTTCTGCGACGGCAGAGGCGATCTTGCGCGTGAAAGGGGCCCATTAAGATTTGATCATCGATAGCGCCGGTACAAGCGATTGGCATGTCGGTAATCCTCCGTACGGCCCGATGCAGGCGGCGGCAAAAAGTCGTGGATAAGATATGGCGGATCTTCGCGCGCGCCAGGTATCTAAAGCGGATTTCAACAATTTCGATTTGATTGTCGCAATGGATGAATCCAACCTGGTCAATTTACGCAGCATAGCGCCCGCTGATTTGCGTGTCACATTGATCAAAATGGGCGATTATGCCACCGCTCCTTGGCGGTTTGGTGATGTGCCTGATCCGTATTACACTCGTGATTTTAACCAAACGATTGATATTTTGGAAAATGCAATTGATGGGTTGATAGAAGCTATCGACAGATCAGATCAGTGATTTGTGCGAATTGCATATCTTTCACGGCTTTAAACACTTGGCATTTGGGCCAAAGGCGCGTATAGCGCCACTTTGATCGTCAAAGGAATACGCCATGCTTGGAAGCGCCAATTTAAACGTTATGATCAAAGCCGCCCGCAAGGCTGGTCGTTCATTGTCAAAAGATTTTCGCGAAGTTGAAAACCTTTTAGTGTCGCGCAAAGGCGCAGGTGACTTTGTGACGCGTGCAGACATGGCTGCCGAAAAGATTATCCGTGAAGAATTGATGGAAGCGCGCCCAACATATGGGTTTTTGGGTGAAGAAACCGGTGAAGTTGAAGGGCAAGATCCGACGCGACGTTGGATTGTGGACCCGCTAGATGGCACAACGAATTTCTTACACGGTTTGCCACATTGGGCGATTTCAATCGCGCTTGAACACAAAGGGCAAATTGTGGCCGGTGTTATATTTGACCCCACCAAAGACGAAATGTTTTTTGCTGAAAAAGGTGCGGGCGCTTGGATGAACGAAAGCCGTATTCGTGCGTCAGTCCGCAACAGCGTAGCTGACAGTATCTACGCGACGGGCATTCCGTTCGCGGGTCGTGGCGAATTACCGGCAACGTTGAAAGATTTGGCGAACCTGATGCCGGCGTGTGCCGGTGTACGCCGATTTGGTGCGGCTGCGTTGGATTTGGCTTATGTGGCGGCGGGCCGTTATGATGGATTTTGGGAACGTGGGCTGCAACCATGGGATATGGCCGCGGGCATTGTGATCGCAAAAGAAGCCGGCGCAATTGTTGAAGGCATCGCGACCGAAACTAACCCATTGGAAACAAAAGACATTTTGGTTTCAGCTGAACCACAGTTTGAAAAGTTTTCAAAGTTTTTCCGCGTTTAATACCTTAAGCTTACGCGAAAATAAAACCGCCCCTTTGGGCGGTTTTATTTTTTCGGATGACTTATTCCCCACCGGCTAGCAAAGCGGCGTTCCCGCCAGCCGCAGTCGTATCAATACAGATGTGACGTTCACCGCACACATGGGCTTTGTCAGGCGTGTTGGTGATCAGTGGCACGATAGGGCCAACGCGCTTTGATAACGCGATCGCCATGGTTCTACCAATTTGGTCGTCCCCCCACCAAATCACCCCGCCCAATGACGGTAAATCAATAAGTTCACCTGCATCAAATTCCCAATCTGCGATAACAGGTGATCCACCTAATGCGGTCACGATTTTTGCTTGTTCTGTTGCCGTCGCCGTCGAAGGACCGGCGCATAGAATCGGTGCGCGAGATGTGAGTTTTAAGACATTGCTTTCCCCCGTAGGCCCGGGAAGAGACAACACGGTTTCATTAGGATTTTTTTGCGCTTTTGCAAATGCTTCACGTAATCCACCAGGTTGTGTCGTTGTGTTCCGGGGGGCCGTAACGCGCGGCGCGTGTTGTGCAGTAAATCTGGGCAAATAATTCGGACCACCTGCCTTTGGGCCTGTTCCCGATAGACCTTCACCACCGAAAGGTTGGCTGCCTACGATTGCACCAATTTGGTTACGGTTTACGTAAATATTGCCCGCATGAATTCGATCAGAAATCATTTGAACACGATCGTCGATCCGTGTTTGAAGGCCAAACGTTAGTCCATATCCGGTTGCATTTATCGCATCGATCACATTATCAAGTTCATCTGCATCAAAAGTGCAGATATGCAAAACAGGACCAAAAATCTCTCGTTCTAATGCGGCGATCCCATCAATCTTGATTAAAGTCGGTGCAACGAAATTTCCATAGTTGGGTTTCGGGGTTTCATAAAGTACCGCGCCATTTGCCCGCATCGCATCAATATGCCCTTGAATGTCCATTTGTGCATCTGTGTCAATTACTGGTCCAACATCCGTTGAAATGTCCCAAGGATCCCCAAGGCTCAGCTCTTTCATCGCGCCGATCAACATTTTTGTGAATTCTGGCGCGATGTCAGATTGAACATAAAGACATCTAAGCGCGGAACACCGTTGCCCTGCCGATTGGAATGCGCTTTCAACGATTGCCGCGATTGCTTGCTCTGGTAATGCAGTGCTGTCGACGATCATCGCATTCAGACCGCCGGTTTCGGCAATCAAGGGCGCACCAACAGGTCCGTTTAGTGCCATTGATTTGCGGATTAATTGGGCGGTCTGTGTGGACCCCGTAAAGGCCACTGCGGCAATTTCCGAATGCGCTGTAATTGCCGCACCAATGTCGCCCGCACCAAGCAAAAGTTGAAGTGCGGTTTTTGGCACGCCCGCCTGATGCATCAGTGCGACCAAGCGCGTTGCAATAATGGGTGTTTGTTCCGCCGGTTTTGCAATGACCGCATTGCCCGCGGCAAGCGCGGCGGCAATTTGACCTGTGAAAATTGCCAACGGAAAATTCCATGGGGAAATACATGCGACGGTCCCCAATGGTGCCGCATCAGTGGTTCGTGCTGCGTAATAACGTAAGAAATCAACGCCTTCGCGGATTTCGGCAACCGCATCTTTTAAAGTTTTTCCCGCTTCCTTACACAATAATGCGAAAATTTCGCCAAAATTCGTTTCAATCAATTCGGCCGCATTGTTTAAGATGGCTGATCGCGTATTCGCGTCGGCGTCCCACGGTTGCGCCAACGAAACGGCACTGTCTACTTCTTTTGGGTGCGCCCATGACACCATTCCAATTGTTGTCAATGGTGCCGCAGGGTTTGTGACTGCGACCGCGTCATCGGTTGGAACATCATGTACCACCAAGGATTTTGCGGACCATTGGTGGTCTGAAAATTGGGTGCGCGCGGCATCAATTGCGGTTAGCGTTGGTATGTCAAAAAGGTCAAATCCTTTTGAATTGCGTCGCTCTGGCGCAAATAGATCGGTTCCGCGAAGGATGTGATCCGTGTGGTTGAGCTTTTCAAACGGATCGGCTGCGACCACTTCAGGTGGGACCGATGCTTCGACGATTTGATTTACAAAGCTGCTGTTTGCGCCGTTTTCCAAAAGCCTGCGTACCAAATAAGCCAATAGATCACGGTGTGCGCCAACGGGCGCGTATATACGGCAATGTGTGTTTTCACGGCGTAAAACGATATCGTGTAACGTTTCGCCCATGCCATGGAGGCGTTGGAATTCAAAGCTGTCTTTATCGGCTGCCATGTGCAAAATGGCGGCAACCGTATGTGCGTTGTGCGTTGCGAATTGCGGATAAATTCGATCCGTCATGGTCAACAATTTGCGCGCATTCGCGATATAGGACACATCTGTAGCCGCTTTGTCAGTGAAAACGGGGAAATCGGTTAGGCCGGCAACTTGGGCACGTTTTATTTCTGTGTCCCAATAGGCCCCTTTTACGAGGCGCACCATGATCTTACGATCAAGATTTGTTGCCAATTCATAAAAATAATCAATCGCATAGCTGGCGCGTTTGCCATACGCTTGGATCACGACGCCAAACCCATCCCATCCTTTTAACGCAGGTTCAGACAAAACCAATTCAATGATATCCATCGAAAGCGACAGGCGGTCTGCTTCTTCTGCGTCGATGTTTAACCCCATACCGGCAGATTTCGCCAACAGCGCAAGGGAACGCAATCTGGGGACCAATTCATTGATCACACGGTCACGTTGCGCAATTTCATAGCGTGGGTGTAATGCCGAAAGCTTGACCGAAATACCGGGGTTCTTGCGGATATCATCATGAATACACGCGTCCGCAATCGCAGTAATGGCGCGGGAATAGGATAAATGATACCGTGTCGCATCAACTTCTGTGCGGGCAGCTTCGCCGAGCATATCATAGGAATAGGTGTATCCATGTGCTTCTGTTTTTTCCGCACGTTTCATCGCGGCGGTGATGGTTTCACCCAATACAAATTGGCGACCCATTTCTTTCATGGCGTGTGAAACGGCCGTACGAATGACGGGTTCACCCAAACGTTTAACCGCCGCCTTTAAGGTGCCGACAATTCCAGGGTTTTCATCGTTCAAAACCGACCCTGTTAACATTAATGCCCATGTCGATGCATTGACCAAGGGTGATGTCGAATGACCCATGTGCTTTGCCCAATCTGACGGGGCAATTTTGTCTTCGATCAAAGCGTCAATAGTTTCGGCATCTGGCACCCGAAGCAATGCTTCAGCAAGGCACATCAACGCGATGCCTTCATCTGTGGATAGACCGTATTCCGCAAGAAATATTTCCATCAATCCCGGTTTCGCAGTGTTGCGAATTTGGGTTACGATACGCGCCGCGTTCTGCGAAATCGCCGCGCGATCATCTGGCGAAAGATTTGCCTGGTCTATCAGTCGATCCAACAACTGCGTTTGGTTCGCATAGGTTTGTGTGTCAATTGAACGACGGGTCATCATATCAGTATCGCGTGGCATTGCATGTTTTCCTAGTGGCTATTTTCCTAATATAGCGCTAATTAGATGGTAATATTTCCTGAAGATGGTTGAACGGCATATCGAAATGACTGAAATTGAGGGTGAAATTAATTCAAATGAATTTTTGGGATTGGATCGTTTTGACTATGCGATTCTTACTGCCTTGGGACAAGACGGTCGGATGAGCATTACCAACCTTGCGCAAAAAGTTGGTTTGTCAAAATCCCCCACCCAAGCGCGATTGCGGCGGTTAGAACGCGATGGATATATCCTAGGATATCGCGCAATGGTCGACCCGATCCGTTTGGGCATGGACCACGTTGCTTTTATCGAAGTGCGCCTAAGCGATACGCGCGAAAATGCGTTAGATGCTTTTAATAAGGCCATTGCCAAAGTTCCCGAAATCGAAGAGGCACATTTGATCGCTGGTAACTTTGATTATCTGATGAAAATACGGACCCGCAATATGCGCGATTATCGGTTGGTTTTGGCCGAAAAGATTTCAACATTACCGTTTGTCGCCAGCACATCGACCTATGTTGCCATGCAAGCGGTAAAAGAGGACGTTTCTGCCGAATTTGGCTAAGGTCGCCTCTTTACACCGTCGCGAAACCGTCTATGTTCGCAAACGTGCCCTCGTGGTGGAATGGTAGACACAAGAGACTTAAAATCTCTCGGCTGTAAGGCCGTGCCGGTTCGAGTCCGGCCGAGGGCACCACTTT
>JAYPUL010000016.1:40286-57889 GCA_038134005.1 Paracoccaceae bacterium | reverse complement strand
CGCAATGTGACCTCAAGCGCGGGCAGGCCGCCCGCGACCAGTGCTTCGGCCAGAGGGCGGGCAATAGCGGCGTCATGGATTACCAATACGGGGATCACAGGGGCCAATTCACAAATTTCGCGTGCTTTGATCGATGCGTGTTCTGGGGTCATAATTTGGGTCCTTATACCACGACGCCGGCGCCATTTGACGACAGGCCAACATTTTTACGGAACACGTCGAACAATTCACGCCCGATCCCTGAATGGGAGGACGACAAATCAATGCTGACGCAGTCGCGCGTTTCAAAATCATCCACCAACACATTCAATGTGCCATTGGTGGCGTCCAAGCGCACCAGATCACCGTCGCGTAGTTTTGACAGCGGCCCGCCGTTTGCGGCCTCTGGGCTAAAGTGGATGGCGGCGGGAACTTTGCCTGATGCACCTGACATGCGCCCATCAGTGACCAAAGCCACCTTTAGCCCTCGATCTTGGAGCACCGCTAAAATTGGCGTCAAGCCATGCAATTCGGGCATACCGTTTGCAGATGGTCCTTGGAAACGGACAACGACCACAGTGTCGGATCTGAATTCGCCCGCTTGGAATGCGGCTTTCACGTCGGCTTGGGTGTGGAATACGCGTGCGGGTGCTTCGATCACATGGCGTTCGGGGGCGACTGCGGAAATTTTGATGACGCCCGTGCCCAAGTTGCCGGTCAGATGTTTCAAACCGCCCGTTTGTTGGAAAGGATCAGTCACTGGGCGCAAAATCTTGTCGTTCAAAGTGTCGCGCGCGCCATCAACAAAAGTCAATTCTCCGTCAATGAGTTTGGGTTCACGGCGGTACAAATCCATCCCATCCCCAACGATGGTTTTTACATCATCGTGCAACAGACCCGCATCCAATAACTGACCGATCATGTATCCTAAACCGCCGGCTGCGTGGAAATGGTTCACATCCGCCAGACCGTTTGGATAAACTTTGGCCATTAATGGAACAACAGATGACAGATCATCAAAATCTTCGAGTTCAAGGATCACGCCCGCCGCCCGCGCCATCGCAGGTAGATGCAGCACCAAATTGGTTGAACCGCCGGTCGCCATCAGGCCGACCAAACCATTCACAAATGCTTTGGCATTCAAAATGTCATAGGCCGGGCGAAAATCATTGCCCAAGTTTGTAATTTGCATCGCGCGCTTTGCGCCATATGCGGTTAACGCGTCGCGCAAGGGCGTGTTTGGATTCACGAATGATGATCCAGGCAAATGAAGACCCATAAATTCCATCAACATTTGGTTGGTATTTGCAGTCCCGTAAAAAGTACACGTCCCGGGCGCATGATAGCTTGCCATTTCGGCGGCCATCAACGCATCACGATCACAGGCGCCAACCGCAAAGTCTTGTCTGACCTTTGCCTTTTCATCATTTGGAATGCCTGATGGCATTGGTCCTGCGGGCAAAAAGACGGCTGGAATAAATCCAAACGTTGCGGCTGCAATAATCAAGCCGGGGACAATTTTGTCACAAACCCCTAAATATAGCGCGGCATCAAAAGTATTGTGCGACAGGGCTATACTTGCGGCCAATGCGATTGTGTCGCGCGAAAATAGCGATAATTCCATGCCAGCTTGGCCTTGAGTTACGCCATCACACATAGCAGGAACACCACCGGCAACTTGTGCCGTACCACCATTTTGGCGCGCAACCTCACGGATCAGTGCAGGGTAGGTTTCATAGGGTTGGTGCGCAGAAAGCATATCGTTAAACGATGTCACAATTCCCAGATTTGGACCACGTGTTGTCGCCATCGCGTCCTTGTCCGATCCCATTGCTGCATAAGCATGTGCTTGGTTTCCACAGGTCAGGTGCGCACGACGAGGACCATCGGCGACAGCCGAACGCATTTTTTCCAAATACTGACCGCGGGCCGTTTCAGAACGGTGAATAATTCGTTCGGTAACGCGCATGAGTGTTGGATTGATCGACATTGTTCGCCCTTTGAATAATTGTCCGATTTTGCGCCAAATAAGTCGTATGTTAGCGCTAACGATGCCTCAATTAACCCAAAAGAAAATATCATGCAAGAATTAGTTTGCCTCAGTTATAAAATTTGCCATCTTCCCAAGGGCACATTTTGGACGTATGGCAAAGCTATGACACAGACACACACATATCCCGTTGTTCGCTTGCGCCCCACGGCTGCGGCAAAAGCCATCCGCCATGGGTTTCCATGGGTTTATGATAATGAAATGGTTTTGGACCGCCGTACCAAAAAAATTGATCCTGGCGCTATTGCTATCCTAGAGGATGCCGAACGCGCACCAATCGCATTGGTCACCGTTAATCCAAATTCCAAGATTTTCGCCCGCGTTTTGGATCGAGATCTTAATGTAAACATTGATCAAAACTGGATGGAGCGGCGGCTACAAACCGCGCTGTCTCTTCGCCAGCGTTTGTTTGATGAACCGTATTACCGACTTGTCCATGCCGAGGCTGACGGTTTTCCTGGCGTCATTATGGATCGTTTTGGCGATGTCGTGGTCGTGCAACCCAATGCCGCATGGGCGGATAGAATGATCGATGATTTGGTTCACGCGATCATTGTGGTCACAGGTGTCAAAACGGTCATTAAAAACGCTTCGGGGCGTGCCCGCTCGCTTGAGGGTTTGGATGACGACACCGTGGTGATGGCCGGTCACATGCCAGATGGACCAATCCCTGTGCCAATGAATGGCGCGACCTATATGGCTGATGTGGCAGGTGGTCAAAAAACCGGTTTGTTTTTTGATCAACGCCCAAACCATGCGATGGCTGCGACGGTATCAAAGGGTGCGCGTGTATTGGACGTTTTTTCACATGTTGGTGGGTTTTCATTGGCTGCGCTTGCCACTGGGGCAATTTCGGCACTCGCTGTTGATGGATCGCAAGCGGCACTTGATCTGGCCGAACGCGGTGCGGATGCGATGTCTGCATCAAGCCGGTTTTCGACACGTAAAGGTGACGCTTTTGATGTGCTGACAGCTTTGGGCGAAGAGGGGGCGAAATTTGATGTCGTCGTTTGCGATCCGCCGGCCTTTGCATCGTCAAAAAACGCGCTCGATGCAGGTTTGCGCGCGTATGAACGTGTCGCTCGCCTTGCTGCACCTTTGGTGTCCGAAGGTGGCATTTTGGTTCTGTGTTCCTGTTCACATGCGGCGGATTTGACCAAATTCCGCACCGCCTGTGTGCGTGGCATTGGGCGGGCGGGGCGCCAAGCTGCACTCTTTCATACCGGATTTGCCGGGCCCGATCACCCCTTACATCCACAATTGGCCGAAAGCGGTTATCTAAAGTCATTATTTTTCCGCCTATGAAATTGCTCTTTGATACCTGTGTCCTGTATCCCACGGTGATGCGTGCGGCCCTCATGGGGGCATGCCGTGTCATGGGGTGGACGCCACTGTGGTCTGATCGCATCCTCGAAGAATGGGCGCGCTCTGCGCGAAAACTGGGACCAATGGGCGAGGATCAAGCACGCGCAGAACTCGCAGTGTTAAAATCAGATTGGCCAAACGCGTGCGTTTGCCATTTTTCTGGGCTTGAAGCGCGTCTCTATTTGCCTGATCCCGCCGATCGCCATGTATTGGCGGCGGCAATTGCGGGGAATGCGGATAAAATCGTTACTTTGAACAATAAAGATTTTCCCAAACAAACCCTTTGGGACGAAGGCGTTGACCGGATTGATCCTGATCGCCTGATGTTTGAGGCGGTTCAATCGCGCCCAGACGCCATGCAACGGATTGCCACAGATATTTTGGCAGATGCCCATAAGATGTCAGATGCACAATGGACAAAACGCGCCCTGTTTAAAAAGGCGCGTCTTCCTAAGTTTGCAAAAGCTATCTCTAATTGAAACGGCAAATAGCTAAGACGCCAAGATCTTAGAAAATGAAACCATCATTTTCTGTCTAAAAATATCCTCGCCGAAGGCACGCGCAAAGCGCAAAGATTAGGCGCGCCCCAGAGGGGCGCACAGTTTTATTATCCGCGTAGAATTGAACGCCCAGCGTAGATCGCTGTTTCCCCCAATTGCTCTTCGATGCGGATCAATTGGTTATATTTTGCCAACCGATCTGAACGTGCCAAAGACCCTGTTTTGATCTGGCCGCAATTTGTGGCCACGGCCAAATCCGCAATTGTCGCGTCCTCGGTTTCGCCGGAACGGTGGGACATAACGTTGGTATAACGCGCACGATGCGCAATTTCGACCGCGCGCAGAGTTTCGGACAATGACCCGATTTGGTTGACTTTCACCAACATCGAATTCGCACATCCTTGCGCAATACCATCAGACAGGCGCACAGGGTTTGTCACAAACAAATCATCACCCACCAATTGAACACGATCACCCAAAGCGTCGGTTAAGGCTTTCCACCCGTCCCAGTCATCTTCGGCCATGCCGTCTTCGATGGAAATGATGGGGTAATCATTGACCAAGGCTTCTAGATAGGCGACGTTTTCAGTAGACGTCAGCGATTTTGCTTCGCCCTTCAATTCATACTTCCCATCGCGGTAATATTCGGTCGAGGCGCAATCCAAGGCCAAATAAATGTCTTCACCTGGGACATAACCCGCTTTTTCAATCGATTTCAGGATGAAATCCAACGCGTCACGGGTTGACGATAGATTGGGCGCAAAGCCACCTTCGTCGCCGATGCCTGTGGACAAACCCGCCGCAGACAATTCTTTTTTAAGCGTATGGAACACTTCTGATCCCATGCGTACCGCATCACGGATGTTTTCGGCGGATACAGGCATGATCATGAATTCTTGGATGTCGATGGGGTTATCCGCATGTTCGCCACCGTTGATGATGTTCATCATTGGTACGGGCAAAACGCGCGCGGATGTGCCGCCGATATAACGGTAAAGCGGTTGACCCGTGAAATCCGCGGCCGCTTTTGCAACTGCCATGGACACGCCCAAAATCGCGTTTGCACCCAAACGGCCTTTGTTTGCAGTGCCGTCCAATTCGATCATCGCGGCGTCGATGGCTTCCTGTTCTGTTGCATCAAAGCCGACCAATGCGTCTGCGATTTCGCCATTTACGGCGGCAACAGCGTCCAAAACGCCTTTACCCATATAACGTGATTTGTCGCCATCGCGTTTCTCGACCGCTTCATGTGCGCCTGTGGACGCACCTGACGGTACCGCCGCGCGGCCCATTGTGCCGTCTTCTAATGTGACGTCTACTTCAACGGTTGGGTTGCCACGGCTGTCCAAAATTTCGCGGGCGTGGATGTCGATAATCGTGCTCATGTCATAACCTTTAGGGGGTAAGTGTTGTTCGTCACGCGCCCTTTATCATGCGTCTTGGTAAAAGAAAACAATTTTGTTACCGCTAACAGAAATGTTTGCGCAATCTGTTTGCGTAAACATTTATTGTGCGGTTTTGGTGCCAAGTTTGTTTTCGCGCCAAAACGTATAAAGCCCGGAACCGATCACCAACACGATTCCTAATATGGTCAGTGAATCCAATCTTTCACCCAAAAAAGTCATGGCCAAGACCAAGGCGAATACCAATCGGGAATATCGAAACGGTGCCACAACGGACGCGTCGCCAATCCGTGTCGAAACAACGATGCAGAAATAGGCAAACGTAGCGAAGGCCACCGCAAGCGTAAACCACACGATATGGCGATGTTCCAAATGCACCCATTGCGCGTCAAAGATCAGGGTTAACAATCCTGCAACTCCAAAGGCGATGAAGGCATAGATGGAGAGGGTAATTGATGGCACATTTGCTTTCATCTGGCGCGTTGCCAAATCACGGATGCTTAGGGTAATCACCATTAGCAATGCCAAGACAGCGCCAATTTGAATGCCCTCTGACGTCGGCCGGATAATGATCATCACACCAACAAAGCCTGTGAAAATCGCGCTCCACCGACGAATGCCGACTTTTTCCTTCAGAATCAATGCCGCACCTGCGGTGACCGCCAACGGAATAACTTGGATGATCGAGCTCAGCATCGTCAGGGGCAAAAGAACCAAGGCCCAGATGAAAAACAGCGATCCAAATAGGTCTGCAAGGGTGCGGATCACAATATGACGATCCCAAAGCTTTGATGAATAAATGGGCGCGCCGGTTACCATCGCGGCGACCAACATCACCAACGCACCACCGAAGCCTGTGACGATCATAATTTGCGCTGCGGGCACATCGTGCGATAGATATTTCAAAAACAAATCTTCAATGGCGAACCCCGCCATTGAGATAACCATTAAAAAGATGCCGCGAACATTTGCGTTTTGCATGAAACCTGCCCGAATTTAAATTTCCTTAGCTATGTCGCGGATTTCGGGAAGGGTCAATCGCTGTTGGTGCATCTATAACAATTCGGGTTCGCGACCGACACGGGTGGCGAGTGGCGCAATTGTAAGGCCTTGAACAATGATGGAAAAACACACGACGACGAAGGTTGCCGTAAGGATGAGAGGTTTCCATTCAGTTTCAGGTAAGCTTAGCGCTAGGGCGACGGATATTCCGCCCTTTAGTCCGCCCCATGTCATGATCGGAATAATCCCGCGCGAAAAACTCCGGAAGGGGCGTAACATCAAAACGGGAACAGCCACCGCCGCCAAGCGTGCAATCAGCGCCAAGCCAATCGCAAAGACGGACTGCATTAGGATATTATGATCCCAGACAATGGCAAAAGCTTCGAATCCGATCATCAGGAACAAAACCGCGTTTAGTATTTCGTCAATCAATTTCCAAAACGCATCGACATATTTACGGGTTTCTTCGCTCATCCCATATTTTGCGCCAACATCGCCGATGAACAAACCTGCACAAACGGCCATAATCGGGGCAGAGGCATGCAGCCACACCGACAACTGATACCCACCAAAGGCAAGCCCAAGGGTTAGTAAAACCTCAAGTGAATAATCATCAATCAATCGCATGACCCGGAACACAAGCCATCCCAATGACAAACCGATTAATGCGCCTCCTACGGCTTCTTGTAAGAACAATGTCAGAGCACCCACTGCGCCGGATGCATGAGTGTCACCTGACGGAAACGCCATGCCAACCAACACCAAAAAGACGACATAGCCAACGCCATCATTAAACAAACTTTCGTCAGCAATTTTTGTTTCCAGCGACTTACGCAGGCAGGCTTGGCGCAAAACGCCTAACACTGCTACGGGATCGGTTGGCGAAATCAGTGCGCCAAAGACCAATGCGACCAAGATCGGCATTCCCGTCAATAGGTGGAACCCATATCCAAACACGACCGTGGAAAGCCCAACACCAATCGTCGCCATCAACAAAACGACACGCCATTGCGCGCGCAAATCAGACACCTTGACATGCAACGCACCTGCAAACAGCAACAGACCTAACATGCCTTCTAAGAGCGCTTGGGAAAAATCAACACCCAACACCGCCGCACGCACGTTATCCGCCATGCCCAGTTGTGGCATGACCCAATCGATGGTCATCACGGAAAAAGACGCCAGCAGAGATACAACCAAAATACCAATTGCCGATGGAAGTTTGATAAATAATTAATTAATTAATTGCGCCGAAAACGCCGGCCGATACGATCAAAAGTGACGTGATTTGTAAAATATCCATGCGCAATCTCTTTTTTGTTTTGATTAACAGTAACAATCTGAAAATGAAAGACTTAGGCTTGACCTGACGCCTGCTTTCCTATGGAGTGGCGGGCATGATGACACGCAATTCAATCGACAAAAACGGAGCGGCAATCCTGATTGGGTTTTCGTTGCTATTGGCCTTTAATCAAGTGGTGATTAAAATCACAAATGCGGGGTTTCAACCTGTGTTTCAGGCTGGTCTGCGGTCCATGTTAGCTATCGTGCCATTGATGATTTGGATGTGGTGGAAACGCATTCCAATTTTGCCTCAGCCTCGCAATTTTTGGCCAAGCCTATTGATAGGTGGCCTGTTTGCGGGCGAATTTCTGTGTTTATTTTCAGCGCTTGATCTGACCACCGTGGGCCGGGTTAGTATTTTGTTTTATTCAATGCCGATTTGGTTGGCGATTGCGGCACATTTTCTTTTGCCAGGTGAACGCCTAAGCGGGACGCGGGCGGTTGGATTAACTTTGGCAATTGCAGGTGTGGCATGGGCCGTCTTTGATCGCGATCCCGCACGGACGCCATCATTGATGGGGGATCTTTTGGCATTAGGGGCCGCAATGGGGTGGGGCGGCATTGCTTTGACTGTTCGATTGTCACGGCTTTCACGCGAAGCGCCCGAAACACAGTTACTGGCGCAATTGGTTATTTCCGGACCGATACTTGTGTTGGTTGGGCTGGGGATTGACGCACCGTTTCGTGATGTTACCGTTGTTTCAATTTTGGGTTTAACCTTTCAAACCTTGGCTGTCGCATTTTTTGGGTTTTTGTTGTGGTTCAAATTGGTGTCGAAATATTCCGCATCTGGTGTCGCGTCATTTAGTTTTTTATCGCCGGTATTTAGCGTGATATTGGGCGCGCTTTTGTTAGGAGAAGGGTTGCATTTCGAAGTTCTTGTTGCGCTTGCATTAGTTGCAGTGGGATTGGTTTTGATCAACAAAAAGGGATAAGGGATGGAGTTTTGGTTTGCACGGCACGGGCAAACAGAATGGAACGCCGAGCGCAGGTTCCAGGGGCGATTAAATAGCCCTTTGACTGCTTTAGGACGTGAACAGTCTACAGACCAAGGCGAAATCCTACGTCGTCATGTGCCTAACCTATATGCGACCGATGTTGTTGTCAGCCCATTGGGGCGCGTGATTGAAACCGTTGAAATCGCGTTGCCTGGTATGGCGTATCGCATTGATGATGACTTGATGGAACACGATGTCGGCCCGATCAGCGGTTTAACCTTGCCAGAACGTATCGCCGTTAATCCGCGATTTGGCAGCGATAAATCAGATGAGGTTATGGCGGCTTATTTTTCAATCAAAGGCGGCGAATCTTATCCAGCGTTCAGTGCGCGGATCAAACGCGCAATGGCGCGCATTGAAAAGCCCACGATCATTTTCGCCCACGGGATTGTTGGGTTCGAAGTGCGTGCGAACGCTTTGGGATTGATTGGAAAAGAGCGGCGTGCGCTGCGCGGCGGGCAGGGTGTTATTCATCATATCAAAGACGGGGTAGAGCGTCGTTTAGAGAGACATCCGTCATAGGGGCTTTGCCCCCTTGGGCCACTGGCCCAATTCCCCCAGGCTATTTTTTGACAAAAAATGGACGTTTCGGTCGTGAAAATGTTGTTTTGCAATATTTTTTGAATTTTTTGATTTATAAAAGAGGCGCGACAATCCTTCACTTCTTTTTGAATGGTCGACGCGGATGTTTCAGAATATAAGATGACTATGATTACAGAATTTGGACACTTTGCGTTAATTCTTGCCTTTTTGGTGGCCTGCGTTCAAGCGGTCGCTCCATTGGTGGGGGCGCACACAAATCGTTACGGTCTTATGGCTTTGGCGATTCCCGCCGCAACGGCGCAATTAATGTTATTGTTGGCGTCCTTTGGGGCGTTAACCTATGCATTCGTGACGTCAGATTTCACAGTGCGTTTGGTGGTTTTAAATTCCCATTCATTGAAGCCAATGCTTTATAAAGTGTCTGGTGTTTGGGGAAACCACGAAGGGTCCATGTTGCTGTGGGTATTGATTTTAGCATTGTTTGGCGCGTTTGCGGCATGGTTTGGAAACAACCTTCCGCCAAAGTTAAAAGCGCGTGTCCTAGGCATTCAGGGTTTGCTGGGGTTTGCGTTCTTAGGATTTATCTTATTTACGTCTAACCCCTTTTTGCGCATGGAAGTGCCGCCATTTGATGGTCAAGATTTGAACCCGTTATTACAAGATCCCGGTTTGGCGTTTCACCCGCCATTTTTGTACTTGGGCTATGTTGGATTGTCGATGTCGTTTTCCTTTGCTGTTGCCGCCTTATTGGAAGGGCGCATTGATGCGGCTTGGGCACGTTGGGTGCGGCCGTGGACATTGGCCGCATGGATGTTTTTGACGATTGGGATCGGGCTTGGGTCATGGTGGGCCTATTACGAATTGGGTTGGGGCGGTTTTTGGTTTTGGGATCCGGTTGAAAACGCATCCTTCATGCCTTGGCTTTTCGCAGCCGCATTGTTGCATTCAGCGATTGTTGTGGAAAAGCGCGAAAGTTTAAAAAGTTGGACCATTCTTTTGGCAATTTTGGCCTTTGGGTATTCGTTGTTAGGAACCTTCATTGTACGATCAGGCGTTATCACGTCAGTTCATGCGTTTGCGAATGATCCTGAACGAGGGGTATATATCCTTGGTATTTTCGTTGTGTTTGTTGGCGGTGCTTTGACATTGTTTGCGGCGCGTTCAAGTGCGATGGAAGCACGTGGTGTGTTTTCGTTTGTGAGCCGAGAAAGTGCATTGGTTGCCAATAACATCCTTTTGGCGGTTGCATCATTTGTCGTATTTATTGGAACGATTTGGCCGTTGATTGCCGAGATGTTCTTTGATCGAAAATTGTCCGTTGGTGCACCTTTTTTCAACGCAGCTTTTACGCCGTTCATGATTGCATTGGGTGCCTTGTTACCAATTGGTGCCATGATCCCGTGGAAACGGGGGCAGGTTTTACGAACATTGGCACACTTGAAATGGGCCTTTGTCGCGGCTGTGGCCGTGGCTGGTTTGGTTTGGTCGATGCAAACCGATCGGTCATTGCAGGGCCCGATTGGATTATTCCTTGGGTCATGGTTGGTCTTTGGGGGCATCGTTGATTTGGTGTCGCGTTTGGGGCGGTCGCGTGATTTTTCACGGTTGTTGCGTTTGCCGCGGGCCGATTGGGGCAAGTTTCTGGCCCATTCTGGTTTAGGGATCACAATGTTTGGTGTCGCAGGCCTGATGGCGTGGGATCAAGAGGATATACGTGTCGTGCAAATTGGTGGGTCTTGGGACATGGCGCCCTATACGTTTACATTAGAAGCGGTAGAAAATGTGCGCGGTCCGAATTACCTGTCGACGATGGCAACAGTAAGCATTCTAAAACATGGCGAACCCTATGCTGTGGTCAGCCCTGAAAAGCGCAATTATCCCGTAACGCGCATGCCAACCACAGAGGCGGCGATTGATTATCATCCGATGTTGGATTTGTACGTCGTTATTGGCGACAAACAACAAGACGGGGGATGGGCCGTTCGTACCTATATTAAACCGTTGGCAAATTGGATTTGGGCCGGTGCAATTATTATGGGATTAGGTGGGTTGATTAGTTTAACAGACCGCCGTTTTCGTTTGGCTGCGGGCGCGCGAAAAGCACCTTTAGAACAAGGGGCACCCGCAGAATGAACCGCATAATTTTGACGATAGCTGCCTTTTTGTTTGCGGGGCAGGTTTGGGCCGTCCAACCAGATGAAATTCTGGCAGACCCGGTGCTTGAGGCGCGGGCGCGTGAAATTTCAAAAGATCTGCGTTGCCTAGTGTGTCAAAATGAAAGCATCGATGATAGCAACGCAAGTTTGGCACGCGATTTGCGATTATTGGTGCGTGAACGTTTGGTCGAAGGCGACAGCAACGATGAAGTGAAAGAATTCATTGTAGAGCGCTATGGTGAATTTGCGTTGTTAAAGCCCAAGAGCACAGGCGCAAATGCTGTGTTATGGTGGTCTGGGCCAATTGTGATGTTTTTCGCGATTCTTTTCGGGGGTCTTTACGTCCGCAGGCGATCAAAAAGTGTTGAAAATCCTGTTGCGGCTTTGACTGCCGACGAACAACAGCGCTTGAACGATATCTTGGGACGTGACTGACGTCGTGTTGTCATTGCACTTGGCGCGATAACCGGTAATGGTTTGGTCAAAGAAAAAGGATTTGGCCTATGCAGTATGAATCAATCACAGTTACCTTGGAAAACAATATTGCGGTTATCGCGTTGAACCGCCCAGATGTGATGAATGCCCTGAATGCACAAATGCGTGCGGAATTAACCAACGCGGTCAACGACATGGGTAAAAAGGCGCGTGTTGTGGTCATCACCGGCACGGGGCGTTCGTTTTGTTCCGGTCAAGATTTAGGTGATCGCACCGCAATTTCCAAAATTGATTTGGAACGCACGCTGCGTGATGAATATGAACCAATGCTGCACGCAATTGTAAATTGCCCCGTTCCAACCATCTCGGCACTAAATGGTGTTGCGGCTGGCGCTGGTGCGAACCTTGCGTTGGCCGCCGATGTTGTGATTGCAAGTAAAAGTGCATATTTTATGCAGGCCTTCACAAAGATCGGGTTAATCCCCGATGCAGGGGGGACATATATTTTGCCGCGCGCAATGGGCATGGCAAAAGCGATGGGCGCGGCATTATTTGCCGAAAAAATCACAGCGGAACAGGCCGACAAATGGGGATTGATCTGGGAAGCGGTTGAGGATCAAGCGTTTGCTGATCATTGGATGGCCCGGGCCATGCATTTGGCAAACGGCCCGACAGTTGCCTATGCCAATATTAAGGAGGCATTCCGTCAAACATGGCAAAATTCATTAGCACAGCAGTTGGAAACCGAAGCTAGATTGCAAAAGGATTGCGGAAACACCCGTGATTTCCAAGAAGGCGTTCTGGCCTTTTTGGAAAAGCGACCCGCAAACTTTGACGGACGTTAATTACGTATGAAACTTTGTGATTGTGGTGCTATCGATTTTATCAAATGCGCCATGGATCAACAAAACTGATTTGTCACCGATCGAAATTAATGCATCATTTCCATTTATTTGGCTGATCTCAAGGTCATTATATTGATCGGTGTTATCGTGATCAAAGACTAGGTTTATGGGTTCGCCCTTTTCATAATCCATCAAATGAGCAACGCCGGATCCATTTTTTTCGAGCACTAAATTGAAGATGTCTTGATCTTTGCCGCCATAGACCGTGTCGCTTTGGCCAAAAAAGATTTGGTCGTCGCCATCGCCGCCATAAAGTGTATCGCTGCCATCATCCATATTTGTCGAACCAGAGATTGCATTTTCAAGGCTAAATAGCGTCTTTACCTCTTCTGTCAATGAAATCGGCGCTTCAGCCAACTGTTGTTCAAAAACCTCTTGGTCGTAATTTTTAGCGCCATATAAAATGTCATCGCCAATTCCGCCATAGACCAAATCATCGCCTGAACCAGCGTCAATTATATCATTGCCCGAATATCCCTTGATTGTACCATCAAGTTCGGAAGTGTTCATCATAACATCTGTGTCAGCTGTTCCATCCAATACGATCCCGGGGGACGTTTGTGCCGGTTCTATGGTGATTGTTGTATCGTCTTCGGTATCTAAGTTTTCTTCTGACGTGTCTTGATAAGCTTGATCGTCAAATAGATCTGCTGATAGGGCGTATGTCAGCCCTGTAATCAATAATAATAAAATTATCATATGGTCTTATCCTTTAAATAAAGGAAAAGATTGCGCGGAAATTCGTCAGAAATATGAAAAAAACGCGCCATTTAATGGCGCGTTTCGTGGTTTCATCGATTTTCGATATCGATATAATTTCGTTCGGTTTCACCAAGATAGAGTTGGCGCGGACGACCAATTTTCATTTGTGGATCCGCAATCATTTCTTTCCACTGTGAAATCCAACCGATTGTGCGGGACAATGCAAAGATTGGCGTGAACATAGATGTCGGGAACCCGATCGCTTCCAAGATGATGCCTGAATAGAAATCGACGTTCGGGAACAATTTCTTTTCAATGAAATACGGGTCATTCAACGCCACATGTTCCAATTCTTTTGCAACTTGCAACAATGGATTGTCATCAACGCCTAACAATTCCAACACTTCGTCTGCGGATTGTTTCAAAACTTTCGCACGTGGGTCGGTGTTTTTATAAACGCGGTGTCCAAAGCCCATTAGGCGGAACGGATCATTTTTATCTTTGGCGCGTGCGATGAATTCAGGAATACGATCAACAGTTCCGATTTCACGCAACATTTCCAAACATGCTTGGTTTGCGCCACCATGCGCAGGGCCCCACAAACATGCGATGCCCGCTGCAATACATGCGAAGGGGTTTGCCCCAGAAGACGACGCCAAACGCACCGTTGATGTCGACGCGTTTTGTTCGTGATCCGCGTGTAGGATGAAAATACGGTCCATTGCGCGCGAAATGATTGGGTTTACGTGATATCCTTCGGCAGGAACCGAAAAACACATATGCAAGAAGTTGGCGGCATAGTCCAAATCATTGCGCGGATAAACGAACGGCTGACCAATCGAATATTTATATGCCATCGCTGCAATTGTTGGCAATTTTGCGATCAAACGAATAGCGGCAACTTCGCGGTGCCACGCGTCGTTTACGTCTGTGCTGTCGTGGTAAAACGCAGACATTGCACCAACAACACCCACCAATGTCGCCATTGGATGGCTGTCACGACGGAACCCACGGAAAAAATAATGCATTTGTTCATGCACCATTGTGTGACGGGTCACTGTGGTTTCAAATTTTTCAAGCTCTTCAGCGGACGGCAAATAACCGTAAAGCAACAAGAAACAAACTTCTAAGTAATGGGATTTGCCTGCCAATTGATCAATTGGGTACCCACGATGCAATAATTCGCCCTTACCACCATCGATATATGTGATCGTGCTGTCGCAGCTTGCTGTCGACGTAAAGCCGGGGTCGTATGTGAATACGCCGGCGTCTGCGTAAAGTTTACGAATATCAATTACATCTGGGCCGGCAGTCGGTGAATAGATGGGCAATTCAAAAGATTTTCCATCAATATTCAACGTCGCCTTCTTGGTCGATTCGGCCATTTTTTTCCCTTTCTCAAAAATGTCTGTTCCCAGACACAGGTTACGGCAACATCAAAGCTAACGTCGTGGTTTCGTTCGACTTTAGTCTTTGCTCAATGTCACCGCTTCGTTTAGTCGCGCGATCGTTTCTTCGCGTCCCAAAACCAACATCATATCAAAAACACTTGGCGTGACTGCGCGGCCTGCAAGTGCTGCGCGCAATGGTCCCGCCAATTTTCCAAAATTTACGCCCAGAGATTCGGCTACCCGATTTCCCAAAGCTTCAAGTTCGTCTCGCGACCACGTAGCATTTTGCAGCTGCGGCGTCAATGTTTCCAGTATACCGTGGGATACAGAATTTAGATTCTTTGCGGCTTTATCGTCAATGTCTAACGGTCGATCGGTTAAAATAAAGTGACCTTTTTCAATAACTTCACCGAAAGTTTTTGCCCGATCTTTTAAACAATACATCGCGCGCAATAACCCATCAGATTTTGTGTCATCAAACGCAGGTTGATTAATTTTTAGGCGATATTCGTTGATTTCATGCAGCAGCGCAGCATCTTGCGCGACGGCGATATGTTGACCCGATAGGTTTTGAAGTTTTTTGAAATCAAACCGCGCTGCTGATTTGCCAATACCTCCAAGATCAAACCACTCTTTTGCCTGATCATCATTGAAAAATTCGTCATCACCATGTGACCAACCTAACCGTGCTAGGTAATTGCGCATGGCTGCGGCGGGGTATCCCATTGCTTGGTAATCTTCGACCGATGTTGCACCGTGGCGTTTTGATAATTTTTTGCCGTCTTCGCCATGAATCAAAGGAATATGTGCATAAACGGGCAGGGGCCAATCCATCGCAGTGTAAATCATCATCTGCCGTGCGGCGTTGTTTAAATGATCATCGCCGCGGATCACATGTGTGACCCCCATGTCGTGGTCATCCACCACGACCGCCAACATATAGACGGGCGTGCCATCAGAGCGCAGTAAAACCATATCGTCTAATTGATCATTGCGAATGGTGACGTCGCCTTGGACTTCGTCTTTGATCACCGTTACACCATCGGTTGGTGATTTAATGCGAATAACATAAGGGGCGTCAGGATGTGACGCAGGATCGGCATCGCGCCATGGGCTTTGGAATAGGGTTGATTTTCCTTCGGCGCGTGCAGCGTCGCGGAATGCTTGGATTTCTTCTTGTGTTGAAAAACATTTATAAGCTTTTCCATTGGTCAATAGTTCATGCGCAACGGCGGCATGACGCGATGCGTTTTCGAATTGGCTTACGGGCGCGCCATCAAAATCAAGGCCCAGCCATTCCATACCGCGTAAAATGGCATCTGTTGCCTCGGGCGTGGATCGTTCGCGATCGGTATCTTCGATCCGCATAAGAAATTTACCATCCCGCCCGCGTGCATAAAGCCAATTAAACAGCGCCGTGCGCGCGGTTCCGATATGCATATATCCTGTGGGCGATGGGGCGATGCGTGTAACGACCTGCGACATGTGCGGTAACCTTTTGGTAAGTGTTTCAGTTCTATCTTGGCCCCTGTCTAGCGAGTGTCACAAATAAGGACAAGCATGCAGAGGGGCTTGCATCGTATAATCCACGAAATTGCCGCCCAACGATCCGAGTTGTTTCACTGGGCCCCCGTTTTTATGGGACTAGGCGTTGCGGTTTGTTATTCGTTTGGGTGGCCGATTGGCGCGCTTTTGGTCGCTGCGGCCGTCGCGTGTGTGGTGGTATATATATTTTGGGTCGGATTTGCGGATAACGCGACGTTACCGCTTTTGGTGATTGGCATATGCATCGGGATCGGCGCAGGCGCGGCTGCGTTACGCAGTTATTTGGTTTGGGCACCAAGCTTAGCTTATCCGTATTCGGGGGTTATCACAGGGCGGGTTATCTTGGTGGACCGATCGGCGGGCGACAACATGCGTTTGACTCTGGATCAGGTGTCTATGGGACCTATTCCAGATAAAAAAACTCCCACGTCGCATTCGAGTGTCTTTTGCAATGGATACGGTCACCGTTAGACCAACGATTGGCGACAAAATTCGCGCCAAGGTCTATGTGTCGGCGCCGCAAGGACCCGTTGAACCGGGCGGGTTTGATTTTCGAAAACACGCATATTTTTTGTCTTTGGGGGCGGTTGGCTATGGGCGGAGCGGATTTGATATTGTTCAATCGACCAATCCCAAAGGCACCGAAATGTTTTTTGCGCGGGCCCAAGGGTGGTTGTCCCAATTGGTTCAATCGGCGTTATCGGAGCAAACCCAAGGTGTGGCGCGCGCGATTATTGCAGGGGATCGATTTGGTGTGTCGCAAGCACAGGCCGAAGATTTACGTCGATCAAATTTGGCGCATCTTCTTGCAATTTCGGGATTACACATGGGGCTTTTAACCAGCTTGGTGTTTTTTAGTGTCAGGTTTACTTTGGTTATAATGCCAATGCGCGCGATCGCCAATCATGCGAAAACAATCGCTGCAATTTTTGCGATCACGGTGGGCGCGCTTTATTTGGGAATATCAGGCGGGAACATCGCCACACAACGTGCCTTTGTTATGATCGCCGCCTTTTACAGTGCCGCGATGTTAAACCGTCAAGTCATTAGTTATCGCGCTTTGGCGATGGCCGCGATGGTTATCCTTATTGCACGGCCTGAGGCATTATATTCCCCTGGGTTCCAGATGTCGTTCGCAGCAACGATTGCCTTGGTCTTTGTGTTTCAAAACGTGGTCGCACCACGTAGCAGCGGCCGCATCCTACACACCATAATCGGCGTGTTTTTGTCTTCCTTTGTGGCCGGTGTCGCAACGGCACCCATTGCGGCCATCCATTTTAACCAA
>JAYPUL010000016.1:0-40186 GCA_038134005.1 Paracoccaceae bacterium | reverse complement strand
TTCCTTTGTGGCCGGTGTCGCAACGGCACCCATTGCGGCCATCCATTTTAACCAAATCAGCCATGTTGGCTTTTTTGCCAACCTTTTGGCGGTTCTTGTCATGTCTGCCGTTGTTGCCTGTCGGATTGGAATGGATCGGATTTTGGGGCGTCGAAATAGGCTTACGTTGGATCTTAGGGGTGGCCGCTTATGCGTCGAATCTGTCATATGCCGTGTCTTATACGGTCACGCCTCTGGGATGGGGTTTACCAAGTTTGACCTTTGGTGCTTTGCTTGTGGTCCTTTGGCGTGGCCGCGGCGGCATCATCGTCGGATGTTTTGTTTTAATTGTGGGGTTTTCCGCGTGGCCTTTGGCCGATCGGGCGGACATATTGATTTCGCGGGACGGGCGGTTGGTTAGCGTATTGACCCCGATCGGCCGCGCATTGTCAAAGAAAAAGGGCGATAACTTTACCGCGGATATATGGATGGAAAATGACGGTATGCGTATTGACCGTGAGGTTGCATTTAATCTTTGGAAAGACAATGTTCATGACATTAGGCATTTTTGGTCGAAACGGGATAATGGTCGATCTGTTATTTGTGCAAAAGATGACATCATTGTCACGATCGTCGACTTAAACGTCACAGGGCCCTGTACCATAATAATGTCAGAAACATTGGAACACTTTGGCTCAATGGCACTTTGGCGCGATCAGAATGGCGCAATCAAAAAATCCGAAAATGATGCATGATGCATCGCACCGCGCACGTTACGCATGGCGTCAAACGACGCCACCGTTTGCATTTACGGGCGATCAATAGGTTCGGATCAAACCCACCAATCGACCTTGAACGCGCACCTGATCCTGGCGCAGCATACGTGTTTCATAGGCGGGGTTCGCCGCTTCTAGTGCGATCATATTTCCACGATGGAAAAACCGTTTCAGGGTTGCTTCGCTGTCTTCTACCAAAGCAACGACAATGTCACCATTGGTGGCCGTTTTCGTTTCGCGAATCACGACAACGTCGCCATCGTTGATGCCCGCTTCGATCATTGAATCACCCTTGACCTCAAGCGCGTAATGTTCACCGCCTTGGCGCAACATTTGGCCCGGCACTGCAACATTGTGGGACACATGGCTAATTGCTTCGATGGGAACACCCGCCGCAATCCGGCCCATGACGGGAACCTCCATCGCGTGAACGGCTTCGATCGGAGTCGCGGCAGCGTGGCGGCTATCAGGTTTGTCACCGTCAATCACTTGTGGCGTGAACCCCGCGGTATCACCGCCCAAAGATTCAGGCAGCTTCACGATTTCGATTGCGCGCGCCCGATGGGCCAATCGACGGACGAACCCACGTTCTTCTAATGCGGTGATCAATCGATGGATGCCCGATTTTGACCGTAGGTCCAACGCCTCTTTCATTTCATCGAACGAAGGCGGAACACCATCACGCTGCATGCGTTTGTTAATGAAATTCAATAGATCCAGTTGTTTACGGGTCAGCATTGCGGCCACCTATTTTGACTTACGTTGTGTATGTTCTATAGGTGTTCTCTTTTTGTGTCAAGCTTTGTTCTATAAAAGGATGTAATCCACAGTGTCGCCAACCCGCGCAGCCGGTGCGTTAGGGGGGCGAACGACCAAGGCATCGGCCGTGGTCAAAACCGACAAAAGCGCGCTATCTTGACGATCGGCCAAGGTGACGTTGACTGCGTTTAGTGTTGCGCGCATGTAATGTTCCCGTGGGCCATTTTCAGGTATTTCATGGGTTACTATCGCTTGATACCGCTGTGCAGCCTTCGCTGGCTGTCCCAACATCTTTTTTAGCATCGGCACCAAAAAGATGATCCCACAGACCATCGCTGATACCGGATTGCCGGGAAGGCCAACCATCACAGCATTGTCCAGTTTGCCGGCCATCAATGGTTTACCAGGCCGCATTGCCACCTTGTAAAAGCTTTGATCGACGCCGCGCTCGGCAATCACTTTGCCGACCAAATCATGATCACCCACGGATGCGCCGCCGATTGTGATAATCACATCCGCGCCCTGAGCAAGATCAAGCGCCGTGTTCAGCGATGCAATGTTGTCACGTGCAATCGGCAAAATCCGTGCCCGTGCGCCTGCATCATTGATCAACGCGGCAAGGCCAAAGGTGTTTGATGCAATGATTTGATCTTGGTTCGGATTTTCGCCCGGAAACACCAATTCATCACCTGTTGAAATGAGCGCGACATCGGGTCGGCGTGACACTTGCACGCGGTCAATGTTCATTGCCGCCAATAACGCGATGTCTTTGGGGCCCAAACGACGGGGGGCGTCGACGGTTTGACCGGCTTTGAAATCAGCACCTTGTTGGCGTGTATTCGCGCCTTGGCCCAGATTTTCATTGATTGTGATATGTTCGCCGTCTCGTGTAACATCTTCTTGAATAACGACAAAATCGGTGTCTGTTGGCAAAGGGGCGCCTGTGAAAATGCGCACCGCTTCGCCCGCGTTCACCGGACCGGTGAAACGATGACCCGCGGCGGCTTCTCCGATTACACGCAAGCGGTTGCCAATTGCCACGTCACCGCGGCGCATGGCGTAGCCATCCATCGCGGATGAGGTAAACGGCGGTTGATCGCGTTTTGCCACCACAGGGGCGATCATCACGCGACCATTTGCGTTATCAAGCGTGACCCATTCGGTCCCCATCGTCGGGGCAATTGTGAAAAGGTTATCTAAGGCCTGTTCAACGCTGATCATTCCGCTTCGTACCGTCTTGATTTTCCACCATCTTTCAATACGACACGAATGGCGCCGATTTCCATAGATTTATCAACCGCTTTTGACATGTCGTACACCGTCAGCGCGGCGGTGGATACGGCGGTCAATGCCTCCATCTCGACGCCCGTTTGACCAGTGGTTTTTACAGTGGCCTCAATTTGGACACCAGGTAAATCGGGATCAAGTGTTAATTCCACCGCGACCTTGGTCACAGGCAAGGGATGGCATAGCGGAATAAGATCAGGCGTTTTTTTTGCACCCATGATGCCAGCCAGACGTGCAACACCCAAAACATCACCTTTTTTGGCGCGGCCTTCACTAATAATATCAAATGTTTCGCGCTGCATCTTAATGTGACCGCGTGCGGTGGCTACGCGGGATGTCACGGCCTTATCCGACACATCAACCATATGGGCATCACCCTTTGCGTCGAAATGGGTCAGACCAGACATTACATCGCCCCCATCAATGGGTTTGCCAAAATGGCGCGGGTGGCTTGGGTGACATCCTCTTGCCGCATCAAGCTTTCACCGATCAAGAAACAGCGTGCGCCATATTGCGCCATATCGGACAGGTCCTTCGGCGTGAACAAGCCGCTTTCTGACACCAACAACCGGTCTGCGGGGACACGGCGGGACAATTCACGCGTGGTGTCCAATGTCGTTTCAAAGGTTTTTAAATTGCGGTTATTGATCCCCAACAGCGGTGATTTTAGCGCGACAGCGCGGTCTAATTCATCACCGTCATGCACTTCGATCAGAACATCCATCCCCCATTCAAACGCGGCGGCTTCCAATTCTGCGGCCTGCGCGTCAGACACCGATGCCATGATGATCAGAATGCAATCGGCACCCAAGGCACGCGCTTCGGCCACCTGATAGGTGTCATACATGAAATCTTTGCGCAGCGCGGGCAAGGATGTGGCGTTACGCGCTGCTACCAAGTATTCCTTGGCCCCTTGGAAACTTGGTGTATCGGTCAAGACCGATAAACATGTAGCGCCGCCATCTTCATAGGCTTTCGCCAAGGTTGCGGGTTCGAAATCGGCGCGGATCAATCCCTTGGAGGGGGATGCCTTTTTCACTTCGGCAATCAATCCATATCCTGTTTTTGATGCTTTGATCAACGCATCGGCAAAACCGCGGGTTGGTGACGCGTCGCGCGCTGCTGCCTCAACATCTGAATAAGGGACACGCGCTTTGTCGGCGGCGACTTCTTCTAATTTATAGGCTTTGATTTTGTCTAAAACAGTGGTGGTCATGCGGTCTCCGACGTAACGCGGGCTAGAGTTTGGATGGCGTTCAACGCGCGGCCGCTGTCGATCGCTTCCGCAGCGATTTCAACGCCGGCTTTTAGGGTGTCGCCCTTGTCCGCAATGATCAAAGCGGCGGCGGCATTCAACAACACCGCATCCCGATAGGCACCTTTTTCACCGTTCATTAACGCCATCAATGCTTTGGTATTAACCTCGGGCGTGTCGCCCAAAATGGCCGATAGCGGATGCACGGGCAATCCTGCGTCTTCTGGGTGAACGGTCAGACCTGTGATTTTGTCGCCGTCCAACACGGCAACCTCGGTCGTGCCCGTGATGGTGATTTCGTCTGATCCGTCGGATCCATGTACCAACCATGCCTTTTCACTGCCAAGCATTTGCAAGGTTTCAGCCATTGGATAGATCAGGTCGGACGCAAATGCGCCTGTCAGTTGGCGTTTGACCCCCGCAGGGTTCGTCAACGGTCCAAGGATGTTAAAAATTGTCTTACATCCCAATTCTTGTCGTACCGGCATCACATACTTCACGGCAGGGTGATGCATTGGCGCCATCATAAACCCAATACCGGCCTCGGCAATTCCGCGTTCGACGACATCTGCGCCAACCATAACGTTAATGCCCATCAACGACAGCGCATCAGCGGCACCAGATTTCGATGACAAGTTGCGGTTGCCGTGTTTTGCGACTGTTACACCGGCCCCTGCGACGACAAACGCGGTCGCGGTGGAAATGTTCAATGTCCCGACACCATCACCGCCGGTGCCGACAATATCCATCGCACCCGCAGGCGCATTCACAGCCACGCATTTCGACCGCATCACAGCCGCCGCTGCGGCGTATTCGGCGACTGATTCACCGCGCGCGCGCATCGCCATTAACAATCCGCCCATTTGCGCAGGGGTTGCATCCCCATTGAACAAGATTTCAAACGCCTGTTGGGCTTGTGCACGGCTTAGTGGACCTTCGGATGCCGCAAAAATAATGGGTTTCATCGCGTCGCTCATGCGGGGACCTTCATCATATTTACAAAGTTCTGCAACAGGGCGTGGCCATGTTCTGATGCAATGGATTCGGGGTGAAATTGCACGCCTTGGATCGGCAATTCACGATGCTGAAGACCCATGATTGTGCCATCCTCAAGCGTTGCTGTGACCTCTAATTCTGCGGGCAGGGTCGCGGGATCAACCACCAAAGAATGATACCGTGTTGCTTGGAACGGATTTGGTAATCCCGCAAAAACGCCTTTACCATCGTGGTGCATTGTGCCCATTTTTCCATGAACGATTTCGTGACATCGCACGACATCGCCACCGAAGGCTTGGCCAATCGTTTGGTGTCCAAGACAGACCCCCATCAAAGGCGTTTTCGTTTCTGCCGCTGCCGCCGTTAGTGCCAAACAAATGCCAGCTTGGTCAGGGGTCGCTGGACCAGGCGATAACAATATGCCCGCCGGTTTCATGGCCATCGCTTCTTGGACATCAATCGCGTCGTTGCGTTTCACGACAACCTCAACGCCCAATTCGCCCACATAATGGACAAGGTTATAGGTAAAGCTGTCGTAATTATCGATAAGCAAGAGCATGTTAACTTTTTCCCTTGAATTGCAATCGGGGGCTAGCCCCCGTCACCTTGGTCGCGTTATACATGTTCAGGGATTGCGCCCACCGTCAAGGGCAGGGCGCGCAAATGTGACAATAAATTAATACAATCCATGAGGAATTAGGGTGGCAAGCGGTTTCATTGGAGGATTTGTTCGGGGAACGATACTGGGTTTATGCGGCATAAGTGCTGTGTCCATCTATTACGGATGGCAACCGATTGTTCCCGAACCCGAAAGCACGATTTTGGATGTTCCCGCCGGATCAGAATTCAATCAATCGCGCGAGGATACCGCCGTTGTTGTCCCACAACCATTGGAAAGCCCGGTATTGCCAAATGTTCCGACCGTTGTTGTGCCTGCAATCGAAACGCCCGCAGCGACCACGGATTTGTCCACGGATGCCCCATCTGTGCCAGTCACAGGGGATGCCGCGCCACAAGCACCCGCCGCGGAACCCGTAATTGTTTCGCCTGATGTGGGGCTGCCGCAACCTGAATTCGGAATCACTCCGCCCACACTTCCAAATGCTGACTTGCGTCCCACGATGCCACGCGCGGAAACAGGGGTTCCTTTAACGGATGGACCAACACAGCCGGTTTTAGGCGATGATCACGCCGTTCCGCAAACACCACCAATTGACCAAGGGGATGTCGAAATTCCCCAAGACCCAGAGCCCGCGCCAAGCGTCTTTGATCCACAAACTCCAAAAACATTCGATAGCGACGCGCTTGCCACCCCGTTGCCAAAGATCGGTGTCCCATCAAACAATGGTCCGGCGCTACAATCGGATACGGTTAGCGTGCCTGAACTGCCTGCGCCATTGGGGCGTGCGATTGATTTGTATGCGGCTCAGACGGTGGAAACATCCGGCAAGCCGATGTTGTCGTTTGTGGTTATGACAAACCCTGATGCGCCCATTGATCCCGCATTGATAGAAGCGCTTCCATTTCCCATCGCATTTGCGGTGGATCCGACAAGCCAATTTGCCCGGAATGATTTGGATACATTGCGATCGCTTGGACAGGACGTCGTTGCATTGGTGGACCTAGCCCAAGGTGCCACGGTACAAGATACCGAAATTACCATTGCAAGTGTTTTGAACCAATTGCCGTCGACTGTTGCGATTATGGAAAAGACCGAAGGCGGATTGCAAGTTAGCCGTGAAAGCAACATTCAAGTACCAGAGATTTTATCGCGCACCGGTCACGGGGTATTGGTTTATGAAAAGGGATTGACGTCAATCTTGCGCGAAGCGGACAAATTAAAGGTCACATCAACCAGCATTTACAAAGATCTTGACGGACAGGGTCAAACAGATCGCATCATAAAACGGTTTTTAGATGGAGCCGTCATGCGCGCAAGTTCCAGCGACGCAGGCGCGGTTGTGGTTGCGCGATTGACACCCGATACGATTTCAACGCTTCTCATGTGGGGGTTCCAAGATCGCGCGACACGTGTGGCGATCGTCCCAATATCACAGCTTTTAAAGGCCTCAGGCGACAGATAGTTACCATACTTGGGTCATTTTTTCGCCTTAAAGATGTGTTGAGCTTACCTTCTGTTTTAGGAGGTATTTGAAATGCCAGTTTTAATTGGAATTATAACAGCCGTGATTGGCGCATTTTTTTATGCGCAACGTGCACGATCGGCAGCTATATTGCGCGCAATTTATATGACATGGTAGGGGACGCTGCATTGGCGGTTCGCCGTTTTGGATTTAAAAGACAAACAAAAATTCACCCGGTGGATGCAACGGATGATATTAATGTTTTGATTGCCGCGCTCGGGGCTGCATTTATGGGCTTAAAGGGCATGATGATGAAAGAAGATGTCGATCACATTGCCGCCGCGTTTGAACGTGAACTTGGGTTATCGGTTTCCGAAGCCCGCGACATGACAACCTATAGCGATTGGATGGTCAATCAATGTGGTACCGAAAACGCGGCCTTCACACGTGTTGTCAAACGTTTTTATCGTTTGAATGGAACCAATGGATTTTCTAGCGTTATGGCGATGCTTGCAGCCATGAGCGGTCCAAACCTACACAACAACAGCGCGAAGCTCTGGACGAAGTGCCGTGCTTTATCGCGTAAGGTAAGGGCGGACCATCTGGTTTAACTGTTGCCGGTGCCAGAAAATAATCCTGCATCGGCGGCAGCACGACGAATGGCATTCGATTTGTGGACGCATTCCATATATTCGGATTGTGGATCACTGTCGGCAACAATGCCTGCGCCTGCTTGGATATACAGCTTTTCTTCCTTAAGGATCGCGGTGCGCAGCGCAATACACATGTCCATATCACCACCGGCGCTAAAATATCCAACGCCGCCAGCATAAACGCCGCGTTTTTCAGGCTCAATCTCGTCGATGATTTCCATCGCGCGGACTTTTGGCGCGCCTGACACGGTGCCCGCTGGCATCCCGGCAAAGAAAGCTGACAACGCGTCTTGGTCTTTGGCCAATTCGCCGATCACATTCGATACGATGTGCATGACGTGGCTATAACGTTCGACGATGAATTCCTCGGTCGGTTTGACGGTGCCAATTTTGGAAACACGGCCTGCATCGTTGCGGCCTAGATCCAACAACATAAGGTGTTCGGCCAATTCCTTTTGATCGGCCAAAAGATCCAGTTCCAAAGCTTTGTCTTCCTCGGGGGTGGCTCCACGGGGGCGGGTACCTGCGATGGGGCGTACCGTGACCTGATTGCCAAACACGCGAACCAAGATTTCGGGGCTTGCGCCAATCACCTGAAAGGTGCCGAAATTGAAATAGAACATAAAGGGCGACGGGTTCGTGCGGCGCAGAGACCGATAAAGCGAAAAGGGCGGAAGTTTAAATTCTTGCGTCCACCGTTGGGATAGAACCACCTGAAAAATATCGCCCGCAGCAATGTAATCTTTCGCCTTTGCAACCGCATCCAAGAACTCTTGGTGGGTAAAGTTTGATGTCGGTTCTGGCACGTCATCCGCATCACCCAAATCACGCGTGTCAGTCACGGGGCGTTCTAAATCGCGTACCGCGTCCATCACGCGTTCCGCCGCCTGTGCATATGCAGCGCGCGCAGAAACGGCCGCGTCATGCCAAACGGGGGCCACCAAAATTACTTCGCCTTTAGCGCCATCCAGCACCGCGACGACAGAAGGGCGCACGAACAACGCGTCTGGTAAACCGATTGGATCAGGATTTACATTTGGCAAATATTCGACATGGCGAATGGTGTCATATCCCAGATATCCAAACACACCCGCCGCTGCCTGTGGTAAATCATGAGGCAGGTCGATGTGGCTTTCGGCCAACAAATCACGGAACGCATCCAACGGTTTATTGTCAATCGCGGTGAACGCTTCGTCATCATAGCGCGCCATGCGGTTGATTGATACACGGTTGCCTTCCGTTTTCCAGATCAAGTCAGGTTTGATCCCGATAATGGAATATCGTCCCCGGATTTCACCGCCCGTGACAGATTCCAACATGAAACTATTTTTGCGCGCGCCCGCTAATTTCATCATGATTGATACAGGCGTGTCCAAATCTGCCGCAAGTCGGGTATAAATCACCTGATTTTGGCCGCTGTCGTAGACGGTCGCAAAATTTGAATAGTCAGGAGTGATCGACATATTAATACCTATTGGAAATTGGCGTGAACGGCGTTGATCGCCTGTTGGTTCAACGTAATGCCTGCAGATTGTTGGATTTGCGTTGCAAAAACGCTAAACAAGTCATCCGCCAAGCTTGCGCCAAACTGTTGTTGAATGCTGTCGCGCAGAGTTTTTGCGTCGGCATCATTTGTATCACCCGCATTGATGGCATCAACGCGAACGATCACCACTGTGTCGCCCTGGGGAACGGCCTGTGACGCGCCAGCATCCAATTTGAACGCGGCTGCCAAAATATCTGCTGTTGCTGTTGTGCCAAAGTCGTTCCGCTTTAGACCCAATAACTGTTTCGCATTTCCGATCACTTCGCCGGTGCTAATGACTTCGCTTGCACGGGTTTCTAACGCCGCGCGGGTTTCAGCCGCGCGCCAATCTTGGGTCACTTGATCCGTGATTTCGTCCAATGGCGTTGGGGCAGGTGGAACAATCGCATCTAAGCGCAGTGCAAAAATCCCCCCGTCTTCAAGCGGTTCAACCGTCGGGAAATCGCCATCTTGCACCGCAGCGGCGACTTTGCGGAAATTTGGATATCCTGCGACGTCATCATCAGAACCATCGTAATACATGGTGACGTCAACGCGCATCCCAAATTCTTTCGCCAAATCTTCCAACGTTGCGCCCGCCGCCATTGCATCGTCAATTTCGGCGGATTTTGCATCGATTGTCCGGCGCGCTGTTTCGGTCGCCAGTTCGTCAAACAATTGTTCACGTGCATCGTCAAAGGAAATGACGTCGGCTTCCAAAATACCGTTGACGCGGAATAACGCAGGGCCAAGGTCGGTTTCAAATGGTCCAACCACTTGATCTAGGTCCGCGCCAAATACGCCTGCGCCTGCGGCACCTAGGTCAGATTGGGATACATCACCCAAATCAATATCTGCCAAATTTAAACCACGATCTGCAACCACGGCATCAAAGGTTGTCGTTCCAGCGACGATTTCAGCCAACTTTGCCGATGCTTGTTCCATATCCAAGAATGCCAGACGTTCTACCAAGCGCCGCTGAGGTTGGTTGAATTCATCGGCGCGCGCGTCGTATGCAGCGCGCAATGCATCGTCGCTAACTTCAACCTGATCCAAAATCATGTCAGGTGTTAAAATCGCATATGTGATTTGCTTGCGCTCTGGCAATGTATAGGTGACTACATTCGCATCATAATATGTTTGCAACGCAGCCGCGTCAGGATCAACAATTGCTGTTCGCAGATTGGTGTTATCAAGCGTGGTTAACGTTAGATCACGTGTTTCGATGATATATCCTAGAACCGTATCAATCGCTGTCGCAGGCATGGTGTTTCCTGCGATGATGGCCGCTTGCATCACGGTACGTGCCGATTCCGTACGAACATTTTCTTCGAATTCTGTTTCGCTATACCCCGCGTTTTTCAACGCAAATCGGTAATTTTCGCGGCTGAATTTACCGTCGGGCCCTTTGAAGGCGGAAATGCCTTTCATATCTTTTGCGACCGCCGCATCGTCCACCGACAAAGAAATACGAGCCGCTTCTGAATCAAGCGCGGATTCGATCACAACACGCGATAGCACACGGTCGGTAATACCAAACGCTTGCGCTTGTTGAAGGGTCAGTTGTTGGCCAAATTGCGCTTCAGTCGCACGAAGTTCGTTTTGAAGAGCGCGATAATAGGTCGTGACCGGAATATCGCGATCCCCAACAGAACCGATCGTTTGAACAGATCCGCCAAAGTTTGCCGCACCAAAGCCAGCAAGGCCCAGAAACAAAAAGCCAAGTAAGATCCACGAAAAGATGCGTGTCATCGGTGTGCTGTTCGACGCCATTGCCGGTCCCCCAATTAAGTTTGGACAATGTTTATGCGCCCTTGGCGTCAGGGGCAAGGCGCAAGGTGGCTTGAATTAGGCGTTCAACCAAAATTTCTATGGTTTTTTCATCAATATTTGCAAATGCAAGGCGTAGATGATTTTGGGCACGAGGCATTTCGGGCGGTGCAAAAAAGGTGCCGGGCAGGCCAAGCACGGCTTGGTCGCGCAAAATCGCAGGTGCTGCGTTGGCGCCAAGATGCGTCAATGGGTGTTCGACATAGGCAAAATATGCCCCAACACCCATCAAACGCCATCGGTGTTGACTAAGCGGGGCAAAGGCTTCACGCATTACCTTTGCTTTGGACAAAGTTGCGCGCCGTTCCGTTCCAACCCAGTCTTGCAAATTTTCTAAACCCCAAAGTGCCGCTTTCTGGCCCAATTGCGCAGGGCAAATCGTGAGAGTGTCCAAGAATTTTTCGATATGTTTGATTCGGGCAGGTGATGCAATCACCGCGCCAACGCGGTGTCCGGTAAGGCGATAAGCTTTTGAAAAGGAATAGAGTGTGATGAGCGTGTCACCCCATGTTCCATCCCGCATAAGGTCGTGCGGCGCCTCGTCAGAGGAATGAAAATCCTTATATGTTTCATCAACGATCAACGCGATTCCACGTGATTGACACACATCATAAAATGCACGCAACAAAGCCGGCGGGTATTCCACGCCACACGGATTATTTGGGCTGACCAAAACGATTGCTTTGGTACGTGGCCCAATCAAAGCGGCAGCGTGTTCGGGATCGAGCAAAAGCGTATCATCACAAAACAAAGCTTGGGTCTTTACCCCGGACATACGCAGCCACATATCGTGGTTGAAATACCATGGCGCAGGTAAGATCACGTCATCGCCATCAACACAAAGCGCCGCAATCGTTGCACAAAACGCTTGGTTACAGCCTGATGTAATCGCGACGTGATCCAGTGTTATTTGACCGTGATAGGTCTGATCCCAATGGGCGGCAAGCGCGCTTCGCAAATCTGTGTTGCCCAAGATTGGGCCATACAGATGCGTGTCATCTTGGGTCAACACCATCTCGGCCATCGCTTCGCGCATGGATAATGGCGGCGGCGCCGTCGGCGCAGCTTGGCTGACGTCGATGAATGGCATGTCATCAGAAAAAGAAAGACCGCGCAGCCATTGCCGCGCGGCCATAATTGGTGGGGCGGGAACCGTTGACGTGATGCCACCCAATGTCATAGATCAATCCTTACCGCGGTAAGGTTCAACGTATTGCAACGCCATATCCCACGGAAAGAAAATCCACGTGTCTTGGGACACTGATGTGATATAGGTGTCTGCCTGTTTTTCACCTTCGGGTTTCGCGTAGACACAGGCAAAATGCGCCTTTGGATAAATCGAACGTACCAATTCAAGGGTTTTTCCGCTGTCGACCAAATCGTCGATGATCAAAATACCTTCGCCGTCGCCCATCATTTCTGCGTTGGGGGATTTTAAAACCTTTGCTTCGCGGCGTTCATCCGCAGCACCGCCAGAGGAATGATAGGATTTCACGCTAATTGTATCAACGGTGCGAATATCCAGTTCGCGCGCGATAATCATCGCAGGCGCCATGCCGCCGCGTGTAATCGCAACCACCGCACGCCACGCACCGTCATCTGGCCCACGTCCATCTAAACGCCAAGCAAGTGCGCGCGCGTCACGGTGAATTTGATCCCAACTTACGTGGAACCCTTTTTCATGGGGGAGACGTTCTGTCATGCTTCTTTCTTTCCTGTAACCACATCAATATCAGGTGCATCAACGGCTTTCATACCCACGACATGATAGCCCGCGTCGACATGTAAATTTTCGCCCGTCACGCCGGATCCCAGATCGGACAACATGTATAGCGCAGATTTGCCAACATCTTCGATTGTCACGTTACGGCGCAGCGGTGAATTCAATTCGTTCCATTTCATGATATATCGGAAATCGCCAATGCCTGACGCCGCCAATGTTTTGATCGGACCCGCCGAAATCGCGTTGACGCGGATATTTTTCTTGCCCAGGTCTTCGGCCAAGTATTTCACGGATGCCTCAAGCGCTGCTTTCGCAACGCCCATTACATTGTAATGTGGCATGACCTGTTCCGCACCGTAATATGTCATCGTTAAGGCCGACCCACCGTCCGTCATAAGACGTTCTGCGCGTTGCACAACAGCCGTAAACGAATACACCGAAATATCCATCGTCATCATGAAATTGTCGCGGCTGGTGTCAACATAACGGCCGCGCAATTCGTTTTTGTCCGAAAATCCGATCGCATGGACAATAAAATCCAATTTGCCCCAGCGTTTTTCGATTTCTTCAAAAACTGCATCAACAGACGCCATATCGGTGACATCACATTCAACCAAAAAATCGCTGCCGATTTGTTCGGCCAACGGGGCTACGCGTTTTTTCAATGCTTCGCCTTGATAAGAAAACGCCAATTCCGCACCCGCGTCGCCACAGGCTTTGGCAATTCCCCACGCGATTGATTTGTCATTCGCCAAGCCCATGATCAGCCCGCGTTTACCAGCCATTAGATTATTTGACATTTTGATGTCTCCGCCCATAAAACTTTTCGCAAGGTTTAAAAGAACATGGCGGGCGTATCAAGTCGCTATCGCACTTGACCCGATTATTGTCGATAAATGCAGGAGAGCAAAATGTCTGACCGGACTGGAATTTTCGCGGGTGACGATCCCTTTGTAATAGCGCGCACATGGATTGCAGCTGCGGAGGAGGGGGAATTGAACGATCCTAATGCAATCGCTTTATCAACAGTTGATGCAAGCGGATTGCCAAATGTTCGCATGGTTTTGTTAAAAGATATAGAAGCCGATGCATTCGTATTCTACACCAACTATGGAAGCGTCAAATCACAAGAAATCGAAGCCGCTGGTAAGGCAGCTTTTGTTTGGCACTCCAAAGCGTTACGTCGTCAAATTCGTGTGCGTGGTATCGTCGAAAAGGAACAAGGCCCACAGGCTGACGAATATTATGAATCACGGTCATTAAAAAGTAAGATTGGCGCATGGGCATCACACCAATCACAACCGTTAAGTTCGCGCGTGTCTTTGATGGCGGATGTTGCAAAGCTTGGCGCGACACATGGGCTTAACCCCAAACGTCCTTCATTTTGGGGAGGATGGCGTATTCGCCCGGTGGAAATCGAATTTTGGGCAGATGGTGAATTCCGTCTTCATGACCGGTTTCGGTGGACCCGTGGTTCAATTGATGCAAATTGGGAATCACAAAGGTTGTATCCGTGACCCGAATTTCCCTTATAGGTAAAAACAATTCATGTAACGTGAAAAATAAGTTTCCTGTCAAAAGGATATTTATTTGTTGCTTATACTTTCGTTATGTAGCATCAACTAAAGTATTGGAGATGAACAAACGCGGTGATATAAGTGATACAACAACCTGTGAAGGAAATAACTGGGGTCGTAAAATGGTTTGACCCGGCAAAGGGCTTTGGCTTTATCATTTCGGATGATACGCAGGCCGATATCCTTTTGCATGCGAATGTGCTTCGAAACTACGGACAAAGTTCGGTTGCAGACGGGGCACGTATCACTTTTTTCGCACAAGAAACAGCGCGCGGAATGCAAGCCACGAATGTGGTTTTGATTGTGCCCCCAGAAAGCCAAATTGCGGGCCTTAGCGATTTTGAATATGTTGATCCCGAAACCTTGGACGCGCTTCCGTTTGAACCTGCTCGTGTCAAATGGTTTGACAAAGCAAAAGGGTTTGGATTTGCAAATGTTTGGGGGCAAATGGATGACATCTTTGTGCACATCGAAGTCTTGCGTCGTTCTGGTTTAGCTGATCTAAACGCGGGCGAAGCCATCACCATTCGCGTAATGGATGGCAAACGGGGTAAGATGGCGGCCGAAATATGTTCTTGGGAAAGCGTTTCAAAGGATTAATCGTTTTTGCGCTGGTTTTGATTGGGGCAGGGAATGTTGTTCAAGCGTCTTGCACCATGGATACGGTAACAGTGCGTGATGGCAAAACAAAAATTAAATTCTCAGTTGAGATCGCAAATACCGATAATGAACGGGCAAATGGGTTAATGTTTCGTGAAAGCATGCCGAATAAAAACGGTATGCTTTTTGTTTTTGATCAATCCGGACCCGTTAGTTTTTGGATGCGAAACACTATCATACCGCTTGATATGCTTTTTATCGATGATCACGGTGTGATCACCAAGATCCATCCCAACGCAATTCCTTATGACGCAACACCAATTCGCGGCGGGCAGAACGTAAAAATGGTGTTGGAAATCAATGCTGGGTTAGCCAAACGGTATCGGATTGATGTGGGTGCGCAGGTTCAACACCCCTTGGTACAACCCACGCCAATGTGGCCATGCGAATAAATTAAAAAAAAATCACAAAAATATGCGAATTGCTCTTTTCAAATCAAATAGCTTTGTTTAGACACGCGCCAAGTCGGGGCGTAGCGCAGCCTGGTAGCGCGACGGTTTTGGGTACCGTAGGTCGCAAGTTCGAATCTTGCCGTCCCGACCATCTTCCAGTTCATAATCTGTATTATATTCTGACCTTCCTATTTTCAGAATCAATGGGTGTTTTTGCTAGCTATTGTGGTTCTGGCGGTAATCCACCACCATCGATGGTGTGTTTTTTCAAATCTTAATTTTAACTCATTTCTCCCTGAAATATGGCAAGAATGAATCACTTTTGGGGATGTATTTTGAAACCTTAGCACAAAGCGCAATCGCTAACCCGCCCCATTTGTTTGATAAAATTTTTGCTCTATCAAATTGGTTAAAGGGCGTTAACCTTTGTTAACCATTTTGTGCATAGGTATGGTCAAGCCCCGCGTTAAAAAATATTAAAAAAAAACTAATTGACCATCGCCACTATTTTGCGTCAGTTTGTGGTCAATCGAGGGCGCACCACAATATGTTGTGTAAAATTTTGTGTCTTGGCAGGTCGTTGGAATGGACAGCGTTAATTGGATCGCTCTGCTGGCAAAGCCCTCTGCAGGGGTAATTTATTAAGAGAAAACCATGAAAATTGAACGCAAGTTTACGAGCCAAGGTGCCGACGCCTATAGCACAATAGAATTTACGACAACATCTTCAGAAATACGAAATCCAAACGGGACAATTGTGTTCCGTTTAGAAAATGTCAAAGTGCCAAAGGCATGGTCCCAGGTTGCGGCCGACGTGATTGCACAGAAATATTTCCGCAAAGCGGGTGTCCCCAGTGCGTTAAAGCGTGTCAAAGAAAAAGGCGTGCCGGAATTTTTATGGCGGTCGGTTCCTGCGAACGATGATACCCCGATGGGGGGCGAAATTTCGGCCAAACAAGTGTTCGATCGTTTGGCCGGTGCGTGGACCTATTGGGGTTGGAAAGGTGGATATTTCACCACTGAATCCGATGCCCGCGCGTATTTCGATGAAATGCGTTACATGTTAGCGAAACAAATGTCTGCGCCAAACAGCCCGCAATGGTTTAACACCGGGCTACATTGGGCCTATGGTATTGATGGTCCAAGCCAAGGGCATCATTATGTTGATTACAAAACCGGCGCGTTGACCCAATCCAATAGCGCCTATGAACATCCTCAACCGCATGCCTGCTTTATTCAATCTGTTAGCGACGATTTGGTAAACGACGGCGGTATCATGGACCTGTGGGTGCGCGAAGCACGTCTGTTTAAATACGGTTCAGGCACGGGCACAAACTTTTCTGGTCTGCGGGGCGCGGGTGAAAAATTGTCAGGCGGCGGTGCGTCTAGTGGTTTGATGGGATTCTTGAAAATCGGTGACCGCGCGGCGGGCGCGATTAAGTCGGGCGGCACAACGCGGCGCGCGGCGAAAATGGTGATTTGTGATGCCGATCACCCCGACATCGAAGAATTCATTAACTGGAAGGTCAAAGAAGAACAAAAGGTTGCGTCGATCGTCGCTGGGTCAAAGATGCACAAGCAGCGCTTGACGCAAATCTTTGACGCGATCCGCGCCTGGGATGGAAGTACCGAAGACGCGGTTGATCCTGCGAAAAACGCAGGGCTGAAATCGGCAGTGCGTGAGGCGAAAAAGGTAGCTATCCCAGAACCTTACATCAAGCGCATTTTGGATTATGCACGGCAGGGGTTTGATAGCATTGAATTCCCAACGTATGATACCGATTGGGATTCGGAAGCTTATGCGTCGGTCTCTGGGCAAAACTCAAACAACTCGATCCGTGTGACGGACGCACTTTTGAAAGCCGTTGAAAATGATGCAGATTGGGACCTAACCAATCGCACCGACGGCAGTGTTGCGAAAACGATCAAAGCACGTGATCTGTGGAATGATGTCGGACACGCGGCATGGGCTTGTGCCGATCCTGGCATCCAATTCCACGACACAATTAATGCATGGCACACATGCCCCGAAGATGGCGAAATTCGCGGATCAAATCCGTGTTCTGAATATATGTTCTTGGATGATACGGCCTGTAACCTTGCGTCGATGAACCTATTGACCTTCCTGAAGGATGGCGTGTTCCAAGCGGATGATTATACGCACGCCATTCGGTTGTGGACCGTGACATTGGAAATCTCGGTGATGATGGCACAATTCCCATCGAAAGAGATTGCGCAGCGGTCTTATGATTTCCGCACGCTTGGGTTGGGCTATGCCAACATCGGTGGTTTGTTAATGAACCTTGGCTTTGGTTATGACAGCGTAGAAGGCCGCGCATTATGTGCCGCATTGACCGCGATTATGACGGGCGTCTCCTATGCGACCTCAGCCGAAATGGCGGGTGAATTGGGCGCTTTCCCAGGTTATGCTAAGAACGCTGACCACATGTTGCGTGTGATCCGGAACCACCGTCGCGCGGCTTATGGTCAGGCAAACGGTTATGAGAAACTGTCGGTACAACCCGTCCCATTGGACGCGGCTGGGTGCCCGGATCAGTCTTTGATCACATTGGCACAAAAGGCATGGGACGATGCCTTGGCCCTGGGTGAAAAGAATGGATATCGCAACGCCCAGGTTTCGGTTATCGCGCCGACCGGCACGATTGGTTTGGTGATGGATTGTGACACAACGGGCATCGAACCAGATTTTGCCTTGGTCAAATTCAAAAAACTTGCCGGTGGTGGGTATTTCAAAATCATCAACCGTTCGGTTCCTGCGGCTTTGGAACATTTGGGCTATACGTCATCCCAGATCGAAGAAATCATTTCCTATGCGGTTGGGCACGCGTCATTGGGCAACGCGCCCGTGATCAACCCAACCAGCTTGATCGGGAACGGTTTTGGCCCCGCCGAAATCAAAAAAGTCGAAGGCGCTTTGGCGCAGGCATTCGACATTCGTTTCGTGTTCAATCAATGGACGCTTGGCACCGAATTCTGTACCGATGTTCTGGGTATTCCAGCAGCAAAATTGAACGATCCAAGCTTTGATTTACTACGTCATCTTGGGTATTCACGTGCCGAAATTGATGCCGCGAATGATCACGTGTGTGGCACCATGACGTTGGAAGGCGCGCCGCATCTGAAGCAAGAACATCTATCGATCTTTGATTGTGCGAACCCTTGCGGGAAAAAAGGCAAACGGTATCTTTCAGTCAATAGCCACATTGACATGATGGCCGCGGCGCAATCGTTTATTTCTGGTGCGATTTCGAAAACCATTAATATGGCGAATTCTGCGACCATCGAAGAATGCCAAAAGGCTTATGAACGGTCTTGGGCTCTGGGGGTAAAGGCCAACGCATTATATCGTGATGGGTCCAAGTTGTCACAACCTTTGGCTGCGGCGTTGATCGAAGATGATGACGATGCGGCGGAAATTCTTGAATCTGGTACACCTCAGGAAAAAGCGGCGGTTATTGCCGAAAAGATCGTCGAAAAAATCATCGTAAAAGAAGTTGTTAAGTCGCATCGCAAAAAGATGCCAGAACGCCGCAAAGGGTATACGCAAAAAGCGGTGGTTGGTGGACACAAGGTATATTTACGTACGGGTGAATATTCCGATGGTTCGCTTGGCGAAATCTTTATCGATATGCACAAAGAGGGTGCCGGTTTCCGCGCGATGATGAACAATTTTGCCATCGCCGTGTCGGTTGGTTTGCAATATGGTGTTCCGCTTGAGGAATTCGTAGATGCGTTTACCTTTACCAAATTCGAACCTTCGGGCATGGTGCAGGGCAATGACAGCATCAAAAATGCAACGTCAATTTTGGATTATATCTTCCGTGAACTGGCGGTTAGCTATTTGGACCGCACCGATTTAGCGCATGTGAAACCATCGGGCGCCAGCTTTGATGATTTAGGACGTGGCGAAGAGGAACGTTTAACCAATGTGTCCGAAATCACCGAAGGATCGGCGCATAAGTCCTTGGAAATGTTGCGGTCAATTAGCTCAACAGGATATTTGCGTAAACGTTTGCCTCAAGAGTTGCTAGATCTTCAAACATCTTCGTTGACCTTCGGTGCGGCCGAAATAGCGTTGGATAAATCATCCGTTGCAGCGGCCGAGGCGATTGCCCCTGTTGACGAACGGACCAAAGCAAAAATGCAGGGGTATGAAGGCGACCCCTGTGGTGATTGCGGAAACTATACGTTGGTGCGCAATGGCACCTGTATGAAATGCAACACCTGCGGTGCGACCAGCGGGTGTAGCTAAGAAACTGGGGGATGGTGCGCTGTCCCCTTAACGACGTTCAAGCCGCAGGCATGAAAATTCCGAGCGGTTAACGATGAGCTTGGACGGCGAAACTGGGTCCCCAATTTGGGGACCCTTTTTATATTGGTAATTCGGTCGTTGCCTTTATTTCTTCCATCACGAATGATGCGGAAACATCTGAAAAAGATAGGTTTTTCGTGAGGCGTTGTTAAAGGTGATCATAGGATTTCATATCCCTTACCCACGCATGGATCAGGTAATCCAAATCGCCCGACATGCGATGAACGGCCGTGATTTCGGGAATTGCGCGTGTGACTGTGGCAAGGTTGGCTGCCCAATCGCTGGAATGGTTGGCGGTTTTCACATGAATGAACACTTGCAAGCCAAGATCCAATTTTTCCGGATCCAAAAGAGCAACCCGTTTGCGGATATATCCTTGGTCTTCTAAAATCTTGATCCGCCGCCAACAGGCATTGCGCGACAAATTCACACGTTCGGAAATGTCATCCAAACCCAAAGACGCGTCCTGTTGCAATATCCGCAATATTGCCGCATCTGTTTTATCGTGTCCCATGATTTAAACCCTTTTTGGGAAAATATTAGACATTACTTAACAGATGCATCGATATTTGGGAAACGATTTGATGCACCGAATGTTATGTTGATTGAAACACAACAGGAGAGGCCAAATGTTTTATCGTGTATTCAAACAACATCCCGAAAGCGTTGATGAAACCTATGTCGAACACGCCGTTTTCGCATCTCGATTTGCCATCAAATTAGCCGCAGCAGCAGGCGCGGCATTGATCCACGCGATCATTCCAGTCTTATTTGAAAAAACCGCAAGCCGCATCGTGGCGGATTTATATGCCAAAACCCATAATCGCGGCGCATAATTATCCGCGTTCTAGGTTTCGCAAGCGCCAAACCATTGCAAAGGTTAAAAGCGTGGCCATCAGAACGCCAATGATCATCGGCAATAAGGTTGCGTTGAATTGTTGTCCCACAAGGGTTGCGTAAATAACGCCACCGAATGTGGCCAATGCGTTTATGGTGCTTGCGGCTGTGCCGGCGATGTGCCCCAGTGGCTCCATCGCCAATGCGGTCAAATTCCCAATGCTGAAACCGATCATCACAAAAATTGACATCAACCAAACATAAAACACAACAAAGTGAAGGGGGGTCGGTGCGGGTGCCAAGATTTCCGTCAAAAGGGAAATCATCGACGTCGCGATCAAAAGATATGTTGCATATTCGGTCAACAACCGCATGCCATATCGCATCACCAAATGTGAATTAAAAATGCTGGAAATACCGACGCAAATGGATGCGGCGGCAAACCAATATACAAAAGTGCCTCCCATTTGAAACACTTGTTCAAAAGCTTGCTGAACCAGCAACAAGGTTACAAATAAAACAGAATAACACGTGATCAATGCATAGACAGAAATGCGCACCAATTTGATTGCAAACATGTCTTTTAAAGCATTCAAAAGACGTGAAAAATTTAAAGCGATGCGATCGTCTTTTGATAACGGTTCAGGAATACGCAATCCCACCCAAACAAAGTTAATTATGCCAAAAATGAAAAACCCGGCAAAGACGGCACGCCAACCGAAACCCGCAATGACGAACGACCCGATTAAGGGTGCAAACGCAGGCACCAATGCAAAGATCATCATAATAAACGATGTAATCCGCGCCATATCGCGTCCGGAATAGAAATCACGCGTCATGGCTTGGGCTACGATACGTGGGGCAGCTGCGCCAATGCCTTGTAAAAAGCGCGCGGCAAACATCATTTCAATATTGGTCGCACAATACGACAAATATGCACCTGAACAAAACAGGATAACACCCAGATATGTCGTGATTTTACGTCCAATTGCATCAGAAATTGGTCCAGCCAAAAATGTTCCAATCGCAAGGCCCCAAATGAAAAAACTTAACACAAATTGGGCTTTGTTGGGGTCTTTTGGGCTAAGCGCGTCGCCAATTTGCGGCAATGCGGGCAACATGCCATCGATGGACAATGCGGCAGTGGCAGACATGATTGCCATGACAGCAATGAATTCTGCGCCCGAAATGCTAAGCTGTTTATGCTTCATTTACTTGGTCACGCAGTTCGGCAATCACTTTGCGCCACAGGTCGGTGGATTGCGCTCCGGGCACCGCGTGCTGTGATGCAACTATAAATGTTGGTACAGAATTAACGCCCATGTTGCGCGCGTGCGCATCACGTTCTCGTATATTTTGGGCGTCTTCATCGGTTTTTAGCAAACGTTGGACCAAGGATGCGTCCATTCCCACAGTATCAGCGATGTCTGCCAATACTTCGTGATTTCCAATGTCGCGCCCATCTTTAAAATAAGCCCGAAACAACGCGGAAACAATGGGAGTTTGGCGACCTTCTATGCCGGCCCAATGGATCAAACGATGAGCATCCAATGTATTAGGTGTCCGCGTGATTGATTCCAAATCAATGTCTAGGCCGGCGATTTTTGCGTGTTCGACAACGGGCAAATACGCTTGGATCGCTCTGTCTTTACCCCCGAATTTATTTTCCAAATAGGTGCGGCGATCCATCCCGTCGCTGGGCATTTCGGGGTTTAATTGAAACGGATGCCATTCAACAATAAAGGGATGGTCTGGTTCAGCTTCCAATGCACGCTCCAGATTGGTTTTACCGATATAACACCAAGGGCAAATCGGGTCGGACAGAATATCAAGCTTAACCATTCAGGGCATCCTTTCGATTTTTTAATGCACTACGCGAAATCTTACCATTTGGATTGGTTGGCAGCACATCCAGACGCACAAATGCGCGGGGGTGTTTGTACCGTGCAAGCCGTTCTTGGCAAAATGCGGACAATGCGCCCGCATCAATATCGTGTGCCGCAGTATAAAACGCGACAATGATAAAGGTATCAGGTTTAATTTCAACGTCTGTGACAGCGACGGTTTCAACATCGGGATGTGCCAATAACTGGGTTTCGACCTCGATTGGCGACACCCTAAATCCGCCTGCATTCATCATGTCATCGCGCCGCCCAAGATACCCAATGGCCCCTTCAGGTGTTTCAAAGCCATAATCACCGGTAAGAAACCAGTCACCGACAAATTTTTCTGCGGTTTCATCAGGGCTATTCCAATAGCCCAACATCAATCCAGGATCATCACGGTGAATTGCGATTACGCCTTCTTCGTTCGCGGCGACAGGGGAACCGGTCTGTGGATCGATAATCGTGATACGCCGGCCGTGTTGTGGCCATCCCAAAACATCCGATGATGCCGGTCGATGCGGCGATGCCGAAATAAAGGTTGAACATTCGGACATGCCAAAGGCTTCATAGATCTGTGTGCCTGTCGCATTTGACCAAGATGCGGCCGTTCTTGGCGCCAATTTTTCGCCCGCGGATAATGCATGGCGCAACTTTGGTAATTTAATCTGTGGATCACCCTGTAAAATGCGTCTGTAAACACCTGGTGCTGCCGCAAAGATCGTAGCATCAAAGCGTTTCATCAATAAGGGCAACATCGCCATATCGACGCCTGCGGCAGGGATTAACGCGGTTGCGCCAACGGTCCATGGATCCATCAATCCGGTGCCTAAGGTGAACGTCCAATTGAATGCGCCCGCATGCAATAAACGATCCTCTTGGTGCAAATCATACCAATCGCTGATCATCAATTGACGTGCCCAAATCGCGCGATGGGCATGCATTACGGCGCGCGGTCGCCCTGATGTACCCGATGTGTAGACAATGTATCCCAATCGATCGGGATCCCCATAAACAAATTCGGCAGGCGGATAATCGTAAAACTGTGCGAGGTTATCGACCGCAAGTATGGGAATGGTTGTGTTTGGGCATGCGACAAATGGATCACGCACGATCAATGCGGGTGTCACATCGTCAATGATTTTTTGAACCTCACCATCGGTTAATTGCGATGATGTGGGAACCGGGACCATATCGACCGCAAGCGCGGCCAGATAGGTCAATGGGAATTCCACCGAATTTCCCAAGCGGATCAAAATCCGATCGCCCGCAGTTAGACCCATGTCCAGAAAACCACGAGCCACCCCTAAAACAGAGCGTTTGATATCACGATAATGATATCGGCGGGCGCCTTTGTTGCTTAAAATCGCCAAGGCCACTTTATCGGCCAATTCATCCGCGTGCCCCAAAACATGGGCCGCCATGTTGAAGGGATGCGGACAGGGCAAAGAGGCGTTTTCCATCATAATAGAGGCAATATTCTCAACGCAGTAGAGTTGCAAGCGCAATCCCAAACGCCTATAGGAGACGTATGACAAAAACTGATCCTAAATCTTTGATCCGAATTGCGCGCGAAAACGGTTCCCAAGAAACGGCGGAACCGTTGGATTTGGGTACCCGTGTTCGTGATTTGCGAAAAGCCCGTAAATGGACGTTAGAACAAGCCGCCCAACATGCGGGATTAGCGCGTTCAACGCTTTCAAAGATTGAAAATGGTCAGATGTCTCCGACATATGATGCGTTAAAAAAATTGGCGATCGGGCTAGATATCTCGGTGCCCCAATTGTTTACGCCGCCCGTCAAAGGGCAAATTAATGGGCGTTTAGCGGTTACGTTAAACGGGCAGGGTGCGGCCCATGCCACAACAACATATGAACATGAATTGTTGGGCGAAACATTGACCAAAAAACAAATGCTACCCTATCGCGCGCGGGTGCGGGCGCGACGTGTAGAAGAATTTGATGGTTGGGTGCGCCACGACGGTGAAGAATTTCTGTATGTTTTAACCGGCGTTATTCGCCTTTATACGGAATTTTATGAACCTATTGAAATGCGCCGCGGTGACAGCGCATATTATGATGCGTCTATGGGGCATAACGTCGTTTCAATTAGCGACGAAGATGCCAACATCCTGTGGGTGACGTCACTTACTTAATGCTGGTCCTGCGACCGTCGTTGAACCGCGCACATTTCCTGCCTTGTTCGATCCCATTAACGTTACCGAAGGCGTCATTTGACAGGCCATAAGAATTAGGCCCATCACACCGATAAGAATACTTTGTTTCATAATTCCTCCTAGTTTTGATGCCACCAAACATCGGGGAAATACCCGATGCGGTCACCATAGATGGGGGTATTTTCAGGTCTTTTCAATGTGGATTTATGCGCAATGCGGCTTGGTCCATCGTGATAGATCGGAATGACAAATCGGCCAGCCGTAAGAATGCGATCCATGGCGCGGGTGATCGCGTTCAATTCATCTAGCGATTTGGCCGTCATGATACGATCCAACATGGCGTCCAATGCATCAGATTTGACCCCCATCATGTTTCGTGTGCCTTCCAATTCCGCATTGTTGGATGACCAATAAAGAATTTGTTCATTTCCCGGACTTAATGACAAATCCCGCGCAAAGGGCATCATGTCAAAATCTAATGTGCGCGAGCGTTCGGTATATTGCGCACCATCGACCAAAGTGATGTTTGCTTTGATCCCCAAGCGTTCCAAAGCAGTGACATAAATTTCCGCAATGGAAAGGTATTCTTGTGCCCCTTGGCGGAGCAATATTTCAAATTGAACAGGCGTGCCGGTTGCGTCAATCAGAATGCCGTCTGAAACTTTATATCCCGCATTTGCTAACAATTCTGCCGCTTTGCGCATGTTGGCGCGATTGCGCGCACTGCCGTCGCCTACGGGAAATGTGTAACCTTCTATGGTGTCAGGCAGGAGTGTATCTTTAAACGGTGTTAAAAGATCCAAAACTGCGCCTGTCGCGGTTCCAGTCCGCATTCCAAGTTGTGAATTGGAAAAATACGATGTGATCCGTTCTTGTCGTGACCCGTTTTGGGTATCGTTGATAAATTCAAAGTTAAAGGCTTCGATCATTGCTTGTCGCACACGCCAATCCGCGAATAGCGCGCGGCGCGTGTTCATAACCAGGCCGCGCATCCCTGTGGGGCGTTCATGCGGGATAAGGGATTTTGTAATTTGTCCATTTTGAACGGCAGGGAAATCAAATTCTGTTTCCCATTTTTCCGCGTTTCCTTCGCGGATCATATCGATGTCGCCGGCTTTGAAGGCTTCGAACAAAACAGTTGCGTCGCCAAAGTATTCGATAGAAATCTCATCGAAATTGTCAGTCCCTCGGCGAAATGACAAATCTTTTCCCCAATAATTAGGGTCACGTTTTAACGTTATGGATCGACCGGGATCAAATTGATCAATCACATAGGGTGCCGATGAAATGGGAATGATGTCCAAACCAGATTCTGTGAAATCACGTCCATCCCATTGCGATTTTTTCAGGATGGGACGCATGCCCGCCAAAAGTGCAAGCTCTGGATTGTCTTCGTTAAATGTAAATTTTACCGAACGCGGACCCGTTTGTTCAGCCTTTTCAATTTTCTCCCATAGCCCACGATAACGATAATGCCCCACGGTCCCCAATGTTTCATACGACCATAACACATCTTCGATTGTTACGGGGGAGCCATCAGAAAACTTTGCTTCGGGGCGCAGCGTAAATTCAACCCATTCGCGATTCGGTCCAACGTCGATTGTTTCCGCCAACAGGCCGTAAAGTGTGAAAGGTTCGTCCCAGCTTCTGCCCATCAATGTTTCGTTTGCCCAAAATCTAAGTTGCCAAGGTGTGCGTCCTTTTAGGATGTGGGGGTTTAATGAATCAAACCCACCCACTTCGCCCATGACGACTGATCCGCCCTTGGGCGCGGATGGGTTTGCATAGGGTAGGGACACAAAATCAGGTGGTAACGCAGGATCCCCATACATAGAAATAGCGTACTGTGGGTCGGCCATTGCCAAATTCACACCCCCACCAATCAAAAGTGTCGACATCAAAATTGCCTGTTTTATTCTGCCCGTGACCATAATGTTTTTTCCTTTGATTTTTATTATCTTATTCTTAACACAGCCTATCGTGTTCCTAAAAGATTTTCAAATTTTTAGCTTGGAGTGTTCAACATAAAAGAGTATAAAGGAGTCACTGCTCGATAGGTTTCTTGCCTGTATGAAACCTGCCTCAATAACTTGGCGCCTGCTTTTGCAGGCGCTTTTTTTTGTGCGCACTTTCTTTTTGCCGCGATGCGGCGTAAACCACTTATACTCTAGTGTTTCTTGGGATTCGTGGCCTATAATCCACGGCCCTTAATTGAAAGGTGACCGTTCAATGCAGCTTGCAGGAAAAACAGCAATCGTAACTGGATCTACATCTGGAATCGGATTGGGAATCGCACGCAGTTTGGCGCAGGCAGGGGCAGACGTAGTGTTAAATTCCTTTACGAATTCTGACACAGATCATGCGCTGGCCGCAGAATTGGCGAAAGAATTTGGCGTAACTGTAACCTATGCTCAGGCCGATATGTCAGATCCGCAGGCATGTCGTGATTTGATAACCTCCCAGGAACGCTGTGATATTTTGGTAAATAACGCAGGTATTCAACATGTCGCGCCGATTGACGAATTCCCGATTGAAAAATGGAATGCAATCATCGCTATTAATTTAAGTTCTGCGTTCCACACGACCGCCGCAGCATTGCCAAAAATGCGTGCCGCTGGGTGGGGGCGTATTGTGAATATTTCGTCGGCGCATGGATTAACCGCGTCCCCATATAAATCCGCATATATCGCCGCAAAGCATGGTATCGTTGGTTTAACAAAAACGACCGCGTTGGAAACAGCGGAACAGCCAATCACATGTAATGCAATATGTCCGGGGTATGTATTGACGCCATTGGTTGAAGCACAAATCCCAGACACCATGGAAAAATACAACATGGGCCGTGACGAGGTTATCAAAAAGGTCATGTTGGAACGCCAACCTTCACGCGAATTTGCAACGGTTGATCAATTGGGCGGAACAACAGTGTTCCTATGTTCCGATGCCGCTGCACAGATTACAGGCACCACGATAAGCGTGGACGGTGGTTGGACCGCACTATAGACTTATTAAACAGGCCGCTTATCAATAAAGCGGCCTTTTTTATTTTTAAAGCGTTAAAACGCGTTCGTAATCCCGACAAAATAATCGCGGCTATCAACGTCATAAAGGTTTACCGAACTATTTCTGTTTTGATAGGTGGCGCTAATGACTGGCGTCAAACCCAAAAAGCTAAGGTTTTTGTTTTGCACCGATATGGTGGTCGTCACATCAATGTCGTGACGTTTATTGACGAACAACGGTTTTTTCTTATCCCAATCTTCCCAGCCTCGATTTAGAGAAAGATTGACCTGCCACCCCGTTGATGGCGGATGAAACGCAAAGTTGGCGGTAATATCATTGCGCTTGGATTGATAATCTATCGAGTCAGACATCGAACGCGCATAAGCATAGGAAAATGACAGGCTGACGTTCCTATTGGCAAAGACATTATGCGTTACACCAAAGAGGAATTTTTGCGCGTCTAAATCATTACGAACATAGCGTGTCTGATCTAGACCAATCGAAACATTCGCCCGCCGCGCGCCAAAGGATTTAAACGCATGCCCAAAAGTTACGCCGGTTTTTTGCATGTAAAGTTCACCCGCGTAATCGGAAATGACACGATCAAGTGAAAAATAACTTTGGCCTTTTTGGGTCATCGGCGCAGTAGATGCAAAGCGCAATGTTGTTGTTTTTGAATTGTTTTCCGAAGCTTCGTATTCGCGGCGCATTTGGCCAACCGAAAAAGTCATTGATGCACCCGCGGGGCCACGAAAATTACGGGCAATCGTTGCACCGTAAAAGATGCCTGTCGCGTCTTCTGGTTTTTCATTTCGAGTGAAGTTTTGTAAAAAGTCGTCAAAAACGGTACCAATGCGATCTGCTGTTTATACTTTTGCTACGTTGGTTGTGGGCGCGATCCCAAAAGACAACGATCCCGACCATTTCTCGCTGCCTTCCACCACTCGCATTGATTTACGTGCGATGTTGCGTTCCGCGTCTGTGTCAGCCACATCCAAGGCACGACGAAATTGGAATTCAGACGCAAGATTTTTCTTTTGATGACGCAAAGCAGTCGCCAACAAAATCCGTCCCGCAAATGAATTTGGGACAAGATCTATCGCGAATTCCGCGAATTTTTGTGCTTCGACGGGTTGGCCGATTTCAATCAATGAACGCGCCATAATCAACGCGGCATCATATGGATTTTCGACGGACGATGCCTTTGCCAAAGCCATTGCGGTTTGATAACCGCGATTGGTTAATGCGGTCTGGGCCGCTTTGATATCGGCGGTTGCAATCTGTGCGCTTAGTCCGAATGAAACAGTTGACGCCAGTAAAATATGTTTAATCCGAAATCTCATCTTGGTTTGATCTTTCTGAAATTGAATGTTCTAAACTTCTTTTCTCTAATACGGACAGATTATCGGACTTTTGCGGATAAACAAGCCCTGCTGAAATAACTAACTTTGCCGCGTCTTCTATGGTCATATCCAATTCAATGATGTCTGACCTAGGAAAAAATAATAAAAAACCACTAGTCGGGTTCGGGGTGGTTGGAACAAATACAGATAAGACATCATCTTCTGATGGCATTTTTTTGGCGAGTTCGCCCTTGGTTTTGTTTGAAATAAACCCAATCGCCCATATTCCGCGGCGTGGATATTCGACCAAGCATGCTTTTTCAAAATTGCGATCGGTCTGCGCAAATACAGTTTCGGCAATTTGTTTTACACCCGAATAGACCGACCGAACGACGGGCATCCGATCGACCCATCGTTCCCCCCATCGGATAAGCGACCGACCAATCAAACCTTTGGCCAGCCATCCGACAAAAGTTGTGAAAAACAAAAAGAAAACAATGCCTAATCCTCGGATATTAATGTCGAAATCAGGGCCGAAAATCGTTTTCATCAAAACTTCTGGTTGATAGCGCGATGGCACAAACGGTAACACCCAACCGTCGATCCACCCCATTACAGTCCAGATTAACCATACAGTCAAACCAACAGGTGCGATAACAACAACGCCCGTCAGAAAGCTATTGCGCAAGCCCGTAAATATCGACTTTTTTACCGTTGGCTGCCCGTCGTCTTTTATAGTTTTTGCCATGTATCACGCCTCGTTTGAATGTAATGTAGAAACCATTCGTGTAATGCGCAATCCATCACAAACGTAAATCACACGATTTTCAAATGTTTCTTAGCGCAACGGCAATATCGGCAGCAAGGCGCGCATTATTTAAAACCAATGCAATATTGGTTTCTAATGAACGGCCGTTCGTTAATTCGAAAATGCGCCCCAACAAAAACGGCGTCACCGATTTGGCATGAATACCTTGGGATGTCGCTTCGGAAATCGCTTGGGCGATAATTGGATCAATATCAGAGTGTGGGATTTGATCGGCTTCGGGAACAGGGTTGGCAATCAATTGGCCACCGGGTATGCCCATATCTTCACGCAACTGATGCGCGCGCGCGATGTCTTTTGCGCTGTCCATCCTCAGGGGCGACATCAAACCGCTGGTGCTTGACCAAAATGCGGGTAATTCGCTTTGACCAAAGGTAATAACCGGCACACCGAGGGTTTCCAAAACCTCAAGTGTTTTGGGAATATCCAGGATAGCTTTTGCACCTGCGGCAACCACCGTAACGGGGGTTTGCGCCAATTCATAGAGATCGGCAGATACATCCATCGTTTCCTCGGCGCCACGATGAACGCCGCCAATGCCGCCAGTTGCAAAGACTTTGATGCCAGCGCGATGTGCCAAAATCATTGTCGCGGCGACCGTGGTGGCACCTGTGGCACCTTGAACGATACAAATTGCCAAATCAGCCCGAGATAGTTTGCGCGCGTCCGGCGTCTGGGCAAGAGCGCGCAAGCTTTCGTCGCTAAGTCCGATTTTTACACGCCCGTTTAAAACTGCAATCGTTGCTGGGATTGCGCCGGCCTCGCGGATCGTTTTTTCAACCTTTTGAGCCATCTCATAATTTTGCGGCCATGGCACACCATGCGCTATAATTGTGCTTTCCAATGCAACAATGGGTAGATTGCGGTCCAACGCATCGCGAACCTCGGGGGTTAAATCCATTTCAAACATTATCGTCCTCAATTCCGCTGACATAACGGCTTGCTTGTGCAACGGCGATTGCCAATGCGTCTTTGCGTGATTTGTGATTTAGTTCAGCATACACATGTGCCGCGACCAATGTGTCACCGGCACCGGTGACGCGTTTGACGGCGCCAACCAGGGGAACCGCAGAGGTGATCGTTTCGCCGCCCGCAATTGCATCGCACGCAGGGCAAGCACCGTCGGTCACAATGGCACGCGCGGCGCCCTGGGCCACCATTGCGTCCGCGGCTTGTGTGGCTGTTTCAAACTTTGCATCACACAAAATTTGCGCCTCAAAACGGTTTACATAAAAGGTTGTACCTTGCGCACCAAAAAACGCCGATAGCCTGTGGGCTTTACCTGGGGAAGCGGGCACAATCCGGGTGTCACACGCTCGCAAAAGCGCGCTTTGTGCAAGGGTTTCTAAAAGGCTTTCGGTTAAGTTACCGTCAATGATCGCAACGCCGCCAAATGGTGAATTTTCATCGCCCAGCGCTCCATTAGAAAGGGGGGTAAGGATCGCATCCCCAACCTGTTCCAAAGAATGAGCATCGGCAATTGCGGCCACTAAACCATTTGCTGCCTCAATCGCCATATAGCTATCAGTTGAATAGATAGGCGAAATGTGAACATGATCTGTGATCATCCCCCTTGCGCGGCAATGGGTAAGCAATGCGTCGCCATTAGCGTCCTGACCAACAGACGTCAAAAGGATCGGTGTCAGGCGCAAACGTGTCAATTCTTGTGCAATGTTATAAGCCACACCACCAGGTATGCGGGTGATGTGCCCTGGCACGTCGTGTCCAACCCGCATGTTTAATTCGGTGCGTCCAATAATATCCCAAAGAACGGATCCAATACATATCACATGCGTCGTCATCTTACGGTACCTTAAACGTCAATGCCGCCCAAAGCGATTGCCACAGCGGTTCGGTTTGGGTGCTATCGCGGTTAGGTGCTGCGCGCAAGACGACACTGTCCAACAAATAGGTGTGCCCCGATTTTACGGGTATGATTGCCTGGCCGTGATCATCGGTGCGCAAGGTATAGTTTTGCGTCGAACCGTCAGCAGAGCGTTCGAATACTTCGATCTGGGCATTGATCCGTGGTATGTTTCGATATCGCACGTCAACAGGTAAACCATTTGTCATGTTGTCGGTGTATGGATTTAACAACGCAGTGATTTCAATTTCTAGACCAAAGTTTTCATCCACCCCTTGTGATGTTCCAACGCCGATCAAAGCCTTTGAATATCGTGTGTAGACTTCTTTAAACCCGTCTTGGGGAAAGCCTTGTTTCACATGTTCTTCGCACGCCCAAATTGCATCTTTGTGATTTGTGAAATCAACGAATTTTTCCCATTTGGCATAGGTTAGCACATCTGGTTTGCTGACATATACCACCCGCAGTAATCCATCCTTTTGTGGTGGTACGATCATAGCAGGCATATCGCCCATTCGTGAATCGGCATCAATCCGGCCGGTCAAATCGAAATATAATTCTTGAACGCGATTGTTAAAAAACGAAAGGCTTATGCCTTTGAACATTTGACCATTTCTTAATTCGATCGGTATTTCGTCGCCTGTCGCCGGTTCAAAATTTGGAGTGTCGATCCATAGTTCGTGTGATAACGATGCATGTGTGAACCCTAAAAAAGCGGTGGACAATGCGATGATCTTTAAAAAACTGCGCATCAACTATGCGTCCTTTATCTGGATGTTTTGCGCTATCTTATCTTATACCGCCGCTTTGCCAAGTCATGCCCACGAAGTTATTCCCGCGGTGGCGGATTTATCAATATCGCACCCAAACACCACCTTAAAGATTCGACTGACGTCCGAAGCAATTTTAGCCGGCATAGACCTAAGCGCGGTTATCGATACAAATGATGCGGACCAAGCTGATGACTATGATCGTTTGCGAAAATTGGCACCAGATGATCTTACACAGAATATCTTTGGCGCGTGGCCTACATTGGCAACAGATATTTTCTTATACGATGCACTTGGTAATCGGCTTATGTTAAATTTGGTCGGGGTTCGTGTTGATCCCATTGGCGATACGGACCTGCCGCGTTACACAGTTCTTGATATTGAAACAAAGACCCCTACACCCCCGTCCATAACGGTTGGGTGGGCTGCAAAATTTGGCGGTCTTGTTGTTCGTCAAATTGGCGTTGAAAATGGCGCGACAGAATTTTTATCCGACGGTCGTCAAAGCCAATCCATCACTGGGGCAGGGATGCAAACGCAACGATCCCCTTTGTCGGTTTTGATTGACTATGTTCCAACCGGCTTTGACCATATTGTTCCAAAAGGATTGGATCATATCCTGTTTGTGCTTGGTCTGTTTTTCTTGTCCGCTGGACTGCGCGCGTTATTGTTACAAATTACCGCTTTTACGTTTGCGCATACCCTAACCTTGGCGGCTGGCGCGTTGGGATGGGTGAATGTGCCGGGCGCAATTGTTGAACCTCTGATCGCCGCGTCTATCGTTTATGTCGCGATTGAAAACATATTTTTAAAACGTCTAACCCTTTGGCGCCCGTTCGTGATCTTTGGCTTTGGCTTGCTTCACGGATTGGGGTTTGCATCGGTCTTAGGGGAATTTGGACTTCCACAGGGTCAATTTATTCCCGCGCTCATCGGCTTCAATATTGGCGTCGAACTTGGCCAAATAACCGTAATTGCCGTCGCATTCGCGGCGGTTGGGTTCGTCTTTGGTCACCGTGATTGGTATCAAAGCCGCATCGCGATACCCGCATCCCTGATGATAGCAAGCGTCGGCGCATGGTGGTTTTTAGAACGGGTGTTTTTGTAAATAATCAAACGCTGAATATTGAATTGCATACACTGTCAAAAAATCGTTTGGCTTGGAACATTGTCGACGAAGGGATAGATGTTGTTTCGGCACTGAAAAAACTGTTTTGCCAAAAAAAAGGGCCGAGACAAGCTCGGCCTTAGTCCAACAGGGAGGTATGAAAGCGGATCAAATCAACGCTTTCATGACACCCATTTAGGATTTGTTGCTGTGTTAATCAAGTCCCATTATGCCGCAGGTGCATCATACCCGCTATGCGTTCAGTGCATAGCGCAAAAAATCATTGATTTTCAGAAGCTTCCCGCAATTTGCGACGGTGTTCAATAATTTCATCTTGTACAAAATCACGGAATGCATCCACACGCTTCGAATGCCGAAGCTCTTCCGGATATGCCAAATATACGGGAACCTCGACTGATTCAATTTCTGGCAAGACGCGCACAACACCATCGAAATCTTGTGTGACATAGTCTGGTAAAATACCAATTCCCAAATCATGGATAACAGCCTGAAGCACACCAAAATAGTTATTGACTGTTAACATCGATGGAATGTCATACGTCATCAGGTTTTGGACCAAGGAAAGACCTGCCTGAACCTGTGCTGATCTTGGGTTTTGACAAATCAAACGATGTTTGGACATATCTTCAATGCTGGTCGGTTCGCCATGCGCTTTTAGGTAACTGGGCGATGCATATAAACGCATGCGCACACCCATCAATCGTTTGCGAACCAAGTCTGCTTGGCTTGGTTCCTTCATGCGAATTGCAACATCTGCTTCGCGCATTGGCAGGTCTAAAACCCGTTCTTCTAGCATCAGATCAATTTTAAGATCTGGGTAGCGTTCATAAAGTTTCGGCAAACGCGGCGCGAGCCAAAGTGATCCAAAGCCTGTCGTCGTGGTTACGCGCAATTCCCCGAACACTTCTTCTTCGCTGTCGCGAATGCGCGCGGCCGCGGCATCCAACCGTTTTGCCATGGACGATGTCGCATCAAACAACAATTCACCTTGTTCGGTCAGAATCAAACCACGCGCATGACGGTGGAAAAGTGTTGTATTTAAAGATTCCTCTAACGCTCTTATTTGACGCGATACTGCGGATTGCGACAAACGCAATGCATCACCTGCGTGGGTTAAACTTCCCGCATCAGCAACCGCGTGAAAAATACGAAGCTTATCCCAATCCATAACGTCCTCACATTGAATTTTCTAGATATTCTTACGAAACATCGCCCAATGTCACGACTTTTATTGAGGATCAATAAAATTTTCTGGCTATGTCAGATTTGTTGACCTAATATTGAAGGAAAACAGGGTGGACTCAGATGACGCAGCACGCAGTTTCTTTGGCCGATAAATATGACTTAACGAAAACGCAGGTTCTTTTAAATGGGACCCAGGCGCTTATTCGTTTGATGTTGGCCCAAAAAGCCCGAGATGTGTCGGCGGGTTTAAACACTGCTGGGTTTTGCACGGGCTATCGTGGGTCACCCTTGGGGGCGGTTGATTTTCAAATGCGGCGCGCGGCAAAAGAATTAGCCGCATCTGACATCGTGTTCCAAGAAGGCCTTAACGAAGATTTGGCGGCCACCGCAATTTGGGGCAGCCAACAGGCCGAATTGCGCGGTGAGGGCAAATTTGATGGGGTATTCGGCCTTTGGTACGGTAAAGGCCCAGGTGTCGATCGGTCTGGTGACGTGATGCGGCATGCCAATATGGCGGGAACATCGAAACACGGTGGCGTCATCATGGCAATGGGTGACGATCACACCGGTGAAAGTTCGACTGTGCTACATCAATCCGATTGGGCCATGGTTGACGCATCTATGCCCGTCATCAGCCCCGCAGGTGTCCAAGAAATTCTTGATTATGGTCATTATGGATACGCGTTATCACGCTTTTCTGGACTTTGGGTCGGTTTGAAAACAATGAAAGACACGATTGAGGTGACTTCTGTTGTTGATGGCAATCCCAACCGCGTGTCTTTTGTCGCGCCGTCTATTGATTTACCCGAGGGTGGCTTGAATATTCGTCTTGTCGACACACCCGCCGCGCAAGAAGCGCGTTTGATCAATCACAAAATTGACGCTGCACGCGCATTTGCGCGGGCAAATCGAATTGACCAACGTGTGTTTGGCAAACCTGGCGCGAAAATTGGCATCGCGGCAGCGGGCAAAAATTGGCTTGATATTGTTCATGCATTATCAGCCCTTGGTATCGACGCGGCAGAGGCCGAGCGTCTTGGCATTACGACCTATAAAATCGTGCAAACGTGGCCATTGGATACGGCAAGTTTTCATGATTGGGCTGAAGGATTAGACCTGATCATTATTGTCGAAGAAAAACGGAAGCTGATTGAACCCCAAGCAAAAGAAGCCATTTTTGATGATCGTCACGGGCGGCGGATCTATGGCGCAAAAAAGAATGGTGTTGCGCTGTTTAAATCCGATATGGCGCTAGATCCGATGGAAATCGCGGGCTCAATCGGTGAAATCCTGATCGAAGAAGGCTGTGGCAATGAAAAAATAAACGGTGCCTTACAGCAAATCGCAGATGCAAAACGCGCCGATAATGCGCCCGAATTCGCGGCCCGATTACCATATTTCTGTGCAGGATGTCCCCATAATTCATCCACTCAAGTTCCCGACGGTTCGCGCGCCTATGCGGGCATTGGGTGTCATTTCATGTCACAGTGGATGGATCGTAAAACACTTGGCTTTACCCACATGGGGGCCGAGGGTGCCAACTGGATAGGCGAGTCCCTATTTTCAAAACGGGGACACGTTTTTCAAAACATCGGTGATGGGACCTATAACCATTCTGGTATTCAAGCCATACGCGCGGCGGTCGCGGCAAACACGACGATTACATATAAAATCCTATTTAATGACGCGGTTGCAATGACAGGTGGACAGGGCAATGATGGCGGATTAAGTGCACCGCGCATCGCCCGTGAACTTTTGGCGATGGGCATTAAGAATGTCGTTTTAGTCTATGATGACAAAGAAGAATTGGACCTGAACGAGTTCCCGCGCGACATTGAAAAACATGACCGGACGCAATTAATGTCGGTTCAAGATCGGTTGTCTAAAACCGACGGTGTGTCAGCGTTGTTGTATGTGCAAACCTGCGCTGCCGAAAAACGTCGCCGTCGTAAGCGTGGCAAATTCCCTGATCCTGATCAACGCATTTTCATTAACACCGACGTATGCGAAGGATGTGGCGATTGTGGCGTGCAATCCAACTGTGTTGCCTTGGTACCTGTTGAAACCGAGTTTGGGCGCAAGCGCGCGATCGATCAATCGGCGTGCAACAAAGATTTTTCCTGCTTGAACGGGTTTTGTCCATCCTTCGTTACATTAAAAGGCGCAACGCCTAAAAAACGCGGTGCGCGTGATTTCGTGATCCCTGCGTTGCCAGAATCCATATTGCCCACCATTCCAAAAGGAAAGACACACAACGTTGTTATCACCGGTGTCGGTGGGACAGGGGTTGTGACAATCGGTGCAATTTTGGCGCAGGCCGCGCAAATCGACGGAAAAGGTGCTGGTATGATGGAAATGGCGGGGCTTGCCCAAAAGGGTGGCGCGGTACATATACATTGCCGTCTTGCCAATTCTCCAAATGATATCAGCGCAATACGCGTCGCGACCGGTGAAACAGATGTTTTGATCGGTGGCGATTTGGTGGTGAGTGCAGGCGCGAAAACCATCGGATTGACCGCCAGCGGACGCACAGGCGCAGTTGTTAACAACCATGATATCGTTACGGGGGATTTCACCCGTAACACAGAATTCAAAATTCCACATGACCAGCTGATCCTATCGCTTGAAGCGCGGTTAAAGGACCGTGTTGCGTTCTTTGATGCGTCAAACTTGGCCCGCGACATGTTGGGGGATAGCATTTATTCCAATATGATGGTGTTTGGCGCCGCGTGGCAGCGTGGGTATGTACCCATTACGCGTGATGCGATTGTTCAGGCAATAACCCTAAACGGGGCACAGGTTGATATGAACATCCGTGCGTTTGATTTGGGGCGTTGGGCTGTGTTGCATCCAGATGACGCCAATGCGCAAATCCATGATCGTGTTTTGGAATTGCCCAAAACGTTGGAACAAAAAATTGCGCAGCGCGCAGATCATTTGCGGAGTTATCAAGGTCGTGCTTTGGCCAAACGGTACCTGCGCATGCTGGATCAAATCACCGATCCTGAAATCAAAGAAATCGTGGCGAAATCTTATCATAAGGTGTTGGCATATAAAGACGAATATGAAGTTGCACGTTTGCATCTTTCGACTGTGAACAAGGCCAAGGAACATTTTGATAATGTTGGGGAATTACAGTTTCATCTCGCGCCCCCTGTTTTGTCAAAAATCGGGGCAAATGGACGCCCAATTAAGAAAACCTACGGTATGGGAATGTTGCGAGGTTTTCACATCTTGGCGCGTTTACGGGCGTTGCGTGGAACGCCATTCGACGTCTTTGGCTATCATCCCGAACGTCGTGCCGAACGCCAGCTCATCCGTACATATGTTCAAGACATCGAAGTGTCATTGAAATATCTTTGTGACGCAAATCGCAAAGACGTGATCGATCTTTTGGCGTTGCCTCTGTCTATTCGGGGCTTTGGTCCGGTAAAAATGGATGCATTAACGAACGCCGAAAAGAAACGAGAAACATTGAGAAAATCGATATTAAGTCTAGGAAAATCATTCGCTCACGCCGCGCAATAGGGGCCTTTTGTCGCCGGAACGTTTTTAAGGGCTATAGGTTATGGATTCTTTGCTTTGACACACGTATATTCTTGGTAAATTTACGGACGTGTTTCAAATTGCGTCCCACAACGCCAAGAAAGGCAAAGCGACCATGGCAGTCGGTGTTTTTGATAGTGGTTTGGGCGGGTTGACCGTTCTGGATGCGGTAACCCAGCGGTTGCCAGATGTTCCTTTTGTTTACTACGGCGATAACGCGCATGCGCCCTATGGTGTGCGTGATGCCGATGATGTTTATAATCTGACCACAAAAGCCGTGTCACGCCTATGGGACGAAGGGTGTGATTTGGTGATTTTGGCCTGCAACACGGCTTCTGCTGCGGCGTTGCGTCGGATGCAGGAAAGCTGGATCCCGACGAACAAACGGGTTTTGGGTGTATTTGTGCCCTTGATCGAGGCTTTGACCGAACGAAACTGGGGCGACAATTCGCCTCCGCGCGAAGTGGCTGTGCGAGATGTGGCATTATTTGCAACCCCTGCAACCGTTGCAAGCCGTGCGTTTCAACGTGAATTGGCATTTCGTGCCATCGGCGTGGACGTTGAAGCCCAAGCCTGTGGTGGTGTCGTCGATGCGATCGAAGATGGTGACATGATCCTTGCCGAAGCGCTTGTACGCAGCCACGTTGACGCGTTACATCGCAAAATGCCGAAGCCCCAAGCCGCGATTTTGGGATGTACACATTACCCTTTGATGGCAAGTGCGTTCCAAAGCGCTTTGGGCCCGGATGTAAAGGTCTATTCCCAAGCCAATATCGTCGCCGAAAGCTTGGCGGATTATTTAACGCGCCATCCAAACATGATTGGAGAGGGTAGCGTTTCTAAGTTGCTAACAACAGGTGATGCGGCACGCGTATCGTCACGTGCTACACAATTTCTTAAGCGGCAAATTACGTTTGAAAAAGCGTAAGGTAAGGATAAACGAATGACTAAAAATATCGCGATTTTGGGGGCTTCTGGCTATACTGGTGCAGAATTGGCGCGCTTGTGTGCGTCACACCCCGATTTAACAATCGCCGCGTTGGCCGCAGATCGCAAAGCCGGCCAAAAAATGGCTGATGTGTTTCCACATCTACATCATCTTGATCTACCAGATTTGGTGAAAATGGAAGACATTGATTATTCCAATATCGACCTGGTGTTTTGCGCATTGCCCCATGGCGTCGCGCATGGGTTCGTTAAAACACTTCCCGATCATGTGAAGGTCGTTGATCTTTCTGCCGACTTTCGTTTGACCGACGGCGACGTTTATCGCAAATGGTACGGATTAGACCACACGGCAATGGATATTCAGGCCGGTGTCGCTTTTGGCCTACCAGAAATTTATCGCGACACGATTAAAAATGCCAAAATTACCGCAAATACTGGGTGTTATGTTGCAACATCGCTGTTGCCATTGATCCCATCACTGCGCGCAGGCGTGATTGCGGCTGATCCTATCGTAATTGATGCAAAATCTGGCGTGTCTGGTGCAGGGCGCGGGTTGAACGAAGGCATGTTGTTTTCTGAGGCAAACGAAGGATTCAAAGCCTATGGCGTGGCGCACCATCGTCACATGGGTGAATTAGACCAAGAACTGTCCAAAGCCGCGGGCACCGATGTTGTTGCATCGTTCACCCCCCATTTGGTGCCAATGATCCGCGGCATGCAAGCGACGATTTATGCGCGTGGCGATGCACAGGCGGTTTACGATAACTTGTCAGGATTCTTTGCCGATGAACCTTTTGTCGATATTTTGCCCTTCAAAACTGCGCCAGCGACACAACATGTACGTGGGT
>JAYPUL010000015.1:55229-58879 GCA_038134005.1 Paracoccaceae bacterium | reverse complement strand
AAACTTCATAATCGGTCTGACACCGATACCCGTCAATATCTCCCTCAACGCACCAACCAAACCCATCTTTGATGCGCAACCGTGTTTGCGAAATATGATATCCACTAATCTGGGACTGTTTTTGCGCCTCAGAGCGATATAATTCACCATATCGCCGAGGGGGAAATGGATCAAACCCAGGTATATAAAATACCTTCCGTCGTTTGACTGTTCTTTGATCCCTCAATCAAACACCATTCGCTTTTTGTCAAAGTATCGCTATAATTCTATGATTTGACTAGCCCAAGCTGCCGAGTGATGGAAATTTTTCCAACAACCAGAATGACATCGAAGAAAACCCGCCCGTCAACATTAACAACCCAATCGTCCAAAGCAAAAGTCCCATCACTTTTTCGATTTGTTCCAAATGGCGTTTCATCCACCCCAAGACGCCCCCCAAACGCGACAAAAACGCGGCGACCAATAAAAACGGAATTCCCAAGCCCATGGCGTAAACAGCCAACAACAAAGTTCCCCGCGACACTGACCCTTCGGATGCTGCCAAACTTAAAATCGCGCCCAATTGTGGGCCGATGCACGGTGTCCATCCAAAGGCAAATGCCAATCCCAAAACATATGCACCAAAGGCCGATCCGCCCCGGTCACCTGCATCCAAACGCTTTTCTTGATCCAAGAAACCGATCCGATAAATGCCGATGAAATGTGCCCCAAAAATCATGACAACAATCGCGGCAACGGTATTAAAAATGCCTTGGTTCGATAAAAAAAGTGTCCCCACCGCCGACGCGGCGAACCCCATGATCAAAAAGACGCTCGACAATCCCAAAACAAAAAATAAGGCGGGTAAAATAGCAGACGCTCGCGCCTTGCCCGATTGTAAATCAACAAGGCTGACACCACTCATATATGCCAAATATGGCGGCACAATTGGCAACACACATGGACTTAAAAAAGAAATAAGCCCTGCGATAAGCGCGACGAACATCGCGGGCAATACCCCCGCATCAAAAAGATCGATTCCAAACATAAATGTGTTTTATGGGATTTTTATCGCGCCGTCACCTAAGCAATCATCACAACTATGTGGACAGCAACCTTGGCACCGATTAAAGACATGACATGGTCTATGAAATCGATGCAATCGGGTTGTTATGCCCGCTTCCCGTCCTAAAAGCACGAAAACATTTAAATGCCGCCAAATCAGGCGACGAAATACATTTACTTGCGGATGACCCGGTTGCCGTAATTGATGTGCCGCATTTTTGCGCGCAATCTGGCAACTTTTTTATTAGATCAGAACAATTGCAAAATGGTGTGACTAAATACATCCTTCAGGCTAAATAAGCACTGGTGCAATTTGGATATTTTTTGACAGAAAATGATCCATATTGCGTCGCTCTTCATTTTCTGTCCTGAAATATCCTGGGTGAATTCTGCATCGCAGACGAGGGCAAAGCCCTAATATACGTTGCCTACCCGCGTCTAGGTTCCGAATGCATTGCGCAAAAAACCCGCCATATAGGCGGGTTTTTATCTTATCGACCTAAGGACCACCAACCGCGGCGCTTTGGCTTGGGCGGAGCGTCTGATTTTTGCTGCGGCACAGAGGTTGGGTCAGACGCAGGCGTTTGAGCAACCTGTTGCTCAGCTGGCGCTTGTTCCGCTTTTGGTGCTTCGGGCTCTGCGGGCGTCGCGTCGGCGACACTGACATCGACCGCAGGTGCGGTTTCCACAACCTCTTGTTCAACTTTCGCCTTGGTTTTGCGAGGCGCACGTTTTTTCACGGGCTTTGGTGCATCTTGCGCGTCAACAATGTCCTCTGGCGCGTCAACTGCGGCCTGTGCTTTTGGCTTGCGCACACGGGTGCGCTTTGGCTTTGGTGCATCCTCGGATGCAACTGCGGGCGTATCCACGGCCTCACCCTCGGCATCATCCGTTGACGGCACATCGTCCGCTTTTACAGCTGGTTTTTTCCGTGAACGGGAACGTTTTGCCTTTGGTTTGGCCGTGACTGCCTCGGCAACCGCGTCTGACGCGTCTGCTGCATCTGTTGTTGCGTCAGCGTCATCACGCCCTTGATCAGTGACATTATCGCCGTCATCTTGGGTTTCCGCATCGGAATTATCATCCGATACAGATACATCTGACGCGCCATCTGCGTCGCCTGATTGACCTTTCCGACGACGACGACGACGACGACGTTTTTTAGGCTTGCGTTCTTCTTCCGCAGCCTCTTCGATAACGTCCTCTTCTTCTTCGATATCATCTTCGATATCTTCGTCGATTTGATCCATCAACATTGTATCGGCGCTGATAACTGGCGCTACAGCTTCAGATACAATGCGGGTCGCCGTTTTGAATTTCTCAAGCGAGAAATCAGGGCTGATCAACATCGGGTCGCCTTCGACGCGGACAGACAAACCATAACGCAATTCAATGTTTGTGACGTGATCGCGTTTTTGGTTCATGATATAGTTGGCGATCCCCACGGGGCATTTCACCAACACTTCACGCGACCGGCGCCGCACGCCTTCTTCTTCGATTTGACGTAGAATCGACAACGCAAGGTTATCATCCGACCGGATCAACCCCGTACCATGGCAATGAGCACAAGGTTGGGTCGTTGCTTCGATCATGCCAGGGCGCAAGCGTTGGCGTGACATTTCCATCAAACCGAAACCAGAAATACGGCCCACTTGGATACGTGCGCGATCCGTTTTCAATTTGTCTTTCAGACGTTTTTCGACGGATGCGTTATTTTTGCGTTCGTCCATGTCGATGAAATCGATCACGATCAACCCTGCCAAATCGCGCAGACGCAATTGGCGTGCGACCTCTTCGGCCGCTTCTAGGTTGGTTTTCAACGCGGTCTCTTCGATAGACCCTTCTTTGGTTGCCCGGCCCGAGTTGACGTCAACCGCGACCAAAGCTTCGGTCACGCCGATCACCAAATAACCCCCTGATTTCAGCTGAACGACAGGGTTGAATATGGATGACAGGTAACTTTCGACCTGATAGCGCGCGAACAATGGCAATTGATCTTGATAATGCTTCACGTTTTTGGCGTGGCTTGGCATGATCATTTTCATGAAATCTTTGGCGTTGCGATATCCGCGTTCGCCTTCGACCAAAACTTCTTCGATGTCGCGATTATAAAGATCGCGGATCGAGCGTTTGATAAGGTCGCCCTCTTCATAGATTTTGGCAGGCGCGATGGATTTCAACGTCAATTCGCGGATTTGTTCCCACAAACGTTGCAGGTATTCGTAATCGCGTTTGATTTCCGTTTTGGTACGTTTTGCACCCGCCGTGCGCACAATCAAACCTGCGCCCTGAGGCACATCAATACTATTGGCGATTTCTTTGATCTTTTTGCGATCGACGGCATTAGTAATTTTGCGGCTGATCCCGCCACCACGTGCCGTGTTCGGCATCAATACGCAATACCGACCAGCCAATGAAAGGTAAGTGGTCAAGGCCGCGCCTTTGTTGCCACGTTCTTCTTTGACCACTTGCACCAACATGATTTGGCGCACTTTGATCACTTCTTGAATTTTATACCGGCGCGGACGCGGCGCACGTTTGGGACGCAAATCTAGCGCGTCATCATCGTCTGAGACGCTTTCAATTTCATCTTCCACATCGTCTGT
>JAYPUL010000015.1:14760-55129 GCA_038134005.1 Paracoccaceae bacterium | reverse complement strand
TATCAACGTCGGTGGTGTCGACAACCTCGACGACAGTTTGGGATGTATTTTCTGGGTCAATAATTTCAGAAGATACAACCAAATCATCGCTTTGAACGGTTTCGGCAATGGATTGCGTTTCCGCATCATCGTCGAAATCGATGGTTTCCATTCCGGTCAAATCGCTTTCAACGGCTGATACAGTATCGGCATTTTGACGGTTATTACGTGAACGGTTGCGTCCACGACCACGGCGCGAACGACCTTTTTTAGGATTTTCTTCGCGATCTTCCTCGGCGCGTTGCTCTTCGTCGTAGGCGCGTTCTTCGGCCATAAGCGCTTCGCGATCCGCAACGGGGATCTGATAATAATCCGGGTGAATTTCCGAGAACGCCAAGAACCCGTGACGGTTTCCACCATAATCCACAAAAGCGGCCTGAAGCGAAGGTTCAACCCGCGTAACTTTTGCTAGATAGATATTTCCTGCCAGTTGGCGTTTGTTTTCGGATTCAAAATCAAATTCCTCGACCTTGTTTCCATCAACCACAACCACCCGAGTTTCCTCGGCGTGGGTGGCGTCGATAAGCATTTTCTTAACCATGTTGTCCATTTGCACGCACTGCGAACCCATGGCCCCAAAAGGGCGATAGGTGAGATACGTGTGTGTGTTGGGGCGATAATAGGCGCGCGGCAGATGGGGCCATTTTGACCCTCTGCTCTTGCAATTAGTTGCCTCGTGCGCGTCATCGCGTTGCCTTCATAACGATCAAACCATCTGTTTGACCGCGTTTTATTGACCCTCCGCCTCGGCGGTTCGGGTGAATTCATGACCCGAAGGTCCAATCAATCTGTTCCTCGGCGTCAGAAACTTCTGGCAAATCAGAGGGACAGCGAAACTTTTTGGCGTAAATCGTTGTAAGCGATACGCCTTACTTTCACCTTAAGATCAAAAACAAGGAAAATACAATGCTCAAATGCGATCCCATACACATTTGACCAAAAAAAATTAATTCATTGCACGTAGGCGCTTGAATAGGCTCGACGTATCCCAACGACCCCCGCCCAATTTCTGGACGTCTTTGTAGAATTGATCCACCAAAGCCGTGACCGGCAGGCTCGCACCGTTTTCATCTGCCGCATCCAAACAGATTCCCAAATCTTTGCGCATCCAATCCACCGCAAAACCATGCTCAAAATGATCTGCCAACATGGTTTTGTAACGGTTGGACATTTGCCAACTGCCAGCGGCGCCTTGACTAATCACCTCAACAACGGATGCCCCGTCCAACCCGGCTTTTTCGGCAAAATGCAAGGCTTCGGCCAAGCCTTGAACCAAACCGGCAATCGCAATTTGATTGCACATCTTTGTTTTTTGGCCAGCGCCGCTTTCACCAATGCGTCGGCAAATCCGGGAATAGGCGTCCATAATTGGTTCCGCCGCGTCATAGGACGCTTGATCGCCGCCGCACATGATGGACAACACACCATTTTCAGCGCCCGCTTGCCCCCCCGAAATCGGGGCATCGACAAATGATAAACCTTCGCCTTTCGCCGCGGCGTATAATTCATCGGTTACACGCGCAGAGACGGTCGTATGATCAACAAAAATTGCGCCATTTGCCATACCAGCAAAGGCGCCATCCGTGCCCAATGTCACTGAACGCAGGTCATCATCGTTCCCGACACAAGCCATCACAAAATCGGCGCCTGACGCCGCCTCGCGCGGGGTCAACGCCATCGCTCCGCCATGTTCAGCAGCCCACTTTTCCGCTTTCGCGGCCGTGCGATTATAAACGGTCACATCATGGCCTGCCGCTTTTAAATGGCCCGCCATTGGGTATCCCATGACGCCCAAACCCAAAAATGCAACTTTTGCCATCGAATTTCCTCGCTAAATCTGTTTTTTATACTTGTGTCTTGTTGCGAAGTAGGATGCAAGCACTTTGGGAAATTAAAGGGGCTGGACATGGCGGTTGTCTTTCGATGGTTGGTACGGATTACGGTCTTTGCGATTGTGATGGCCGTTGTATTGGTTATTGGGGTCTATTACCTTGCGTCTCGATCCTTGCCTGATTACGACAAGACCATCACCCTATCAGGTTCAGATGACATCATTGACATCGTGCGAGACACCGCAAATGTGCCGCATATTTTCGCGCATAGTGACGAAGACGTTTATTTCGGATTGGGCTATGCGCATGCCCAAGACCGTTTGTGGCAAATGTCGACACTGCGGCGTACGGTGCAAGGGCGGCTTTCGGAAGTCTTTGGAAAAGACACTGCTGAAACAGACATTCTTTTACGCAGACTTGACCTGTACGGCCTGGCCAAATCTTCGGTTGCGGCACAAGATCCGCGTTCGTTGTCGATGTTAGAAGCATACGCCCGCGGGGTGAACGCGCGGATCACAGAAATCAACGAAAACGCTTTGGGACGTGGCGCGCCCGAGATGTTTTTATTTGATGCCCCGGTTTCGCCGTGGCAGCCCGCAGATTCCTTGGCGATTTTGAAATTGATGGCGCTACAATTGTCGGGAAGCCTAGCAAGCGAAGTTTTGCGTGCGCAGACATCGCTTCATATTCCCTATCCTGACCTCATCGACGATTTGTTGCCTAATTCACCAGGATCCGCGATTATTGATTTGCCCCAATACGCGTCACTTTTCAAAGGAACCGCGTTTCAGATTGCACAGAATGCACCGTTTTCACCGTTATCACCGGTGCAACCTTATGATTTATCGGGGGCCTCAAACGCCTTTGCGGCCGCGCCATCGCGGTCTGCGGCGGGTGGAACAATTTTGGCAAACGATCCCCATCTTGGGTTAACCGCACCGTCGATTTGGTATTTGGCGCATCTTGAATTGATATCAGGGGGCGTCATTGGGGGATCCATTCCAGGAGTGCCCGCAATTATGGTGGGACGATCAGATAATTTAGGCTGGGGCCTAACGTCATCCTATTTGGATGATCAAGATGTGGTGATGGAAGAAATCAATCCCGAAAACCCCGATCAATACCGCGTGGAATCTGGGTGGCAAAATTTCGAAACCCGTCCGTCGATAATTACAATTAAAGATAGCGAACCGATCACGATCACATTGCGCTGGACACGCAATGGCCCCGTTCTGCCGACAACACAATTTGATTTGGCCTCTGTCACCCCCGTCGGCCATGTGCCTGCGTTGCAATGGACCGCGCTAGAACCGCATGATCCGTCGTTTTCATCTGCGCTGGGGCTTATGTCAGCGAAAACGGTTGAAGAAGCAATTTCTGCCATCAAATATTATGTATCACCGCCACAAAACCTAACCTTGGTGGACAAAAATAAGATTGCTATGAAATCAATCGGTATGTTCCCGATCCGCGATCCAAACCATCAAACCCAAGGCCGAATGCCGGCGTTGGGCGCGGTGCCGGAAAATCGTTGGCAGGGAGTTAAAGCGTATTCCGACACCCCCGAAGTGATCGATCCGATTGGCGGAATTTTGGGCAATACAAACAATAAAATTGTAGATGCCCCTTTCCCCGATCACATGTCCCATACTTGGGGCGATAGTCAACGCATTCGACGTTGGGAACGTCTGATGCAAGATCGTCAAGTCCACACGCGCGAAAGCTTTATCGAAGCGCAGCTGGATACAGTAAGCTTTACCGCACAATCATTGTTGCCTTTGATTGGCGCAAACCTTTGGTTTACTGGCGAAGCCGCCCCAAAGGGCACGATCGAACGCCAACGCCAAGATGCGTTAAAATTATTGGCAAGCTGGAACGGCGAAATGAACGAACATTTGCCAGAACCATTGATTTACATGGCGTGGATGCGCGCGATCCAAGATCGTTTGATCCGCGATGAATTGGGGCCTATTGCCGATAAATTCACCAAGATAGAGCCTCTTTTCATCGAAAAAGTGTTCCGCAATATTGATGGATCTGGCCTGTGGTGTGACGTCTTGCAAAGTGCACCGATTGAAACATGCGAACAAATCGCTCGATTGGCGTTGGACGACGCGATGATTTGGTTGGGCGAAAACTTTGATCGCGATCCCAATGCATTGCGATGGGGCGACGCACACCAGGCAACCCATGACCACCCCGTGTTAGGACGTGTTCCTGTGATCAATTACTTTGTCAACATTCGCCAACATACGTCTGGAGGTGACAATACGTTGATGCGTGGGCGCACGATTGGCAAAGGACCCAACCCCTATTTAAACGTCCACGCGGCCACCTATCGCGGCGTTTATGATTTCTCGGACCCCAACAGTTCGGTCTTTATTTCATCGACGGGTCAATCGGGACATTTCTTGTCGCGTCATTACGACGATCTTGGACAATTATGGAGACGCGGGGAATATATCCAGATGTCTTTGGATCCAAATTTGGCACGGGGTGCCGCGACAGGTATCACAACGATTTTACCGGTAAATTAACACATGGCCCGCCGGGCCATGTGATTAAAGCCGTTCGAATTGCATGCGCTGTTTTGGGGTCCAACAGACATCGAAAACCGTTCCCGTTTCCGTTTGCGTTTCATTTTCTATCACACCTTGTGCGTAAAGCCACGCACGCCGTTTGCCATCACTAAAGGGGATGTCCAACGTTGTTGTCGCCTTATCTTGCCCCAAGGATTGGGCAATCAAATCCAACAAAGCGTCCATTCCCTGCCCTGTGATTGCCGACACAGGCATGGTTTCGGCCTGACGCGATGAAATATTTTGCACCGCAGCGCGTTCGTCGTAATCCAAAATGTCAATTTTATTCCACACTTCGATCAACGGCACGTCTTTTGACACACCTAGACTTTCCATGATTGTCAAAACGTCCCTGGCCTGTTCTTCGGTGGCATCATGCGAAATGTCACGAACATGCAAAATTAGATTTGCAGCCAAAACTTCTTCCAATGTGGCACGAAAAGCCGCGACTAATTCGGTGGGCAAATCGGAAATAAATCCAACCGTATCAGACAAAATAACCTCAACCCCGTTGTCCAACTTAACCGCACGCATTGTGGGGTCCAGGGTGGCAAACAACATATCCTTGGCCATGACATCAGCGCCGGTCAGACGGTTAAAGATCGTTGATTTTCCCGCGTTCGTATATCCAACCAAGGCAACAATTGGATACGGCACTTTCGCGCGGGCCGCACGGTGCAAGGTGCGGGTTTTCACCACTTTTTCCAACTGGCGCTTCAAACGCACCAATTGATCGTCGATGGCGCGACGGTCTGCTTCGATCTGGGTTTCCCCGGGTCCACCAACAAACCCCAACCCGCCGCGTTGGCGTTCAAGGTGGGTCCACGCGCGCACCAAACGGGTCCGTTGATATGTCAACGCGGCCATTTCGACCTGTAACACACCTTCGCGCGTCGCGGCGCGATTGGAAAAGATTTCCAAAATCAAACCGGTGCGATCAAGGATTTTCACGTTCCAGTCTTTTTCAAGATTGCGTTGTTGAACGGGTGTCAAAGGCCCGTCAATCATGACCAGCTCGACGTCGTTTTCTTTGAAAACTTGGGTCAATTCGGCAACTTTACCAGAACCAAACAACCGACCTGGCTGTGGGCGAGGCAAAGGGACCAACGTTTTACCGATGACCTCTAAATCAGGTAAAGCCGCAGCAAGTGCTACGGCTTCGTCTAAGGCTGGTTTTGCGGCGCGGTGATCTTTGTCAGATTTTATATCTGGATGCAAAACCCATGTGCGGGTCAAGCGCCGATCATGTTCCATCAACTTGGTTCTTCGCCCTCATATAGCGAAATTGGTTGCGATGGCATAATTGTCGAAATTGCGTGTTTATACACCAACTGCGATTGTCCATCACGACGCAGGAGAATACAGAAATTATCAAACCAGGTTACAACACCTTGAAGCTTTACACCATTGATCAAGAATACCGTCACCGGCACTTTTGCCTTACGGACATGGTTCAAAAATGCATCTTGAAGGTTTTGACGGTCGGATGCCATGGGTTTTTCCCTTATCTTATTGTTTTTGTTAGCCACCTGGGATGTGTGCAGGCTATCAGCGAAAATGAGAATTGACAACTAATTCTGCGTGGAAACCATAAAAATTATCTTCGCCACGCCGAAGGCGCCATCAATGCCAGCACCACCAATATCTCTAAACGCCCACAAATCATGGCCAAAACCATAAATAATTTTAACGCCCCAGACATAGCAATAACACCAAAATCACCCAATCCTGCAAAATCCAAAATTGGACCTGTGGTGGTCAAGGTTGAAATGGCCATTACAATCGCATGTTCAAAATCCAATCCAAGCCAAGCAAAAATCATGGTAAACACGGCAATCGCAACCACAAACAGCATGAAAAACACCCACGCAATAAAGGCCCCTGCCCGCAAATCAGCCCGAAAAAAATTTCGCGATTGCCCAACGGATGACGGGTGTTCCATTCGATCCAATTCCCGCAAAATCGATAAATAGAGCGAATAAACACGCAACAATTTCACGCCCCCCGCTGTGGTCGCAACGCCACCACCAATTAACGCAAGTCCCATGAACAAAAACCCGGGTGTTTCCAACCCTGACCAAGATTGCGCATCGTGCCAAAATTCTGAAACAAAACCAGTCGTTGTCAGAAAAGACGCAACGGTAAAAATGCCGCCCCACAACGCTTTTAGTGCGATCGCCCAGGTCGTATCAATTTCATCGCCGAACGCAGACCACCAATGACGGGCAAAAAGTGCAGCAGACAGCATAAACACCAAAAACAAAGCCAATCGAAATTCGGGATCACGCCAAAGGCTTGTTTTATAAACGGTCATGCGTTCTTGGGAAAAGGCGATACGTGTCAATGCAAAGGCAAAGAAACAAAACACAAAAAATTCACCGACTAAACCCGATTGCGCGCTGACAAAGTCTTCTTGACCACTGATGCCAGACGTCGACATAACCGACATCGCATGAATAAGCGCATCTAAAGATGGGCTGCCTAGAACGGTCAGAATCAACCACAATGACACCGTGAACCCAAAATAGGCCGGTAACAACGATTGCGCGGCGCGCGCCAACAAACGTTGGCGGTCCGCAAAGTTCAAACTATGCGACGATCCAACCCGCGGGCCGGTGCCACCGCCGGAAACTTCGAAGCCACCCAAATTCAAAGGCGCCAAAACCGCCGCTGCGACCACCCACATCAATGCGCCGCCTTGCCATGCAACAAATGCCCGCCACAGATGAAGAGTTTCCGGCAAACGCGTGGGATCAAACACCCGTAAACCTGTTGTCGTATAGGCCCCTGCGATATCGAGATAGGCGTTCAAAAACGCCGTATTGCCAATTACTTCATACATCGGGATTGCCAAAAAGAACGGCAATATCACCAAAGATGCACCGATATGGATGACCTGCTGAAATCCGCTTTCGTTTAGGGTGCGGTTTGCAGTGGCCAAAGCAACCATTGACACCAAGAACAATCCAAATACGCCCGTGTAAAAAAACATGCGTGCTTGAAAGTGCTCTTCGTTGACCAGCGCAAAAACCGCAGGTGCCCACATCGACAAAGCGCCTAAGCTAAGCAGCTTTAGCAGAAACGGCAGTTTTGCAAAGGCCCGGGACATTAGAAAAAGTCAATCGATACTTGTAACAAGCGTTCGACCTCAGGCACATCTTTGGTCAAAGTGAACAAGGCGATGACATCGCCGTCTTCTATGCGCAATTCCCCTTTTGGTTTGACCATTTCGCCGTTTTTCAAAACGCCACCGATCAAAACTCCTTCGGGAAAGGCGATGTCACGAATACGTTGGCCCGCAATGGGAGATGTGTTCATTACTTCGGCTTCGATGATTTCGGCTTCGGCATCACCAATGGAATACACATCGCGAACGCGTCCATGGCGAATGTGGCGTAAAATCGAACTGACGGTCGTGGCACGCGGGTTGATATAGGCATCAATCCCCAAAGGTTCCATCAAAGGAACCATTGTCGGGTCGTTGATCAACGCGATCGCCATCCCGCATCCTTGTGCTTTGGCACGCACAGCCGCCAACATGTTGGTTTTATCGTCGTCCGTGACAACCAAAATTGCGTCTGACCGGCTAATGTTTGCTTCGTTCAAAAGGTTTGAATCCAACCCATCCCCATTTAAAACGATTGTGCGTTCCAACGCATCCGCAGCACGTTCAGCAACCTTGCGATTTTTTTCGATAACCTTCATGCGTAAACGGCGGCGGTCGGATTCCAATGTCTGTGCAACCCGCAAACCAACATTCCCACCGCCCACAATAACAAGCCGTTCTTGTTTCGCGTAAGGTTTGCCAAAAATTTCCGATGTACGCATTACGTCATCGCAATGGCACATGACATAACATTCATCGCCCGCAAATAATTGATCGCCCGCTTCTGGGGCAAACAACGCACCTTTGCGACGTACCCCCACGACGATCGTGCGCAAGGTCGAAAACAAATCGGTCAGTTGGCGCAAAGGCGTATTTATGACCGGGCAATTTTCATCCAAACGCAACCCCAAAAGATGGGCATTCCCGTCCAAGAATAATTCGGAATCAAACGCGGTAGGTGCGGCCAATCGTTTCAATGCGGCTTCGGCCACTTCGCGTTCGGGGCTAATGACGACATCAATCGGCATGTGATTGCGGCGAAACAAATCCGTATAAATCGCATCAAGATAGGATTGTGACCGCAATCGCGCAATTTTACGGGGAACTTCAAACACAGAATGCGCCACCTGACAGGTGACCATGTTTACTTCGTCCGAATGGGTGGCGGCGATGATCATGTCGGCGTCACGCGCACCCGCGCTTTGCAACACGTCTGGATAGGACGCAAAGCCACAAATGCCACCAACGTCCAATGTTTCCGTTGCGCGTCGAACCAAATCAGGGTTGCTATCAACGACGGTTACATCGTTTCGTTCACCTGACAAATGCCGCGCGATTTGCCATCCTACTTGTCCTGCACCGCAAATAATAACCTTCATCTGCGATCCTTTCTATGTCTTCAAACTGTTGTGTGTTGCATGTCAGATTGCGAAGAACGGGTCAATCACCATTCTCGCCTTCTGTATCAGATCCCAAGTTACCCCCCGATGACACGCCCAGAGACTTTAATTTGCGGTGAAGCGCGCTACGTTCCATGCCCACAAAGGTCGCGGTTTTGGAAATATTACCGCCAAAACGGTTAATCTGGGTCAAAAGATATTCGCGTTCAAATGCTTCTCGCGCTTCGCGCAGCGGCATGGTCGCCCAGTTTGCCGAAACATTACCCGCGGTCCCCGCGTCGCCGCCTCGTGCGGTTTCGGTGGGAATATCATCGGGTGAAATTGGCCCTTGCCCATCGGACAGGATCAAAACATGTTCGATAATATTCTTAAGTTGCCGCACATTTCCGGGCCATGCCAAGGTTTGCAACAACGCTGCCGCTTCGTCGCTTAAGGTGCGATTGGTCAAACCTTGTGTGCTATGGAAATGGGCAATAAAATGTTCGGCCAAAAGGGGAATATCTTCCCGCCTCTCTTCAAGCGTTGGCACCGAAATTGGAACAACGTTTAGGCGGTGATACAATTCTTCGCGGAATGTTCTTGCGTCAATTTCGGACAACAAATCGCGGCTTGTGGATGAAATGACGCGCAAATCAACCTTAACACTCTCTGCGCCACCAACACGTTGGAATTTTTGATCGACCAAAAACCGTAGTATTTTGGATTGCGTGCCCAACGGCATATCGGCAACTTCATCAAAATAAATGAACCCACCATTTGCCTGTTCCAATAAACCGACCGTGACCGTCGCGTCGCCACTTTGGCGACCGAACAAAACGTCTTCCATATGATCGGGGTCAATATTTGCGCAGTTCACGACAACAAAGGGCCCCGTTGCACGGTCAGAATGCGCATGGATATAACGTGCGGCCATTTCTTTACCCGCACCAGACGCGCCGCGTAACATAACGCGCCCATTTGATTTCGTAACTTTATCAAGTTGTGCGGTGAAATTTCGAAACGCCGAACATTGCCCCAACATGTCGGCCGCAGGCGTGTCCTTACGCTTGAGCGCAATATTTTCGCGCCGCAACCGCGACGTTTCCATCGCGCGACGAATGACAACCAAAAGCTGGTCGATGTTAAAGGGCTTTTCGATAAAATCATACGCCCCTTGTTTTATGGCCGCCACCGCAATTTCAATATTGCCATGCCCGGAAATTATGACAACTGGGACTTGGGGAAAGTCCACTTTGACCTTTTTAAGGATGTCGATCCCATCCATGTCGCTGTCTTTTAGCCAAATATCCAAAATCAACAAACCCGGTGGTTGGTCTGTGATTTTCTTCATTGCCTCATCCGATGTGCCCGCAAGACGGGTTGTAAAGCCTTCATCAATCAAAATATCCGAGATCAGTTCCCGAATATCCCGTTCATCATCAACAATTAAAATATCAGTCATGTGTCGCGCCATCCCCATTGGCTTCATTTTCAAAATCGCGCTTGCGCGTTTTAGGTAATTCAATAATCGCACAGGCCCCTGCGCGTGTTGCGTTTTCAAATAACACCGCATCTTCAAGGCGCAAGGCACCGCCATGTTCTTCGATAATCTTTTTAACGATCGGCAATCCTAACCCTGTGCCTTTGTCACGTGTGGTGACATAAGGTTCAAATAAACGTGCACGATCTTGCGGCAGCCCAACGCCGTTGTCGGAAATGATGATGTGTACCTTTTCGTCCGATTGTGACATTTCGATGCGTATTTCGCCTTTAACGTTTGGATCAATCCCTTTTTCTAACCGCGCCTCGATCGATTCGCCGGCGTTTTTGATCAGGTTGGTCAATGCCTGTGTGATCATTGTGGCATCAATGCTGGTTTCAACCGTCGCGCTGGGTAAATCCGTCACAAAGGTAACGGTCGGTTGTCCTGCCTCTTGTAATGTAACGGCCGATTTGACCAGGGCGATAATATCTTCTTGACGCTTTTCGGGTTCAGGCATTCGGGCGAATTTGGAAAATTCGTCAACAATCCGTCGCAAATCGTTCGTTTGGCGAATGATGACAGACGTCATTTGTTCCAATGCATCGCTGTCGTCGACCAATTTCGGCGCAAATTTTCGTTTTATCCGTTCTGCGGACAGCTGGATTGGGGTCAAGGGGTTTTTGATTTCATGGGCGATCCGGCGCGCAACGTCGCCCCACGCGGCGGATCGTTGCGCTGAAACCAAATCCGTCACATAATCAAAGGCTACAACATAGCCCAACAAACCAGATGCCGAACTGCGCCGTGGCGACATCCGCACCAATAGATTTTCCAAGCGCCCCCCACGGATAACTTTTACTTCGTCCTGTACGTTGTCCAATCCACCTTCTTTCAGGCGTTGAAACAAGGAGGAAAATTCCGGAACCGCGTACTCAATATTCGCGTGCGCTTTGTCGTTTTCGCGAAACCCTAATAACCGTTCGGCTGACGTATTCACAAACGAAACATGCCCCATAGCGTCCAAACCAATCACACCCGATGTCACCGAGCTTAGAACAGAATCAAACAAACGACGGCGTTCTTCGATTTGCGCTGTGTTTTCCAAAAGCGTTTCGCGTTGGTGTTTAAGCTGGCGTGTCATTTGGTTAAAATAAATTGACAGCTGGGCAATTTCATCGTCGCCTTCTTCTTCAACCACTTGGGTATCCAATTCCCCTTCCCCAACGCGCTGCGCGGCACCCGCCAAGCGACCGATCGGACGCGACAAACGTTCCGCAAACCAAAGCGCCAATAACACCGACGACATGATCAACAAAACGGCAAACGCCAAATAGAGAAGACCAAAGTTAAACAAGAGCTGACCACGGTCACTTTCAAGTTGCTGATATAGCTGCGCCGTTTGCTGTGTTTCATCCAAAAGGGTCAATAATTTCCCGTTCACTTGGCGCGTGATGTAAAGGTAATGATCCGAAAACCCGGGTAAATAGGCAAGCGCGCGAAGTTCATCGTTTTCATAATCGCTAATGAAAACAACATTTTGTATCGCGTCTTTCAATTCTTCTATACTGGGTTTTTTCAAATCGAACAAATAGGATCGATACCCGCGCACCAATAAATCACCCGAAGAATTCAAGATGAATGCTTTGCTTAACCCGCGCTGGATCAAACGTTGCCCCGAATCCAATGCGTTGCGAATGTTGGCGGGTTCGTAAAGACCGTCACGGATTTTCACATCAACCAAATGATCCGACAGGGTCAAGGCATCCTGGCGCAATGCGGTTTTCTGTTCGGTTTCATACGCCTGCGCCGCGGACAATGACGCCCCGATCACATTTTGAACCCGATCGGAAAACCACGCTTCAAATCCCATGTTGATTGAAACGGTTGCGAAAACAGCAACTGTTATCGTTGGAACCAAAGCCATGATGGTAAAAACACCCGTCAACCGTAGGTGCAACCGTGACCCAGATGATTTTTCGCGCCGTTGTGAAATCACGTTAAAGATGCGTTGGACCACAACACCAATAATCAACAGGACATAGATAAAGTCGCACATCAAAACCAATCTTAGACTGGTTGCGCGCGATCCTTGGTCCAATGGGCCCAACACTAAATAGGTTGCCAATGCCAAAACAGGCCCTAAAAGGACCAACCCAAAGGTAAAAATCGATTGTATCCGTCTTTGACGGCGCATTTGTAGGATTTTACCCCACTGTACCCGTCGCCTTGCGTCTGCGCCCACGTTGCCGCCTATATTGTCCTAACCAAATCAGGATCTTGCCGCCAGTGGCGATATAAGATGTTGCCTGATTACATCAGTTTTCGGCGACGTGTTACCTTAATGTCAAGCGCGTTAATTTTTTTGCGCAAAGTATTGCGATTAATTCCCAAAAGATCGGCACATTTGGCCTGATTTCCTGCTGTTGCTTCTAAGGCAAGATCAATCAACGGGCCTTCGATTTCATGCAAAACGCGATCATACAAGCCAGGTGGTGGTAAATCGGCACCATGCAGATCAAAATACCGTCGTAAATGGCGTTCGACGTCTGCGCTTAGATTTTCGGTACCAATCGATTGCATCACGTCGCGCATTTCGGGTTGACTGCCCAGCGCATGTTCGACCTCGGTCAATGAAATTTCGACTTCGCGCGCGGTCAAACCCAAACGTTTCACAACGTTTTCTAATTGCCGTACGTTTCCGGGCCAGCTGTATTTTCGCATCAACCCCATCGCAGCATCGCCAAAACGGCGTGTCCCGCCCCCATCGCGTTCTAACCGCGTTAGAAAACTTTGCGCCAGCAATGCAATATCATCAACCCGTTCGCGCAATGCGGGCACATCGATGGTTGCCCCGCCCAAGCGGTAATAGGCGTCAGATCGAACGCGCCCTTGTTCGACGGCGGATGATAAGCGCCCTTGTAAGGTTGCGATAAAACGGGGGGAATAATCCCCCGGATTATCCATCATGCGCACAATGCGCGCCTGTGTTTCCATTGAAAAATCTGAAATCTCTTCAAAAAGGATCGTACCGCCTTTGGCGCGCGCCAAGATCTTCGCAGGTCCATCCAATTCAATCATGTCGCTGGCGATCACGGTCACAAACGGTAAATTTCGACGATCCGAAAAATCATGCAACATGCGCGCGATCAAACTTTTGCCGCTGCCGCTTTCGCCGGAAATCAACACCGGCAAATCAGCATTCATTACGCGGGCCACAACGCGGTATAATCCCTGCATCACAGGTGTTTTTCCGACCAAAGGCATGGCGTCGGTGTCATCGCCCGCATCCAAATTGCCCGTATCACGCGCACGCGGCGCGGCTCTGCGATGTTCTAATGCTTTGGCTACACGCTTCATCAAATCGGGCAAATCGAACGGTTTTGGCAAATAATCAAACGCGTTCACTTCGGCGGCTTGAATGGCAGTCATTATCGTATTTTGCGCCGAAATCACGATCACTGGCAAATGCGGCCGTTCTTGTTGAATTTTTGGCAACATCTCTAACCCGTTGCCATCAGGCATCATGACATCGGTGATAACGGCATCCCCTTTGCCTTCGGCGGCCCAGCGCATGAGCGTTGTCAAACTAGATGTGGCATGCACACGACACCCCGCGCGTGTCAACGCTTGGGTCAGGACGGTGCGAATTGTACGATCGTCATCAGCGACAAGAACGGTGCCATCCATGTTTTATCCTCTCTTTGCTTTTTCACGCGGCATAAGTGGCAATGAAATACGAAATACTGTTTTGCCCGGAACCGAATTGACCGAAATCCAACCATCGTGATCCGAAATAATTTTCGACGCCAACGCCAACCCTAAACCAGTGCCATTTTCGCGGCCTGACACAAAGGGATCAAAGACATCATTTTTGATTTCTTCGGGCAATCCTGGACCGTCATCGATGATTTCAATTTGCAGGGGCAACGCCTGGCCCGACCCATCAGAGCGGCGTAAACGAAACGAGTGTTCGTAAAAGGTCCTAAGCCGGATTGTTCCGCCCAGAGGCGCCGCTTCCGACGCATTTTTCACAAGGTTCATCAAAACCTGCAATAATTGATCTGCGTCCCCATGTGCCGGCGGCAAAGACGGATCGTAATCTTCGATAATGGTCATATGTGCGCCAAACCCTAACAACGCCGAGCGGCGGGTTCGGTCAAGAATGTCGTGAATGTTCACCTCGGTGCGCACAGGTTCACGCAAATTGCCAAATTGTTCAACCTGCTCTAGCAATTTGACGATGCGGCGGGTTTCCTCAACGATCAGATCGGTCAATTCCAAATCATTCGGGTCCAGTCCCATGGATAACAATTGTGCTGCACCTGTTATCCCCGCCAATGGGTTCTTGATTTCATGTGCCAACATTTCCGCCATACCAATTGCGGATTTGGCGGCCGACTTAACCGTTTGTGTCTGCGTCATGCGCCCCGCCAATTCACGCGGTGCAATTAACAAAATGATATGATCGTTGGTTCCAACAACGGGGGCAAATTTTAAATTGCATTGTAACGGCGCGCGATCCCCCGTCCCCACATCGACATCATTCACAAACAATGGCGTGCGCAGTGTTTTGGCGCGATGATAACTTTCTTCCAAGGGCGCATCGACCATAACACGATCAAACAACGGCACCCCTTTGATCGATTTATTTGACGCGTTCAAAAACCCTTCCGCGGCAGGGTTGATTTCACAAATCAAATCATCCGCGTCCAACAAAATAGCGGGCACAGGAATTGACGTCCAAATGTTACTCAGGATTGTTTCAGTCATGCCGCTTCTTTCTGGATCAATGCGTCTGGTAACAGGTCAAAAACGGTCTGAGTTCTCGTTGCAGTCAGGATGGTGTTTCGCATATCGCGGGGCGCATTAGCATCGTCCAGATACCACCCCAGATGTTTTCGCGCCACGCGCAGCCCCAAATCGGTTCCGTAAAAACCCAACATGCGATCGTAATGATCCGCAACAAGATCCACCAAATCCTTACCAATAGGAATTGTCGGTTTCTGTGCGCCAAAAACATGATGCGCAATCTCGGCCAAAATCCACGGACGCCCCTGCGCACCACGCCCCACCATCACACCCTGAGCACCGGATTGATCCAGGGCTTGATGTGCATCGGCAACAGACACGATATCACCATTTGCCACGACAGGGATAGTCACAGCTGATGTAACGCCGGCAATCGCGGACCAATCTGCATGCCCTTTATAGAATTGGCATCGTGTACGCCCGTGGATCGTTATCATTCTGACCCCGGCGTCTTGTGCACGTTGTGCAAGGCTGGGTGCATTGCGCAAATTGTCATCCCAACCCAAACGGGTTTTCAACGTCACGGGTACATCAACGGCGGCCACCACCGCGTCAATTAAGGTTAATGCATGATCCAGATCTTTCATCAACGCAGACCCCGAATACCCGCTAACCACTTTTTTCGCAGGGCACCCCATGTTGATATCAATCACCGCGGCGCCTTGGCTGGCAATCAATTTTGCCGCTTCGGCCATCCAATGGGGATCACGCCCCGCAATTTGTACCGACGTGTTGTCGCGACCAATGCCCAATTCGGCTTTGTCCCGCGCAATGGGACGCGCATTGACCATGTCTTGGGATGCAATCATTTCGCTGACCACTAAACCCGCACCAAATCGCGATACGGTATCGCGAAACGGCAAATCCGTTATCCCCGCCAACGGCGCAAGGAAAACAGGCGGAGCCAAGGTCACTGATCCCAAGTCGATTTGCAAAATTTCACCTTTTTGTTTTTCGTTACGCCGCACCACCTATGGTTTGCAAGTAATTATCGATGATTTTTTAACCAAACCACAATGTCTGCACAATTTTTAATCATTAACATCTTCAATGAAGATGGTTGTTATTTAATCCCGGCCTCGCTAGACAAGGCACTGGAGACCAGTGTGGAGGCAAACAAAAGATGCGCATCGCAGCCCTGATTGTTGCGGCAGGCCGCGGCACCCGCGCGGGCAGTTCGATCCCAAAACAATGGCAAACGCTTTTACACAAGCGTGTCATTGATTGGACGATACAAGCATTTCAAACCCATGGCCGCATCACACACATTGCGGTTGTCTTACATCCCGACGATATGACACGCCTGGACGACCCTGGGCTTACAATTGCACAAGGGGGAGATACGCGCGATCAGTCCGTCAAATCAGGATTGATGGCACTGGCGCAATCTGCCCCCGATTACGTTCTAATTCACGACGCAGCCCGCGCCAGCGTGACCCATGATGTAATCGATGGCGTCATTGCGGGTTTAGCAACCAACGACGGCGCGGCCCCGGCGATTGCGGTCACGGATGCCCTTTGGATTGGCGCACATAACGTGGTTGTCGGCACACAGGACCGGACAAATCTATTCCGCGCCCAAACCCCACAGGGATTTCATTATGCCAAAATCCTAGACGCGCATTCAAAAAACACCGCGCCCGCGGCGGACGATGTCGAAATCGCCCGTCGCGCCAATTTAAGGGTTGCGATCACCCAAGGATGCGAAACAAATATCAAAATAACCACGCCCGACGATTTTGCACGGGTTGAAGACATATTGAGGACACGCAAATAATGGATATTCGATTAGGCAACGGATATGACGTTCACGCTTTTGAACCAGGAAATCACGTGGTCTTATGTGGCGTTCACATTCCGCATGATGCGCAATTGAAAGGTCATTCGGACGCAGATGTTGCCATGCATGCAATTACTGATGCTGTGTACGGCGGCCTCGCGCAGGGCGACATTGGCCGTCACTTTCCGCCGTCAGATCCCCAATGGAAAGGCGCCGCAAGCGAAATTTTCCTAAAGCACGCAGGCGATTTGGCCCAATCCCTTGGGTTCACAATATCAAACGTTGATTGCACAATCATATGCGAAGCACCAAAAATTGGTCCACATGCGGCCGCGATGCAAACCGAAATTGCCCGCATTTTGGGAATAGATGCATCCCGCATTAGCGTCAAAGCCACCACATCCGAACAATTGGGCTTTACCGGCCGCAAAGAAGGGATCGCCGCCATCGCAACCGCGGCGCTGATCAAGCCATGACACATCTTATCGCAACGTTCTTTGGCGCAGGACTATTGCGCCCTGCCCCCGGAACATGGGGATCATTGGCGGCATTGCCTTTTGCATGGGTCATCTATCAGACAATCGGCGTCTATGGGTTTGCTATCGCCACCATCGTCGTCTTTTTTGTCGGATGGTGGGCCACCAAAATTGAAACCGATGGCAAAGATGACCATGACCCATCGGAAATCGTCATCGACGAAGTCGTTGGACAATGGATTGCACTTGCCCCAATCGTCATCGGCGCGGCAGGAACGGGTGTAGACATCACCGCATTGTGGCCCGGCTGGGTCACCGCCTTTATTGGATTTCGGTTTTTTGACATTACGAAATTTGGCCCCATCGGATGGGCCGACCGCCGCGGTGACGCGCTTGGCGTTATGTTGGACGATGTGATTGCGGGTGTCTTTGCCGCGTTTGTTGTCACTGCCTTTGCCGCATTGGCGCATGGGTTTTTAATGCCATGACGGCACGGACGATTTTGGAACTTGCACATACACAAGGCATCACAATCGCGACCGCAGAAAGCTGTACCGGGGGCATGGTATCGGCCGCGTTGACGGATATTGCCGGATCATCGGCAATTTTCGACCGCGGATTTGTCACCTATACCAATGCCGCCAAAATGGAATTATTAGACGTTCAAGCCAATTCTTTGGACCAACATGGCGCGGTTTCTGAACAGGTCGCCCAAGAAATGGCGCTTGGCGCATTAGCGCATTCCAATGCGTCTCTAAGCGTTGCAATCACGGGTATTGCCGGCCCTAGCGGCTCCGACTTCAAACCCGAAGGGCGCGTCTGTTTCGCAGTTGCACAAAATGGCAATATAGTCACCACACAGACCATTGAATTTGGTGCATTAGGTCGCGATCGCGTTCGCCAGGCGGCACGTGATCATGCGCTGTCGTTGCTGCGTGCGCGATTGGAACACACGCAAGTTGCGCAATAAATAATCACCCACACCAATATTTGCCTATTTTTTAATCAAAAATCCCGTATCGAAATATTAATCTGCTGCTTTAGGCGGCAAGTGCTTTGTTTTTTGCGCAAATTCACTATCCACGGGGTCAAGTAAACCAAAAAGGATGAAAAAATGAACGGAGCCGATACAGCTTGGATCATCGTTGCAACAGCTCTTGTGCTGTTCATGACGTTACCTGGCCTTGCCCTTTTCTATGGTGGCCTAGTGCGTGCGCGCAACGTATTAAGCGTCTTCATGCAATGCTATGCGATTGCATGTTTAATGAGCATTCTTTGGTTGGCCTTTGGTTATACCATCGCTTTTGGACCCGCCGAAAGCGGCCTTTGGGGTGGTTTAGGCAAATCCTTCTTAATGGGTGTCGATAGCGATAGCCTCTCGGGCACCTTACCAGAGGTTTTATTCTTTGCCTTTCAAATGACCTTTGCAATCATTACACCCGCGTTGATCGTTGGTGCCTATGTTGAACGTGTGGGCTTTGGCTTTGTTTTGGTCTTTTCAGGTCTTTGGATGTTGTTGTGCTATGCGCCAGTTGTCCATTGGATCTGGGGCGGTGGCATGATGGCAGATGGCGGAATTTTCGGCGAGATTGGCACAAAGGATTTTGCGGGCGGTATTGTTGTACACGAAACCGCCGGCCTAGGAGCCTTGTTAATTGCCGTCTTCCTTGGCCCGCGCAAAAACCGCAACACACCCCCACACAACCCAGGTTATGTCATGATCGGTGCATCAATGCTTTGGGTCGGCTGGTTTGGCTTTAACGGCGGTTCACAATTGGCGGCCGACGGCGGTGCAGCGATGGCATTGACCGTGACCCATATTTCGGCTGCGATGGCATCGTTGAGCTGGGCAATGTGGGAAAAAATCAAATACGGCAAAGCCTCATTGGTTGGCACCGTCACTGGTACGATTGCAGGTCTGGCATCCATTACGCCTGCCTCTGGCTTTGTCGGCCCAATCGAAGCGATGATTATTGGCGCGATTGCCGGCGTGCTGTGCCAAGAAGTCGTAAATTTTGTCCGCAACAAGTTGCGCATTGACGACACATTGGATGTGTTTGCTGTGCACGGTGTCGGTGGCATCTTTGGGACCACCATGATCGCCCTCTTTGGGGCGGGCACATGGACGGCCCAATTGGGTGCTTTGGCGATCGTCGGGGTTTTCACTGCGGTTGTGACAATTGTCTTGATCAAAGTGGTTGGCCTGATCACACCGATGCGCGTAGATGCAGAAACCGAAACGAATGGCCTTGACCTTATGGTCCACGGCGAACGCGCCTACGACATGAATAGCTAAAATATGCACCATCTAAACAAAAAAGCGCCGATCCCCATCGGCGCTTTTTCTTTTTCAAAATACCCTCAACAGTGCAAAGCGTCCCACTGGATGCGGGCATCGCCCTTGAATTGGTCACAACCCATCCACGATTACACGCAAGCCTAGCCGGCCGATTTTTCTTCCAACATCAACCATTCTTCTTCGGCCGCCGACAAGGCCGCTTGTCGTTCGACCAATGCATCGGTTGCCTTTTGAAATTTCAAAGGCTCGCGGGTGTAAAGATCAGGGTCGGACATAAATTCTTCTAGTTTGGCAATCTCCGCTTCCAACCGTTCAATGATGGCGGGCAACTTTTCCAAACGATGCTTTTCGGTGTGACTTAACCCGATGTCCTTTGCCTTCGCAGCCACCTGATCATCCGCCTTCGCTTTTTTGACCGATGCCTTTTCAGAAGCCTTTTGCGCGCCTGTATCGGCGGGTTTGCGTTGCGCTTGATAATCGCTCCACCCGCCGGCATAGATGGTGGCTTTGCCATCCCCTTCCATCGCGACGGTCGTGGCGGCAACGCGATCCAAAAAATCGCGATCATGGCTTACCAACAACACGGTGCCATCATAGGTATCCAACAGCTCTTGCAACAAATCCAACGTTTCGACGTCTAAATCGTTTGTCGGTTCGTCCAATACCAAAAGATTGCTTTCACGCGCCATGATCTTGGCCAATAACAAACGTGCTTTTTCGCCACCACTAAGGGAACGAACCGGCGCGCGGGCTTGGGCTTCGTCAAATAAGAAATCTTTTAGATAGCCAACCACATGTTTTGGCTGACCGCGGACCATGATTTGATCCGCCTGTCTCGATACGCGCATCGTGGGATCGCCGGTTAAGCTATCCCACAACGTCATATTTGGATCCAATTGTGCGCGGCTTTGGTCAAAAATTGCAGGTAACAGGTTTGTCCCCAAATCAACCGAACCCGCATCGGGCGCGACCTCGCCCATCAGCATTTTCAAAACGGTTGTTTTGCCAACGCCATTCGGTCCGACAAAGGCCACACGGTCACCACGTTGGACCGTCAATGAAAAATTGGAAACGATGCCCTTACCGTCAAGGGCCTTGGTCAACCCTTTCGCATCAATAACCTTTTTGCCGGATTTCGGCGCAGCGGCCAATTCCATCGCTGCGGCACCTTGACGTTTGATCTGATCTGCACGTTCTTGGCGCAATGCCTGCAAGGCGCGCACGCGGCCCTGGTTACGTTTGCGACGCGCGGAAATGCCTTCCACCGCCCATCGGGCTTCGGATTTGATTTTGCGGTCCAATTTATGCCGCGCGATGTCTTCTTCTTCCCAAATCTTGTCACGCCATGCTTCGAATCCTTGAAAACCAACGTCAGCGCGACGCACCGTGCCGCGATCAATCCACAACGTGGCCCGCGTTAAGGCGTTCAAAAACGCGCGGTCGTGGCTAATGATGACATACCCGGCGCGTGTCGATTTCAATTCCGATTCCAGCCACGCAATGGCTTCGATGTCCAAATGGTTCGTGGGTTCGTCCAACAACATCAATTCAGGTGCTTCGGCCATTAATTTTGCCAAGGCCGCCCGACGACGTTCCCCCCCGGACGCGGTGGACACAGGCCGATCAGGATCAAATTTCAATCCCTCAGATGCGCGTTCTACGCGGTATAATTCCCCCGGCTCTAACGCGGATGACGCGTAATCGCCAAGTGTTGCAAACCCATCCATGGTTGGGTCTTGCTCCATATAGCCAACGCTAACCCCTGCCGGGACAACGCGCGTTCCGCGATCAGATTCGACAAGGCCCGCCATGACTTTCATCAAAGTGGACTTTCCCGATCCATTGCGCCCGACCAATGCCAAACGATCCCCGGTTTGGGCGACCAAGTCCAGCCCATCAAAAACGGGGGCGCCCCCAAAAGTGAGCGAGATTTGATTTAATTGTAATAAAGGTATCTGTGCCATAGGCGACGAGCTACGCCGCGGCACACGAAACGTCAAGCCAGCGCGCGCAAAAGCCGTTTTCGTGCTGGCGGAATTGTTGTGATTTCAACGCCTGTGAACACATGAAGCGTCGCCATTTCAGCATCGATCACAGCATGATCACTGACCCAGCCACCCATCATAAGATAGGTTCGCAACAATGGTGGCATCCCCTTTAACGCGCGCGCCATGTCCGGTTTGCGCCGCAATCGGGCGGCAAATTTGAACACATCGGGTGATTTTACCTGCGGCGCCCACGTGTTTGGCGCAATATATCGATCACGCAATAACGCAAAGGTATCAAAATATGGGCCAGTTTCCAGACCGTGAAACGACGTGCACCCAAACAGCATGGCGATGGCATGATCATCTACATAGGTTGTCAAAAATGCCCAAGCCACCCGAAGAACATCAGGATCATGGATGGTGGGATCCATACAAAACCGTCCAATTTCCGCCAATTTTCCGGAAAATTTATGCAGCGCCGTTAGATTATAATATTGTGCTGAATAACTGGTATCTATTTGTGCACCGTGATCCAAAAGCAAAATCCGAAAACAACAGACCAAGCGTTGCTGGTTGGTGTCGTGAATCAACACATGTTGGCATATTTTATCAAAATCATCTTGGTCACGCCCGCTGGGCGAGGTCAATCCAAACGCACGATGTCGTAAGTTTTGGGCATCAAGAATGTCGGTGTCACACTGTGCAAAACGGGCATGGTATCGCCCGTGTGATATGTCTTTCATCTGACAACCCCAAACCCAAAGAAATCACACGCCTCTCATGATACCCAGTATACCACAACTGTGACAAATGGCTGATCACCGAATAAATTGGCTGGCTGAAGGTCCACCAATCGTGGATATCAAACGTCGAATAAATCCTAAATCAGGCGTCGATGTTTCGGTTACACGATAATCCAGAATCACGACTTCGCCATTTTCCAAACCAAAGCGTTCGATGTTTTGCACAACCCCGTTGTCGTCAAAGGTGATGGCAATCAATTCACGATTAACTTCTTCAGGCTTGAAAATACCGATTTGCTTGAATGTCGATCGCACGTAATAATAATTACCGTCCTGAATGGCCCCCGATGTTGTCGGCGCGCCCAATGTTTCGTTAATGCTGTCGCGGGTATCGACGCCCACGGTCACATTGTCCAAATCTTCTTTGGGGGGAACATATCCATGATTGCGGATTTGCGGGCTACATCCGATCAAAGCAAACCCTAAAACCAAAGATAAAACAATCTTTCTGGATTTCATGAATTCCCCAATCCTCTTGTCTTGGCCGCCAATGGGCATTATTCGGCTTTTAAACCAAATTTTTCACGCATGAAAGGATCAAACGCATGTCCGCGCCCACACCAACCGATCATGTTCTAAAGGTCGCCGATTTAAACGAACGTCGCCCAACTTTGTTTGAAATTCAACCCGACACGGCAGATCTTCGCCAGATCAGTGACGATTTAGGATTAATATCGTTAAAAAAGCTTCGTTTCCAAGGCACAATTCAGGCGCATGGAAAACGTGAATGGTTGTTATCTGCAACGTTAGGGGCAACCGTACAACAACCCTGTGTGATCACGCTTGAGCCTGTGAACACGCGCATCGACACGCCAATCACCCGCCGTTTCATCCCCGAAGCACAGATTCGGCAAGATGCGGACGACGCAGGCGAAGTTGAAATGGATGGTGACGAAACATTGGAACCATTAGGGCATCATTTCGACCTTTGGACCATTATGATCGAAGCACTGGCGCTGGCGCTGCCCGATTATCCGCGCGCGACCGATGCATCATTGAATCAGGCTGTATTTGCCGAAAAAGGCGTGGCGCCCATGACAGATGACGACGTAAAACCGTTCGCGGGGCTGGCCGCATTGAAAGAGAAAATGCAAAAAGAGGATGGAAATTCTTAATTCCCCCCTTGCTAATTAAAAAATGATCGCTATTTTCTCGACTTCTTGCGAAATTAGGTTGTACTTGGCCCGTATTCCGATATATGCGGCGCAGTACAAAAGATGGAAACATGGGACTGCGGTCCCGCATTAGATTGAGGTTGAGACCATGGCCGTCCAACAGAATAAAGTATCGAAATCCCGCCGCAACAATCGTCGCGCACATGACGCATTGGTTGCAGCAAACCCAAACGAATGTTCAAACTGCGGTGAGCTTAAGCGCCCACACCACGTTTGCGCATCTTGCGGTCACTATGCAGATCGCGAAGTCGTCGCAATGACTGACGAAATCGATTTGGACGAAGACGCAGCATAAGCTGGTAACGCGCGCTTATGACCTCCACAGACACAGCGAAGACGTCCGTGGCGCAAAAGCGCATCGTTCTTAGTATTGACGCCATGGGCGGCGATCATGGACCGGCGACTGTTGTCGCCGGTGTTGCCATGTCTGCGTACAAGAATGCGAACCTTCATTTTATCATTCACGGCCCCCAAGATCAACTGGATCCGTTGATTGCAAAAAGCGACGGATTAAAAGGCCGCGTCACCGTGTGTCATGCGACTGACATCGTGACGATGGAAGATAAGCCAAGCCAAGTTTTGCGCTCTGGCAAGAACACATCCATGTGGTCGATGTTGGAAAGCGCACGATCAGGGGACGCATCGGCCTGTGTATCCTGTGGAAATACGGGCGCGCTTATGGCCATGAGTATGATTAGACTGCGCCGTATTCCGGGTGTTGTGCGCCCTGCTATCGCCGTACTTTGGCCCGCACGTAGCGCAAGTGGTTTCAACATTATGTTGGATGTTGGCGCCGATATTCGCGCCGATGCAAAAGATTTGCTGCAATATGCGTTAATGGGCGTGTCCTATGCGCGAAATGGTTTGCACCTGAAGGTTCCGCGCGTCGGTTTGTTGAACGTCGGCACAGAAGAACACAAGGGCCGCACCGAATTAAAAGAAGCCTACGAGTTAATTGAGGCACAACAAAAGACCGCAGAATTTAAATTCGTAGGCTTTGTCGAAGGTGGTGATATTCCAGGCGACACCGCAGACGTTATCGTGACCGACGGGTTCACAGGAAACGTTGCGTTGAAAACGGGCGAAGGCACCGCAAAATTAGTCGGCGATTTGTTGCGCGATTCATATGGCCATTCGATTTGGTCCAAAATTGCGGGTATCTTTTCGATCGGCGTGATTAAGCGATTGAAAAAACATGTTGATCCCCGTCGTGTCAATGGCGGTGTATTTTTAGGATTAAACGGTACGGTTGTTAAATCCCACGGGTCAGCAGACGCAACAGGAGTCGCAGCTGCAATTAAATTGGCTGCACAACTGGCTGAATCACAATTCCAAGAGAAAATCGCCGCGCGGGTTGCATCGGTCGTCGCCTTAGACCAAGATGAAAGCAACTCGGCCACGGAAACGGACGCATAAGATGACGCCACGCGCAGTTGTAAAAGGCATCGGCCATTACCTACCGAAACGGGTCGTGCCGAATTCCGAATTGGAAAAAACGGTCGATACAACAGACGAATGGATTGTTTCGCGCTCGGGTATCAAGCAACGTCATTTTGCATCTGACGAAGAAACAACATCCTATATGGCAACCCAAGCGGCCAAAGCTGCGTTGGCGGATGCCGGTTTAGAAGCGAATGATTTGGACGCAATTATCGTTGCAACGTCGACACCGGATTTGACCTTTCCGTCCGCCGCAACCATGATCCAAGCGGGCCTTGGCATGACGCGCGGGTTCGCCTTTGACGTTCAAGCGGTGTGTGCGGGTTTCATTTTTGCGCTTGCGAATGCCAATGCACAGATCATTTCAGGTCAGGCAAAGCGCGTCATGGTCATTGGGGCCGAAACGTTTTCGAAATTGATGGATTGGACCGATCGAACAACATGTGTTTTGTTTGGCGATGGCGCCGGTGCTTTGATTTTAGAGGCCGGCGAAGGCAACGGGGATAAAAGCGACCGTGGGATTTTGTCCCTAGACCTAAATTCGGATGGTTCACATCGTGACATTCTTTATGTCGATGGTGGTGTATCTAAAAATTCTGTCGGGTATTTGCGCATGGAAGGAAAAGAAGTGTTCCGCCATGCGGTTGAAAAGCTGGCACAGACGGCCGAAACGGCGATGCAAAAAGCCGGTGTCACATCTGACGACGTAAATTGGGTCGTACCCCATCAGGCAAACATTCGCATCATTATGGGGACCGCACGCAAGATGGGCGTACCCGCCGAACGGGTCGTGACGACCGTACAAGATCACGGAAATACATCTGCGGCATCGATTCCTTTGGCGCTATCAGTTGCGAAATCAAATGGTCAAATCAAACAAAACGACTTAATCGTGACCGAAGCAATCGGTGGTGGTTTGGCGTGGGGCGCCGTTGTCCTACGTTGGTAAACGGTATTTATTAACATATTTGTATTAAATATTATCCATTTAGCCTTTGAATGGCACCAATACTGTTGACAGCTCGTTTGACCCGCGACAGAATTGGTCGAAACAGGGAAACGAAAAAATGTCTGAAAAAACTTTGACTCGTATGGACCTAAGCGAGGCTGTCTTTCGTGAAGTGGGATTGTCCCGCAATGAATCCGCAGATCTTGTTGAAACTGTGCTACAACATATGAGCGATGCTTTGGTTAATGGTGAGCAGGTTAAGATTTCATCGTTCGGCACGTTTAGCGTTCGTGAGAAAAATGAACGCGTTGGCCGCAACCCCAAAACCGGAGAAGAGGCCCCTATTCCGCCCCGCCGTGTTTTGACGTTTCGCCCATCGCATCTTATGAAAGATCGTGTCGCTTCGGGAAAAAAATCCTAAGCGAAAGGTAAAGACACATGGTTAAATCGGCGGATGCATTTCGCACAATCAGCGAAGTTGCCGACTGGTTGGATATTCAACCCCATGTTTTGCGTTTTTGGGAAAGTAAGTTTTCTGATATCAAGCCGACAAAACGTGCAGGTGGGCGGCGGTATTACCGCCCCAAGGACATGCTGTTTATCGGCGGGTTGAAAAAGCTTCTTCACGAAGATGGCATGACCATCAAAGGCGCGCAAAAATTGATCCGTGAACGCGGCCTTGCCTATGTGTGTGATCTTTCACAACCGCTTGAAGATGGCTTAACCGATGACCTTGAGGTGGCGGTGCGCGACGCAGTGGTGACGATTGAGGATTCGACATCCGCTGATATCAATGACGATATGGGCTCTGCCGAAATGGGCACTGCGCCCGCCCCAGATCGTACCGACGAGACGTCAAAACAAAACGACGACGACGCGCCAAAGGTTGTGCATCTAGACGATGTTGCCGCCGCACCAAAGCGGTCGCGGATACAAATGGTATCTGAACCGCGCCAGTTTGATTTATTCGGGGAACCAGAACCTGAGTCTGATCCTGAGATCGAAAATATTTTTGCCGATATTCACGTCGATGCAACCCATGCCGCATTGATGTCGGCCTTAAAAAATGCGGACGCGATTAAATCTAAATTGAAACATCGGGGCGATGAAATCCTAAGCGCTTTCAAAACGGTCCTAGATCAGCGTCAGCATTAGGCAAAGAAATACGAAAAATGTTCATTTTGCCCTTGTCCTTGTCGCAAAAAAAAGTAAGACAGTCAGAAGATCATCGGGCTATAGCGCAGTCTGGTAGCGCGTCCGTCTGGGGGACGGGAGGTCGTAGGTTCGAATCCTGCTAGCCCGACCAATAAACCGCCCGTGGCCTTTGGCCTCGGGCGTTTTGTTTATAAAGCCCACAAAAAGGGAATTGAAATGACAGGTGTATTACCCAACCAACAGATCGAGGCCATGATCGCACAAGGCCATATCATTGGCACGCCCGCTGTGATTGATGCACAAATCCAACCAGCAAGTTTGGATTTAAGGTTGGGCACCAAAGCATGGCGTGTACGTGCATCCTTTCTTGCAGGGACTGGGCGCAAGGTGATAAATCGTCTGTCTGATTTTGAAATGCACCAAATCGACCTAAGCCAGGGCGCGGTTTTGGAAAAAGGGTGTGTCTATGTCGTGCCTTTAATGGAGGCGCTTGCCCTGCCTGATCACATCAATGCCGTCGCCAATGCCAAAAGCTCGACCGGTCGTTTGGACCTTTTGACCCGCGTGATCACCGACGACGGCACCGAATTTGATCGCATTCCTGCGGGCTATACGGGGCCACTTTATGCCGAGATTTGTCCGCGGTCTTTTTCGGTCTTGGTCCGTCCGGGTATGCGTTTGAATCAAATACGTTTTCGCTCTGGCCAATCTGTTTTAACCGATGCGGAATTAAACGCACTTCACGCGTCGGACACGTTGGTTTCAGGCGAAGCGGTGATCGGTGATGGGCTTGGGTTTTCGGTTGATTTGCAGCCCGAAAATGGGGATTTGGTTGGATACCGTGCCAAACCGCACACGGGTGTTATCGACCTAGATCGCATTGGGTTTTATGACCCCCGCGATTATTGGGAGGAAATCCATAGCACAGACGGTCAAATCATCCTTGACCCTGGTGCGTTCTATATTCTTGTAAGCCGCGAAGCGGTTCATATCCCGCCAAGTTATGCGGCAGAGATGGCGCCATTCTTGGCGATGGTCGGGGAATTCCGTGTTCATTACGCCGGCTTTTTCGACCCAGGTTTTGGCCATAGTGCCGTGGGCGGCGCAGGGTCACGCGGCGTGTTAGAAGTCCGGTGCCACGAGGCGCCTTTTGTCTTGGAGCATGCCCAGGTCGTGGGGCGTTTGGTCTATGAGCGAATGAGCGAAGAACCCACCCAATTATACGGTGCGGGCATCGCATCAAATTACCAAGGCCAAGGGTTAAAGCTGTCTAAACATTTCAAGGCGTGAACCCCGAAATCCCGGTATTTATAGCATCGGTAACACGTCGGTATTGCGTCGGTAAAACGTCGGTGCATAGCGCACGCCGGATATCGGGGGTGTTAACCATTTGTCGATATTGTTTTCGAATTGCTTCGCAATCCGACCACCTGGGGGCGCTGCCCCCAGACCCCCGGAGTATTTATGCAAAGATGAAAGATCAGGCGTATTGTGCGACGTGATCGAGGTGTTTGGTCAGCACGTGGTGCATGACAGCGTTATTTTTGCGCGCGCATCGTCATTACCTGCGGCGCATGGTGCGGTGGCGTTCGCGCACGCTGCGTGCGTTTTTGTCGGACCATGGTCCGCCGGGTGATGTGTCGTGTGCCGAAACTTGGTTATTTCGATCCTTGGTGACGGTCCCGCGATTGGAAAACCAATTTATCGTTTTGTTGATCATCGCGGATATGCCCCGGCGCATGATCATGCGAAAAATCATGTTTACAATACGATCAAGGTTCATTGCATCCACCTTGTGTGTTTAATCCTCGAACAATTCGCTTTGTCCGTCGATGACTTCGTCATCATCCTCGTCTTGCACAGCAGGTCCGGGAATGGCGCCAGGCGGCAATCGGTTTTCGAGTAGTCCTGCCGCACGCAATTCTTTGATGCCCGGCAAATCGCGCGCGCTTTCCAATCCGAAGTGATCCAAGAAATTCTGTGTCACGACAAAGGTCACCGGGCGCCCCGGTGTCATGCGACGACGCCCAAAGCGGATCCATTCCATTTCGATCAACAAGTCAATCGTGCCACGCGACACGGTCACGCCGCGGATTTCTTCGATTTCGGCGCGTGTGACGGGTTGGTGATAGGCGATAATCGCCAAGGTTTCGATCGCTGCGCGTGACAGTTTACGCATTTCGACCGTTTCCTTTTGCATCAAAAACCCAAGATCTCCGGCGGTGCGCATCGCCCATGCATCGCCCACCTTGACGACATGGACACCGCGGCCTTCGTAGCGTTTGCGCAAATACACCAGCGCTTCGGCAGCGTCACATCCGTGTGGCAAGCGGTCATTTAGTTCGCGAATGCTTACAGGATCGGCCGAGGCAAACAGGATGGCTTCGACCATGCGTTCCTGTTCGGCCATGGGGGGCGCGTCGAACAATGTATCTTTGCGCGGGGGAGTGGATGTATCATCCGCGCGATCCAGATCGGTCATATCGTCGTTTTGATCCATTTATTGATCCTTTCGGCGCAGTTGTATGGGGGCAAAGGTTTCGGATTGACGAATTTCAACCTTTCCTGCCTTGGCCAATTCCAATGATGCAGCAAACGTCGCGGCGGTGGCGGCGCGTCGACGCATCGGGTTTGACGACCAATTGTCAGGCAGATACACCGATAAATCGGTCCAATCCCCGGCATAACCGATCAAGCCCCGCATCCGTTCCAAAGCCTGTTCCATGGTAAAGACATCTTCGCGGTCCATGACAAAGGGGCGAAATTCATCCCGCGTGCGCAGACGCGAATAGGCCTGCATTAAATCCAACAGATTTGCGGTATAGGTGACCTTGCGGATTTGTTCCATTTCTTGCAGAATACCGCGGCGAAAAAAATCACGTCCCATTTGATCACGTGCCATGAGCTGGGCGGCGGCATCGCGCATCGCTTGCAAGCGTTCTAATTGAAAGGCCAGATGCGCGGCCAGCTCTTCGCCTGATGGTCCCTCTTCTGAGGGATCGGGGGGCAGCAACAGGCGTGATTTTAAAAACGCAAGCCACGCCGCCATCACCAAATAATCCGCCGCCAATTCAATACGCAGTTGTTTGGCTTTTTCCACAAAGGCCAAATATTGCTGGGCCAGATGCAAGATCGAGATTTTCATCAAATCGACCTTTTGCGTGCGTGAGAGCGTCAGCAAAAGATCCAAAGGCCCTTCAAAGCCATCAACATCCACGATCAATGCCTCGGCGGCCAGCCGTTCAGATACGGATTGGTGTTCAACCTCGTCCAGTAATGATGGTGTGTCAGACATTGCGCGCCTTGGTTACATTGTCCCGTAAAGCTGCGCAGTCATGGCGTCGATGTCAAGCTCTGGCTTTGCGATTTGATCGCGAAGTGTCAGCATGTGATCCATTCGCCCACGCGCCACATCGCCCAACGGCGGTAAAACGCGGGCAATGTCTTCCATTTCATAGAAATCCCCGCTGCAATGTAAAACCACATCACAGCCCGCCTCTAACAAGCGGCTTGCCCGTTCGGGCAATGTGCCGGGTAAGGCTTGCATGGATAAATCATCGCTCAACATCAACCCGCGAAAGCCCAATGTTTCGCGCATGAACACCATCATTTTTTGCGAAATCGTCGCAGGATTTTCAGGATCAACAGCGTCAAAAACGATATGTGCGGTCATCCCGACAGGCGCGTCGTGAAACGCTTTGAATACAGCGAAATCGCTTTGCATCAAACGGTCTAGAGGTTCTTTCACACGGGGCAAGGCATGGTGGCTATCTTTCATGGCCAACCCATGGCCTGGCATGTGTTTGATAATGGGGACAACCCCGCCATGCATTGTGCCATTTAACGCCGCCCAGCCAAGGTCGATCACACGATCCGCGGTTTCGCCGTAACACCGATTGCGCAAAAACGGATGGGTTGTTTCGCGCGCGATATCCAAACACGGGGCACAGTTCACATCAATGCCCAAACCACGCAATTCATGCGCAATCAATGCAAAGCGCGCAAAGAAAACATCATGACCGCGCGCACCCGAAGCCATGGAATGATCCAAAGGCGGTGACCATTGGCGCACGATGGGCGGGATCAAACGTTGTACACGTCCGCCTTCTTGGTCGATCAAAATCGGTGCGTTCCATCCCACTGCGTGACGCAGGTCACGGCACAATTGGCGCACCTGTTCACCGGTTTCGATATTGCGCCCGAATAAGATGAAGCCAAGAGGTTTTACATCAGCGAAAAACGCAGATTCCCACGCGGTAATTTCCGGTCCTGAGACGCCAAAAATAACGGGATGGGAAATATCTACGCTGCTCATCTGGTTATCACAGGGATACACGGGGTCTTATTGGTGACCGCGGAACAAAACCGGCGTGCGTCGCCCAGATCACCAAAGCCGGCTGCGCGCAACCGGTAAAACACCCGGCCACCGCTTTGTGCACGTTCAATAACCCGGGGACGTTCGGTCAATAAAGGGGACAAAAGCGCAGACAACCGATCCCATTCACGTTCGGCCGTATCATTGTCATCATAGGCCCCAAATTGCACCAAGGCCGTCCCCGCAGCAAGCGTCGCAGGGTTCATGGTTTGCGTATTGGATTGACCCGATGACACAGTTGGCGTCTGTGTGACAGACGCTTCGATCGTGCGGCTTGGGCGGGGTTTGGGGCGCAGCGATGTGACCAAACCCGCCGCGGGCAAGGTCAACGACACGGGTTGAATTGTTGTGTCATCCAAAGCCATCCGCAAGGCGTCTTCGATATTGCCTTGGACGATGTTTTGCGTATCCGGTTGGGGGGCGACGTCAGACAAAGGCGCGACGCCTACGACCATCGAATTGGCGATGGCGTCAATATCCAGGGTGGTGTTCACCGTTTCAACCGCCGCTTGGACGGCCGCCAATTCTTGGGCGGGGGCATCTTCGGGCATCAATTCGGTTGGCGCCGGTGCAAGGTTCACCAAATCTGTCACTTCGGCAACGGGGGCCTCAGGAATTTTGGTGACCGCCAAATCAAGGTTTTCTGCGGTTTTGCCGCCCGGATCGCTGGGCGCGATCCGCATAGGTTCGGCGCGCGCTTCGACAACTGGGATTTTGGTCACATCACGCGAAACGATTTTGTATGACCAATACCCTGCCACAAGGATCAACGCCAAACTGACGCCAGCGCCCAAGACATGGGTGAACTTGTTAAAATTATGCGTGTTTTGCACGCCCGTGGGCGCATCTTGAAAATACTGCTGTGCCATTCTGCCCTCTGGGGTTGATCCCCATGTTGTGCTTGACCAGCACAGCAGCGTTAATTCTTAACGCATTTCCTGTGCCGGTGTTACGCCAAGAATAGCAAGACCTGCGGAAATAACAACACTTACCGCACGTGCAAGCGCGATTTTGCTTTGTGATGTTGCAACATCGCCCTCTTGGATAAAGCGCACCGAGGTGTCATCGTTGCCTTTGTTCCACAATGCATGGAAATCTGACGCCAATTCATAGAGGTAAAATGCCACGCGATGCGGTTCATTTGTGCGCGCCGCGATTTCCACCAAACGGGGCCATTCGGCAATTTTTCGCGCCACATTCAATTCGGACACATGGGACAATGTCGACAGGTCAGCCGCCGAAATCGCCGCATCATCCACCGCAATACCTGCATCAGCTGCGCGACGTAACACACTGTTTACACGAGCATTTGCGTATTGCACATAGAATACGGGGTTTTCACGACTTTGTTCCAACACCTTGTCAAAATCGAAATCCAAATTCGCGTCATTCTTACGCGTCAGCATCACAAAGCGGGTCACATCTGGCCCGACCTGATCGACAACATCTCGCAGGGTCACAAAGGTGCCCGCGCGTTTCGACATTTTAAACGGTTCACCGTTTTTGAACAGCTTAACCAACTGTGTCAATTTGATATCCAACGGCGTTTTTCCGTCAGAGAGCGCGGACACCGCTGCCTTCATCCGTTTGACATAGCCGCCGTGATCGGCGCCAAACACGTCGATCAACAAATCATAGCCCCGTTCCACCTTGTCAAAGTGATACGCAATATCCGGCGCGAAATAGGTCCACGCCCCGTCTGATTTCATAATCGGGCGATCCACGTCATCGCCGTGTTCGGTCGATTTAAACAAGGTTTGTTCACGTGGTTCCCAATCTTCGGGTGTTTTGCCCTTGGGTGGTTCCAATACACCACGATAAATCAACCCTTTGCCGCGAAGCGCGTCAATTGCGGCCTCAATCCGACCTGTGCCGTAAAGCGATTTTTCAGAAAAGAAATGATCCATTTTGACGCCCAAAACCGCCAAATCTTCGCGGATTAGGTCCATCATTTTTTCGGTGGCAAATTCACGGACCTCGGCCAACCAATCCTTTTCGCCCTTGCCGACATAAGCGTCGCCCACTTTTTCCTTAAGCGCGTGCCCCACGTCGATCAGGTATTCACCAGGATAGGTGCCATCGGCGAATTGAACGTCTTGGCCATGCGATTCAAGATAGCGCAGGTAAACCGAACGCGCCAAAACATCGACCTGTGCGCCACCGTCGTTGATGTAATATTCCCGTGTCACGTCATAGCCCGCATATGCCAACAAGCTGGCCAATGCATCACCAAACACCGCGCCACGGGTATGGCCCACATGCAACGGACCCGTTGGGTTTGCCGACACGTATTCCACATTCACCCGTTTGCCCGCGCCCATATCGGATCGGCCATATGCGGTGCCCGCCGCCAAGGTCGCGCCAATCACGCCTTGCCAAACGGCGTCGTCCAAACGCATGTTCAAAAACCCAGGGCCGGCCACTTCGGCGGTGGTGACGCGTGCGTCCGCCACCAAAAGCGCGGCCAACTTTTCCGCGATATCGCGTGGTTTCGCACCCGCAGGTTTGGCCAACACCATCGCCGCGTTTGTGGCCATATCGCCATGCAACGGGTCGCGGGGCGGTTCAACAGTGACGTTCGCAAAATCTAGTCCGCTGGGCAAATTCCCCGCTTGGACCATTTGATCCAACGCAGTTACGACCAGCGCACGAATATCGGAAAACAGGTTCATATCATCTATCCTTTGATCTTGGCCCGCTTTTAACACGCTTATAGCCAAGGTCAATCCGCGCGTTTGGCCATTTCTCCTAAGAAAGCGCCGCTTTTTTCCGTGGTTTTGAGAAATGTAACAACTTTGCCCCGGCGGCGGCCTTGCCGCGGTCGTCCCCGACAAAGAACCGAAACCGACCATTTTCCGAAATTGCGCCCAAAACAATCGCGTCCGGGCGATCTTCGCAGAATTGGGTCATGGTGTAGGTTTCGCTAAGGGGGGTCACGCGACACGTCCATCCATCGCGGATTTTATCCAATAAATCGCCGTATCCCTGCCCCTGTGCGGTGATGCGCCCACCCAGTGACGCAGGCAAGGCATAGCGCGACCAGCTTTCTTTGTCGCGTGCTGTCTGAAACACATTGGCGCGGCCAAATTCAGGGCCCCAGTTAGTGATGACAAGCGTATTATACGCGTCTTTATCCGTCACCGCGAAAAGGAATTCATAATGGTGCACATCCAGATGATGTTCGGCCGTTTCGGAAAGAATATCGCCGAATTAGGTTGGTACACCCAAATCACGCACAGCGCGCAGGTTGCGCATATTGCGATCGACCAACAATACCGGCACTTCGGCGCGATGCAAGGCGTCGGCCACGCTGGTGCCCCAGCTGTTGGCACCCACGATCAACACACCCGGCTTGGTCCCGCCCGCAAGCCCCAATGCGGTGGCAATCGGTTTTAATGAAAACCCGTGCAAGACAACAGTGGCCATTACCAAAGCAAAGGCCAGCGGCGCAATTTGATCCGCATCGGCGACCCCGATTTCGGACAAGCGCACGCCGAACAACCCCGCAACCGCAACCAAAACCACGCCGCGTGGCCCCGTGAACGCAACCAAAACCCGTTCGCGCCACGCAATGCTTGACCCCAAAAGCGACACCAAAACCGTCGTGGGACGCACCACCAAGATGACCGAAGCGACAAACAAAATGGCCCAGACATTTAACGCCGCCAATTGGGACAAATCGACCGCCGCCGCCAAAAGGATAAACACCCCCGAAACCAATAGCACGGTTGCATGTTTTTTAAACCGTCTGATTTCTTAGTAGGATGGCAAATCCGCATTGGCCATCCAAATGCCCATGATGGTCACAGCCAACAGACCGCTGTCGTGTAACATCGCGCTTGAACCTGCAAAAATAGAAATAATAACAATTACTAACACAGGTACCTTCATGTATTCCGGCACCCATCCGCGGCGGAACGATGTGGACAATCCATAGCCGCCCGCAACCCCAAGCAATAGCGCCAACACGACCCCAATCACCAGCGATGTCATCGCATGTTCAAAGCTGGTCGCAAGGTTGACCACCATCACATATTCAAACGCCAAGACCGCGGCCAAGGCGCCGATCGGGTCATTCACGATCGCTTCCCATTGCAATAGCGCGGCGGGGCGTTTGGCCAATTTCGCTTGGCGTAACAAGGGCGCGATAACAGTGGGTCCGGTCACGATCAAAATGCCCCCAAACACCGTGGCCGATGCCCACCCCAGGCCTGCGACGAAATGCGAGGCCAGTGTCGACAACAACCACCCGACCGGCGCACCGATTAAAACCAATCGATACACGCCAGTTGCCGCATCGCTTAGGCTTTGCCGATTAAGGGTCAACCCCCCTTCAAACAAGATCACCGCAACGGCGATTGAAATCAACGGCCCCATTAAGGTGCCCAAATAGCGCATCGGGTCCAAGACCCCCGTGACAGGCCCCGCAATAATGCCGGCCGCCAACATCAAAACAATGGCAGGAATTTGCAAGCGCCACGCGACCCATTGCGCCCCTACCCCCAAAACGCCGATAATTGCCAGTGCCGATACAGGATCAAGCCCAGTTTCAAGTGTCATATTTTCGCATCCCTACGATAAAATCAGGACGATCCTAGCAGGTCGTCATATTGTTGCAAAGCAAAGCGGTCGGTCATGCCCGCAATGTAATCACACACAATCCGCGCCAATTCGGTTTCGTTTTTGACGTCGGCCACGTCCTTGCGCCACTGTTTGGGCAACAAATCAGGCCGCTGCATGAACATCGGAAACAATTCTTTGACCTTGCGCGTGACGTCCTTGCGCACCACAACAACAGATGGTGCACGGTACATACGGACGAACAAAAATTGGCGAATGACCTTTAAATCCTGCCACAATTCATCCGAAAACCGCACCATCGGGCGCCCTGCGTCGCGGATATCTTGGGCCGTTTGTGGATCAAGATCGGCCAAGTTCTTGCGTGCGATCGCCATGACATCATCCACCAATATGCCGAAAAACCGCCGCAACGCTTCGTGCCTGCGGCGATAATAATTCAGATCGGGGTATTTTTTATCGACGGCCGCAAAGCAATCGCGCAAAATGGGCAATTCGGCGATTTCATCGGTCGAAAATAATTCCGCGCGTAACCCATCATGCAGGTCGTGATTGTTATACGCGATGTCATCGGCAAGCGCGGCAACCTGTGCTTCGGCGCTGGCATAGGTGTGCAATTCCAAATCATGGCGTGCGTCATAGGCGGCCAAGGCATAGGGCAATTCCCCCGTCACGGGGCCATTGTGTTTGGCAATTCCTTCCAAGGTTTCCCACGTCAAATTCAACCCATCGAAATCGGCATAATGACGTTCAAGATCGGTGACAATCTTGACCGCTTGGGCATTGTGATCAAAGCCGCCATAGGGTTCCATAAGTTCGTTTAACGCATCCTCGCCCGTATGACCAAAGGGCGTGTGGCCCAAATCATGCGCCAACGCCACCGCTTCGGTCAGTTCGGCGTTCAACCCCAGAACCCCGGCAATCGTGCGCGCCACTTGGGCCACTTCGATCGAATGGGTCAAACGGGTGCGGAAATAATCGCCTTCGTGTTCGACGAACACTTGGGTTTTGTGTTTCAAACGTCGAAACGCGCTGCAATGGATAATGCGATCGCGGTCGCGTTGAAAACATGACCGAAACGTTGATACGCTTTCCTCAAACATCCGCCCGCGGCTATCCTCGGGACGGGATGCAAAAATTGCCTCCATTGCTCTGCCTTTCTTGTCGTTTTTTATTTACCATCCTATATAATAGCAAACGCAGCGCTGTGAAAGCACAGTTCGATAATCAGGAGCGGTCCGAGATGCAATTACCACCAAAAGTCACCCAACGCGCCTTTGAACGTTTGGCCGAGATTGGGGCCGCACAAAAGGGCCAAGGTCTGCGGATTGCGGTTGAAGGTGGCGGATGTTCAGGGTTTCAATACGACATCAAATTGGACACCCCTGCACAGGATGATTTGGTGTTAACAGGTGGTGGGGAAACCGTGATGATTGACACAGCTTCGCTGCCGTTTTTGGAAAATGCCGTCATCGATTTTTCGGACGAATTGATTGGCGCGCGGTTTGTCATCGAAAACCCCAACGCAAGCAGTTCTTGCGGATGCGGCACCAGTTTTTCAATCTAAAGGTCGTGGCTTCGCTTTGATTCATAATAGGTCAACATCAACGTTGACGTAATAAGGATAAAGGCGCCAATCACCACGCTGATCGTTAACATGTCGCCAAAAACGATAGCCCCTAACAAAACAACCCATATAAATTGCAGGTTGTAGATGGCTGTTTGAACATGGGTCATCAAAAGCCGTGACGTGAAAATCGTCAACAAACGCCCGCTAAACAATAAAACCGCATATCCCAAGATCGAATAAAGATGAAGCACATGGATGCCGCGTCCTGACCATATCAGGTACACGGCCATTCCAACGCACAGCATCAAATTGGGCCAAAACACCATCCCGAATGTGTTGTTTTCATAGCGATAGACCTGACGCGACAACAGGATCGACATCCCGCCACATATGGTTGAAATGAACGCGTATAAAAACCCAACGCGTGCCTCAGGGACGGCAACAAGCACCATAATAGAGACCCCGACGACCCCCGCCACCATCGCGACCCACACCCGAACAGGTACGGGTTGGCGGAAAATGATCCCGCTTAGGATTGCGGACACAAAGGGCATGGTTGAGGCGGCGACAAAGGCTTCGGCCAATCAAATTGTAGTTAATGCCATTAAATAAAAGATCGTCGCACACAGGCTAAAAACCGTACGGATTGTGAAAAGAAACGGGACTTTGGTTTTTAGAACGGGAACGTCGCTCATGGCTGTGCCATAGGTCAAGGCAATAACCGACGCAAACCCGCCCGCAACACACATCACGACCATAGGGTCGTTGATCGATGCGGCATATTTGGCCATGGCATCCATGCTTGATTGCACCACGGTCGATACAAACGCGCAAAAAATACCAATGCGATAACGTGAAATTGTGAATGGGCTTTGTTCGGGCGATTTATTACGACGCCACGTGGGGGTGGTCGTCATATCAGATTTATCAGAATTCATCATTTTAAGTCACACATTAACAGAACGAAATAATCAAAACACAAAACACGAACAGACATGGCATTCAAAGGATCTGACGGACATCGCCGACCATCTGAAGTGTCAAAACGCTATCACGGTGATTAAAACCCAAGCAGGTAAATGTACGACTTTAGTCATATTAATAAAGTTTGCACCTTCCCATACGCAAAAGGCGCCCCGAAGGACGCCTTTTCTAGGGTAAACCTGTGTTCGGATTATCGGAATTGCACCGAAAAATCCGCGCGTGCGAAGGTTGCGAAAAAGCTTCCGAAATAGGGGCTGCTTTGTTCGGCATAGGCCACCGCATCATACACATCATCAGGAAGATCGATGGTCATGGATTGTAATTGATGTGCATCGGCGGCGTGGCGATCCATACCCAACAAGGTTTCCGACAATGTCCGCAAGGGCGTTACAGCATAGCGCAAGGTATGAACGGACATGTTTTCAAATGAATTGAACCCTTGGAACGCGGGGTGTCCGTTTAATTGGGCATACCAATCACACATGAAATATTCATGATAATCATCCATAATCTCAGGCGTGGTGGTCCATTGCGCAGTGGCGCGATGGGTGTCTGTCCATCTGGACCATTCGTCTGGAATATCGGCGCCGGCGAATTTCAACGAAATACACACCTCGGCCAATAGGTCGGCATTTTTTTCCAGCATTGCCAATATCCCGACATAATGCAGCGATTCAATCGCGCGGGCAGAGACCATGGGATCACGGCGCCCATATTCAGATAGATAGAAAATGATGTGGGTCAATTCATAGGCCGCCTTTTTATTGGGCAACGCAAAGGTCGGCGAATAATTGATAAATCGGCGCAAACGATCGTCCAATCCATCGTCAACATCGGGGGTGGCCCCGGCTCGTGCCAACAAACGGCGCGCTTCGGCACGTTGTAAATCGGACAATTCAGATTGGACCAAGTCATGATCCACAATCCATTGCGCCATTTTTTCGGCATGCCCATCGTTCATTCCCAACGCTTCTAAATCGAGGGCGATAGAAAATAAGAACCGGTAATATTGTGGAAAAAATTCCAGCTTTGCGGGCAGCTCTTCGTAATATTCGGCATAGGTGGCCAAGGCCGAAGGATCAATAATCTGACCTGAACATTCCAAAATGTTCAACAATTCCGCGTTTTCTTTTAACCAAAACACATTGTATTTTCACGACGGGCATGGGCAAAACAATCCATAACCGCGGCCAAACGGGCGTCATGACCCAAACGGCGGTGTGGCGGGTTAAAGGTAATAACATTAGACATTTTGGGGCCTCGTTGTTCAGGTTTGATGGAAAATCACCATTTATCTGCGAGGAACGAATGGTGATTTTCCAATCTGGGTCTTTGGGCTGGCCTAGCGCAGGCCAAGGTGGGGTTAAGACCCAGATGAATATAGTCCAGTCAGATCACCAAATTTGATCGCAGTGCTCATTGTTGGGGCTGAACCTGATGAATGTAGCGCGACATTTTCACCTTCGATTGTGGCACCAGACATTGTTGGGGCTGAACCCGATGAATGAAGTGCAACGTTTTCGCCATCAAACAGATGCGCCACCATTGTGGGTGCAGATCCGGATGAATG
>JAYPUL010000015.1:0-14660 GCA_038134005.1 Paracoccaceae bacterium | reverse complement strand
CGTTTTCGCCATCAAACAGATGCGCCACCATTGTGGGTGCAGATCCGGATGAATGAAGCGCGACGTTTTCGCCGTCAAACATAGACCCGGATGGTGCGGTTTGGGGTTGGGTTAGTGGTGTGATCATTTGTTTCAGTGCAAGCATTTTAGCCTCCTAAGTTGTGTGAATTCACAATTACACGTTAAGGTTGTATTGCAAGATATTTTTCCCCCTTCGGTTATTTTTATATCCCTTTTTTCCGCTTAGCGGGTAAAAATCATTGAAAATATGTAGAAAAATAAATCGTAAAAAATTTGTGACACCTGATCAAAGCCGCCTAAAACCGCATAGGTTGTACGAGCGATACCCAAGACGGGCACGAATCAAGCCGGTTTTGGTTGCTTGCATCGCGGGGGCAAACAGGGATAAAACTGGATCAAACCAACGAAGGGTCATCACATGAAAATCGCCACATTTAACATCAATGGGATCAAAGCGCGGATTGAGGCGTTGCCCAAATGGTTGGATGAGGCACAACCAGACGTCGCGCTTTTGCAAGAAATCAAATCCGTTGACGACGCCTTTCCCCGCGAAATTTTCGAAGAGCGAGGCTATAACGTCGAAACGCACGGTCAAAAGTCGTTCAACGGTGTCGCGATTTTATCGAAATTACAATTGGAGGATGTGACCCGCGGATTGCCAGGCGATGACACCGACGAACAGGCCCGCTGGATCGAGGCGACCGTTGTTGGTAAACAGGCGCTGCGCATTTGCGGGCTATATCTGCCGAATGGGAACCCTGCCCCTGGTCCGAAATATGATTACAAACTGGCATGGATGGAACGGCTTTATCGCCGTGCCAAGGCGTTGATGGCGGATGAAATGCCCGCGCTTATGGCCGGCGATTATAACATCATCCCCCAAGCCGAAGATGCAGCACGCCCCGAGGCATGGACCACAGACGCGCTTTATCGTCCAGAAAGCCGCGCTGCGTTTCGCAAGATTTTGAATCTTGGCTTTACCGAATCCTTTCGTACCCGTGTTCACGGCGGTGGTCATTATAGTTTTTGGGATTACCAAGCCGGCGCATGGAACCGCAATGATGGCATCCGGATCGATCATTTCCTTTTGACGCCGTCTTGCGCGGATATGATGGTGGATTGCCAGATCGACAAAGACGTGCGCGCGGGCGACAAACCCTCCGACCATGTGCCAGTTTGGATCGAATTGGACAATTAGACCGCTTTGGTCACATCGTAATTATAGATCCAATCAAATTGGCGCACCATTGATTGCGGGCGCGCCGCGTTCAGCAAACGCAATGCGGTATGTGCACCAAATCGCAGCGGCACAAAGGCCAGATGATATTTCCATGCATTTCCATTGGCGGTGGCAATCACGCGCCGCACTCGCGCTTCGCGGATGGATTGATAGGCGGAAAAGGCATCTTGGGGGGTATCATGTTTGGCCAAGGACGCAGCCAAGGCCCATGCGTCTTCGATCGCTTGGACCGCCCCTTGCGCCATAAAGGGCAATGTTGGATGCGCCGCGTCGCCCAACATGACCAACCGATTGCGCGACCATTGCGCGGCAACGGGATGCCGAAACAGCCCCCATTTGTGCACATCGCCCAAATCGCGCAAGACATCTGCAATTGGCCCTGAGAAATCAGAAAAGGTTTTTTGGACCACCTGTGGATCATCGCGAACATGCCACCCGTCGCGGGCCCATGCGCTTTGTTCTTGAACCATAACAACGTTAAGAATGTCACCGCCGCGCAATGGATAGGTCACAATATGACGGTGCGGCCCCATATGAACCCATGCATCATTCGGATGGTTGATGCGATTGGGCACCAACGCACGCCACGCCACTTCGCCCGTAAAGGTGGGCTTTGTGACATCGCCCGTAATAAACCCGCGCGTTTTGGAATGGATGCCATCGGCGCCGATGATAATGTCAGATGTCATCGACCCCTGAGATGTCTCAAGCATGCCGTTTTCCGTTTTGACACGGTCCACATGACACCCTGTCGTAATGGAAATACCGCGCCGGTCACAGGCGTCGATCAACACCTTTAACAAATCAGCGCGATGAAAAAATCTATATCCTACAGGGGATCCAAAGCGCGCCAAATTCAACCGGGCGACCGTATGACCGCCGTTGTGATCGCGCAAACATACCGATTGTGCGCGCACTGACGCGGCATCCAAATCAGGCCCCAATCCCAGCGCATCCAAAACGTAAAATCCATTCGGGCTTATTTGTATGCCCGCACCGATTTCACCCAAAAAATCCGCCTGTTCGATCACGTTTGGCGAAAAACCGAAATGCCGCAGCGCCAAAGCCGCCGTTAGGCCGCCGATGCCCGCGCCAACAATCATGATGTCGAAATCAGCCATTAAAACAAAAAGGCCAAGGACGCATCCTTGGCCAAATCCTTAATCGTCGCGATGAACCTTTTCGCGGCGCTCATGCTTTTCTTGCGCCTCAAGGGTCATGGTTGCGATTGGACGCGCGTCCAAACGTTTCAACGAAATCTGGTCCCCCGTCATTTCGCAATATCCGTATTCGCCATTTTCGATACGGCGCAGCGCCGCGTCAATCTTGGACACCAATTTGCGTTGACGATCACGCGTACGCAATTCTAAGGCACGATCGGTTTCTTCGCTGGCGCGGTCTGTAATATCAGGGATATTACGCGTGTTGCCTTGCAAGCCTTCGATGGTTTCTTTGCTATCAACTAAAAGATCATTTTTCCATGCAATTAATTTGCGACGAAAATATTCTAGCTGGCGATCATTCATGAATGGTTCGTCTTCGGCTGGAACGTAATCGTCAGGAATATTAAGCGATTTATTCATTGCTACCCCCTCATGCAGGTCAAAATCGGACATGCATAATTCCTCCACTAGTTTTTGCGGATGTTATCCATGCCCTGCACCTACTCTATCAACCGGTGAATGTCACTAGCAAACAGGTGGATTGCAGTTATTTAATGAACTGGTTAAGGTCGCGCGACGGAACGTAACTATGGAAATTCGATGAAATTCACAGGCACCGCTGACTATGTCGCCCCTCATGACCTTACTCTGGCGGTAAATGCCGCGTTGACGTTGGAACGTCCTCTTTTGATCAAAGGCGAACCCGGCACGGGCAAAACCGAATTGGCCAAACAAGTGGCCAAGGGGTTGGGAATCACATTGATCGAATGGAACATAAAATCAACAACCAAAGCCCAACAGGGTTTGTACGAATATGACGCAGTGTCACGTTTGCGCGACAGTCAGCTGGGCGATGAACGGGTGCATGATGTGTCCAATTACATCCGCAAAGGCAAGCTCTGGCAGGCCTTTGAAGCGGATGAAAAAGTGGTGCTTTTGATCGACGAAATCGACAAGGCCGACATCGAATTTCCAAACGATCTTTTGCAAGAATTGGATAAGATGGAATTCCACGTCTATGAGACAGGCGAAACCATCCGCGCGGTCAATCGCCCCATGGTGATTATCACATCAAACAACGAAAAAGAATTGCCAGATGCGTTTTTGCGTCGGTGCTTTTTCCACTATATCCAGTTTCCCGATGCCGAAACCTTGCAACAAATTGTGCATGTGCATTTCCCCGACATTAGAGAACGCATTCTAACAACCGCACTGACACAGTTCTTTGAAATCCGCGAACAACCAGGTTTGAAAAAGAAACCGTCGACGTCAGAGGTGTTGGATTGGCTAAAATTGATCTTGGCCGAAGACCTATCCCCCGAAGACCTGCGTCGTGACGGAAATAGCCTATTGCCAAAGCTGCACGGCGCTTTGTTAAAGAACGAACAGGATGTGCAATTATTTGAACGGCTGGCGTTTATGTCCCGCAGCGGGCGTTAAAAATAAAATTGCACCCGTGCAAAGAAACATATTTTTGACCTTGAAATAATCGACTAGTGTCCAATCTAGAACATATTTTGGCCCAATTACGCGCATAGCTTGCCAACAAAGCGGCAAGCACGCAGCGTATTTTTGGGGAAGTTTATTGGTATAAAAGTGCTTGTGGCGTGAATGGTCGATTATGGGACACAGACGGTCGAACGATTAAAAAATTTGCACTCCCCCTTGTCATAATGCTGAGCGCATGTATGCCACACACGTCCAACGACCCCGTGACACGTGGTGATCTGGAATTGATTGGGTCTTTTGTTTTGAACCCCTTTCCGGTCGCTCAACCCACACCATTACGGGTCTCTAACAAAGATCTTGCTACGGATTTCTTGGATCTCACGATGATGTTGGAAACTGGAAAGGCGCTTCTGGTGTTTACGCGCTTTGAAGGCCCCATTTCGGTAAACTTACAAGATGCAATTCCCGAATCCCTGCCCGCCGAATTGAACAGATTATTATCCCGCCTGCGTACCGAAGCGGACATAGATATCTTCCAAACCAAATCCGGAAATGCAAACGTCAACATTCATGCAATCACCCGGAAACAGATCAAAGCAACTTTTCCAATGGCCGCCTGTTTCGTGGCGCCAAATGTGGCATCCTTGGCCGATTTCAAACGCAACCGTAAATCCGCCCAAACCAGTTGGAGCCATCAAAAAACCCGCAAAATGGTATCGATCTTTTTGCCCTCCGATGCGTCACCGCAGGAATTGCGCGATTGTTTACACGAAGAATTCGCCCAATTTCTGGCGCCGTTAAACGATATGTATCGATTGCCCAATTCGGTCTTTAACGATGATAATGTCCACACGATTTTGACCAGCTTTGACGTGATGATCCTAAAGATCGCCTATGCACCCGATTTAAAAACTGGGATGACCCGGCAAGACGTCGCTAACCGATTGCCCGCGATATTGACGCGTGTGAACCCAAAAGGTGATGCCATCAAACCATTGAACGTCCCGCCAACGTCGCGTGCTTGGAACCAAGCCATCACCGCCGCACTGGGGCCCGGAACGGCGGCAAATCTACGCCCCAGCGCTGCACGGCGCGCCATCGAATTGGCGATTGAGGGTGCCTATAACGATCATCGCCTAGGCTTTGGTTATCATGCCCTGGGTCGGGTGATTCAACACATCGATCCACAAGCCGCGTTGGATATGTTTCAAACCGCCGATCGTATTTTCAAAAACACAAATGGCGCGGAACAATACGCCGCTTTGACCGCCGCGCAATTGGCATCCTATGCGATATCACGCGGCCAAGGTGAAAAGGCGCTTTTGATACTGGCCCCCTATTTTGATGTGACCTATGATAATGAAAACGCATCGCTTTTGGCAAATTTGATGTTGTTGCGCGCCGAAGCGCTTGAATTGACCGGTCGTGCGTCTGAGGCACGCAAAGTACGTCTGGACAGTTTGACTTGGGCACGTTACGGGTTTGGATCAGAAAGTTTTCTAAGATCCAAATTGCGGGAAATCAACGCGTTGAACCCGCTTAACCGAAAAAATGGATAAGCTATGTACATCATCATCGGCCTAATTGGGGCGTTTTTGGGGGCACGGACCGCGAAAAAACACAAAGGCAGCCGCGCAGACATCTTGCAATACGCCGTCGGCTTTGGGCTTTTGTTTGCTATGATCGGGTTGATCGTGACGGTCTTGTTGGATCGCACCGTCATCTGATCCATGTTTTTGCCGTTTTTTGATAGCCTGCGAAAAACGGGGGTGCCTGTTTCACTTCGGGAATATTTGGGATTTCTCGAGGCATTGGATTATGGGCTTTCGACATATGATATCGAGGCGTTCTATTACCTCGGTCGCATCATCATGGTCAAAGACGAACGACACCTTGATCGCTATGACCGAGCATTTTCAAATACCTTCAAAGGTTTGGAAAGCATTTCACTGGACCAAGTGTTAGAAGCGGTAAACCTGCCCGCCGAATGGTTGGAAAAGCTTGCCGAAAAACATCTAAGCGCCGAAGAAATGGCCGAGATCAAATCCCTAGGCGGGTTTGATAAATTGATGGAAACGCTCAAAGACCGGTTGCGTGAACAAAAGGGGCGTCACCAAGGTGGCAATAAATGGGTTGGCACGGCGGGGACCTCGCCTTTTGGCGCCTATGGCTATAACCCAGAAGGCGTTCGCATCGGCCAAGACAAAAGCCGTCATCAACGTGCGGTCAAAGTCTGGGACAAACGCGATTTCAAAAACCTTGATGACAACATCGAACTGGGCACGCGCAATATCAAAGTGGCCCTAAAACGTCTGCGCCGTTGGGCGCGCGATGGGGCCGAACATGAATTGGACATCGACAATACCATCCGTGCCACCGCCGAACATGGTTATCTTGACGTCCAAACCCGGCCCGAACGGCGCAACGCGGTTAAGGTTTTGTTATTTCTGGATGTCGGTGGATCGATGGATCCCTATATCAAAATGGTCGAAGAACTCTTTTCTGCCGCGCGCAGCGAATTCAAGCATATGGAAAATTTCTATTTCCATAACTGTCTTTACGAAGGGGTTTGGCGCGACAATGCGCGGCGTTGGAATGAACAAATGTCGACCATGGACATTCTCAATACCTATGGATCCGATTATAAATGTATCTTTGTGGGCGATGCATCCATGTCACCCTATGAAATCGCCTATGTCGGGGGTGCCAATGAACATTGGAACGCAGAAGCGGGACAAGTTTGGTTGGAACGAAGCATCGCCAAATGGCCAAATAGTATTTGGTTAAACCCTGTCCAAGAACGGTTATGGGGATATACGCCGTCGATCAAAATGATCAAAGAGATCTTTGATCACCGTATGTTTGGCCTAACTCTTTCGGGGTTAGAAAGCGCGATGAAACATCTTGCGCGATAAAGCTCTGGACAGCACGACCAGCACACCCCATATCTAGGTCATGCTACGCTTTTTACCTTTTGTCCTTGCCGCGCTTTACGCGATTGCGATGTATAAATTTTCATCCTACCGCATGGCGCGGGAATTGGATCAAAAATCGACGCGCTTGGTGGATCCTGACTTGACGCGCGAAATCAAAAAACTTGCCGCCGCGATGGATGTCCAAGACATCCCCGTCTTTGTGTATCACATAGATCCGATCAATGGTCTTGCTGCACCAGATGGGCGGGTGTTTATCACAAAAGGGTTTTATGAAAAATTTCACGCAGGGCATGTATCATCCGCCGAAATGGCGTCCGTTATTGCGCATGAAATCGGCCACGTCGCATTGGGCCATTCAAAACGTCGTATGATCGATTTTGGCGGACAAAATGCGATGCGCATGGCATTAGGCGCCTTATTGTCGCGCTTTATACCCGTGATTGGAATGGCTATCGCAAATTTGGTTGCCAATTTATTGATGGCCAAACTCTCGCGTTCTGATGAATTCGAAGCAGATGCCTATGCGACGGCGCTTCTTCAAAAGTCAGGCATTGGTGCACAGGCACAGATTTCGATGTTTGAAAAACTGGATGCTTTGGTGGGCGGCGGGCAAAGACCCCCAGCCTGGCTGTTAAGTCACCCAAACACCGACACACGCATCCTAGCGATCAAGAATAACGTCATGAAATGGCAAGACTAAGCGCCTAAAAATACGGTCTTTTTCGCCTTCGGCGAGGATATTTTTAGACAGAAAATGAAAGCCCAGATGCAAAAGAGGTATCTTTCACTTTTGCAAAAATACTCTGGGGGTGTGGGGGCAAAGCCCCCACATATGTCGGATTGCGAAGCAATTCGAAAATCCTAACCGCGGCGACGCCGCCGACGCCCTGCATCTTCCCCACCGCCTGTGTTAAAGCTGACATCAGGCAATTGGACGATGCTGCGCAGATTCTCGAAAGCAGCCGTTTTATGCGGGATCGCATTCGCCGCCACAAAATGTTCTTGAAACTTTGGTGCTATTGCTGTTTCGACCTTGGTAATTTGGCCCACAGTGGCTTCGATCGCGCGGCGTGATCCAATGTTGCACAGCGCGATACGTGCGCCCGTCCCCGCGGCATTGCCGGCGGATTGCACTTTTTCCAATGAAACGTCGGGGATCATGCCCAAAACAAGCGCATGCTTTGCCGAGATATGGGCGCCGAATGCACCGGCCAAAACGACACGATCAACGGCATCGACCTCCATTTCATCCATCAATAAACGCGCGCCCGCGTACAGCGCGGATTTAGCCAATTGGATTGCCCGAATATCACCTTGGGTCACGCTAATCATGGGGCCATCTTGGGCCGTTGCGTCATAGATCACATAAGAATAGGTGCGACCCTGCGCGATGCAACGTGCGGTTCCTGTGGCTTCGGGCGATCCGATCAGGCCGCTGTCGTCCATCAACCCCGCCATACGCAATTCTGCAACCGCTTCGATAATGCCCGATCCACAAATACCCGTGATTCCCGATGCTTTGGTGGCCTCTGCAAAACCGTCCTCATCGGACCAAAGATCGCATCCGATTACACGGAAACGGGGTTCCTTTGTCACCGGATCAATTTCGATGCGTTCAATCGCACCAGGGGCCGCGCGTTGGCCTGCGCTGATTTGGGCACCTTCAAACGCGGGGCCTGTGGGGGATGAACATGCCAGAACGCGGGTTTTATTCCCCAAAAGCAATTCGGCGTTGGTTCCCACATCCACGATTAACACCAAATCTTCGGATTTGTTGGGTTCTTCCGACAACGCAACCGCCGCAGCGTCCGCGCCCACATGGCCCGCGATACACGGTAGGATATAACAGCGCGCGGATGCGTTCATCGCTGTCAATTCCAATTCAGACGCCGCAATTGACATCGATTGCGATGTCGCTAAGGCAAAGGGGGCTTGCCCCAATTCAACCGGATCAACGCCAATCAACAGATGGTGCATGACAGGGTTACACACAAATGTCACCTCAAGCATCAGCTGGGGGTCAATCCCCGCCGCTTGTGCCAAATCTTGCATCAATGTGTTGAGCGCATCGCGCACGGCGCGGGTCATTTCCTGATCACCGCCTGCATTCATCATGGAATAGCTCACGCGGCTCATCAAATCTTCGCCAAAGCGGATTTGCGGGTTCATCAGGCCCGCGCTTTCAATGACTTCGCCTGTTGTTAAATCGGTCAAATGCGCCGCGATCGTGGTGGATCCCAGATCGATCGCAATGCCGTAAATGCCCGCTTCGTGCAAGCCTGACCAGACATCCAAAACCCGCGGCGCAGCACCGGTGTGGTCATTGTAAACCGCAACCGTTACCGCCCAATTGCCTTTGCGCAAACGGGGTTGCAGTTTTCGGATTACCGACAAATCGGCGACGACACCTTCGATGCCCCATTGATCGGCCAAAGCGCGTGACAGACGTTCAAAATCGCCCGTCGGGACATGCATATCGGGTTCGTCGACTTCGACAAAATAAAGCTTGGTTGCGGGATCCATTTCGATAACCCGCGCGCTGGCCGCTTTGCGCACAACTTGTTTGTGCACCTGGCTTTCGGGGGGCACGTCGATGACGATATCGCCCTGAACGGTTGCCTGGCACCCCAAACGGCGACCAGGTTTCAAACCACGTTTGTCTTGGTAGCGTTGTTCAACCGCGTTCCATTCCGACAACGCATCCGCATCGACGGTAACGCCATGTTTCGGAAATTCACCATAAGACGGCGTGATTTGGCATTTGCTACAAATCCCGCGGCCGCCGCAAACCGAATCCAAATCAACACCCAATTGACGGGCCGCTGTTAGAACAGGGGTTCCAATCGGAAAACGTCCGCGTTTGCCCGATGGCGTAAAGACGATCAAGGGATCTTTGGTCATTGTCGAATCCTGAAATTTTATATGCTACCGTACCATAGCGATTTCAGATCGCACCAAAAGCCGTAAGCCGTCACAAAATGATGAAAAGGCGGCAATTTTGCCGCCTTTTGCGTGATTAATTTTCGCGTCGGATGCCGCTTCGCGCGATCAGGGTTAGGACCAACCCAATGGCCATTGTCCACGGCTGAGCCCCCATGACAGCCAAAAGCGTGAAAAACACCGATGCCATAGGCAAAACCAATCCTTTGCGTCCTAAACCATGTGGGCGATCGCGAATAACCCAAAGCGTCAGCAAATAAAGCGTGATCGCAACACCCACATAGGTGTTTGCATCGCCTAGCGTTATTTTTGAATGATGGGTAATGACATCTGCATGGGCACCCAATCCCGCCGCCAATAGGGCCGCCGCGAAAATATAACAACATGCCCATAGGCCCACATCAAGACATCCGCAAAGCTAAACGAATTCAAATGATCACGTTCGATGAAATAAATGCACCAGACACAGAAAACGATCACCAATCCCGCCGTTGCCGAATGGACCAAATCCCATGAAAAGTGACCGTTGTAGAGCGGTTCGAACATAAACGAGATCGACAATAAAACTTCGCCCAAGACGATGATGTTTAACAAGCCATAGCGTTCAATAACGTGATGACGGTGCCACGGAATTTGTTGAACGCGGCTGGATAAGACAGGCACCAAAAGTTCGATTAAAAAAATGCCTGCGGCAATGGTCAACGCGTAATCATTTGAAGCGTCCACGGTGAAATGCATGATCGTCCAAAGGGTTTGAGCAAACAATAACCCCCAAAAATAAACCATCGCGGCCTTGCGATGTTTGGGCGAATGCGCAGCAGCGCGCAGCCACAATAACATCATGCCTATACGCATGATGATCCATCCCAATAATCCAAAGCCAAAACCAAAGCTGCCCATGATATAAGACGTGCCAGCGGCAAATAACAAATAGCCACCCATGATAAAAATCGTCAAAACGCGGTACACTGCATCATCATTATCAAACGCGGATGCAAACCATGTGTGATTGACCCAAGGCCACCAAACCGCCATGACCAAAAGCATGAACATGCCCAAGTCTTCGGCACCATGTCCGGCGCTGATGCTATGATGGAAGGCCGCCGTGCTAGATGCGATCGCAATAACGGTGACCAAATCGAAGAAAAGTTCAAGTTGTGTTGCGGCGCGATGCGGCTCGGCCGGGTCGCGCGGCGTCATGTTTCGTAATATCGGCATATTTTCCCCCTACCTATCCGAAAGACTATAATCACGATCCAACCACCGAAAAGACAAAATTTCAAATGGGGGAAAATTTTCACCCAATTCCCTCCGCAGTTTTGCCACAAATTGCCGTTAACTATGCTAAGACGTCTTAAAGGTATGTGGTATGGAATTAGCATTATTAGGCAATGCAGCATTGTTTTTGCTCGGCTTTATGCTCGAGATGGGTTGGCTTGATTCCAATTCTGGCGATGACGCCGAGACACACGCAGCCGATACCGCGACCCAAAACCCCGATACAACCGAACAAGCCACGTCTGAAAATGATGTGAATTCGGGCTTTGACGCCAAACTTTTTGACACCTTAGCCAATGGGTCTGACGACGCCGAAGAAATCGCGGCCGAACCCGCCGACGGATCGGTCGCGCTTTTTGGATACGGCGGCAACGACACAATCTTGGGCGGCACCCTGAACGATTGGCTAGAAGGCGACGCAGGCAATGACGTTATATCCGCCGATCAAGGAAATGACACCGTCTTTAGTGGCACGGGCGATGATACGCTTTACGGATTAGAAGGCGCCGATCGCCTTTACGGCGATGATGGCGCCGACCGCATCGAAGGCAACACGGGCGATGATTACCTGTTTGGCGGCGATGGCGATGACATTTTAACGTCAGACAGGGCCGACAGCACCGCCGATTACAGCCGCGGCATGGGCGACAAATTGGATGGCGGCGACGGGGATGACCGCATAATCTTTACCAACAATGACACCATTTATGGCGGTGTGGGGTCAGATTTGTTTCAAATGGTTGTCTCGGATGGATTGACGGACATGGCAATCATTGACGATTTTGATCCCAGCCTTGATCGGTTAGAATTGCATTATACCCCGACCCAAGACGCAAATGGCAACGATATCGTGCCACAGATTTCGTTCCAAATTGTATCCGACAACGATATAACTTTGGTCTATTTAGATGGGCAAGCGGTTGCGGGCCTGAGCGGCGCGATCACGGATACATCCGCAATCACATTGGTTCCGTATTCAACAACGCTTTATGATGGGTTGAGTTAGCATCAATCGGTAAAGCGGACCTTGCCGATAAACCCAAGGTTTCGGTTGCGTTGAGCAAAGTCGATCCCATAGCCCACCACAAATTCGTCAGGAATTTCGAACCCTGTCCAATCTGCTTTGATCGCAACTTCGCGACGTGACGGTTTGTCCAGTAAGGCAATGGTTTTCATGCGTGCAGGATTGCGCGATTCCAACAAATGGATCACATGCGACAGGGTAAAGCCCGTGTCGACGATATCTTCGACAAGCAAGACATCACGCCCTTCGATCGCGCCACGCAGGTCTTTCAGAATGCGCACTTCGCGCGACGATTCCATTCCATCGCCATAGGATGAGGCCTCTAAAAAATCGACCTCAACCGGCAAATCCAATTCGCGCACCAAATCAGCGATGAACACAAAAGACCCACGCAACAGTCCAACAACGACCAATTTATTTGTATCGTTGAATTCGGTGTAAATTTCGCGGCTTAGTTCTTCGATTCTGGCGGCAATTGCCTTGGCCGAAATCATTTCATCAATCACATATGGGCGTTTTGTCATGGCATCCCCTTGATTTTTGTCGCCTAAACCGTCACATCATGGAACACTGTTACGCGAAAAGAGTGCCCATGCCAACACATTCTGAAACCCGTTCCCTGCCCTATTCTGCCCAGCAAATGTATGACTTGGTCGCCGATGTCGCGTCTTATCCGAAATTTTTGCCATGGTGCGCAGCCGCGCGGATCAGATCCATCACCCCCGACGGCGCATCCGCGGTTATGGAGGCCGATTTGGTGATATCGTTCAAATTATTCCGCGAACGCTTTGGCAGCCGCGTCGTCATGTGGCCAGAGGACAAAAAGTTGGACACCGAATATTTGGATGGACCGTTTAAATATATGAAATCTAATTGGGCCTTTGTAGATACAGAGGCGGGATGCGACGTATCCTTCTTTGTGGATTTCGAATTTAAGAACGCAATTTTGCAAGGTATTATTGGCGTCTTGTTCAATGAAGCGATGCAAAGGATTGTCAAAGCATTCGAAACGCGAGCGGCGGTGCTTTATGGGGTTTGAGGGCTTTGCCCTCTTTTGCTGCGCAAAATTCACCCAGGATATTTTTGGGACAGAAAATGAACTTGTCCATGAATTGGATTTTACACCAAAGAATTGAATTGGAGGAAATTTATGTGCTGCACATCAGGATCAGCGATACCCACAGTTTTAATCGACAACGACCGCGTACGCGTGACCGAATGGCGGTTTAAAAACAAGGGTGACAATACCGGTTGGCATCGTCATGCCTATGATTATGTGGTGATCCCGCAATTTGATGGGACATTAGAGATTGATTTGGGCAATGGCCAACGGACCACCGCCGAATTGCAAAATGGCGTTCCGTATTTCCGTGAGATTGGCGTTGAACATGATGTGATCAACGCCAATCATTTTGAATGCAGTTTTATCGAAGTCGAGTTGTTGGAGGCGCGACAAACCTAGCCCAGTTCAGCAAGCGCATTGGCAACCTGTCCGACCGGTGCGCAAGATTTGCGTGTCACAAGGCTGACGTGCAGCAAGAATTGTTCGCATGTGGCCAAGGTCATATTATCAGACGTGCGGATCAAGTCGTGCGCCAATTTGACCTTTTTCCCATCCGCCAAAATCACGCGGGTGTCGACATGTACCCTTTCGCCTGCGTGTGTTTCCATGAGGTATTTGATCGTGGTTTCAGCGGTGAAAAAGCTATGCCCGCCCGCGATGTAATCGGCGTCGGCCCCAATCGCCACCATAAAGGCATCAGCCGCGTCGCTAAAGACTTGGCCATAACGGCTTTCGTTCATGTGACCGTTGTAATCGGTCCAATCCACCGGGATCACGCGGGTGACGGTCCGCACGGTTTTTGTTGTTGCGGGGGCAGATTTCATCGTGCCTTCGTGCGAATTGATCAAGGCCCCCGCAGCCGCGCCTTGTTGTTTCAAGGCACGCATCATCGAAATCAGGTTGTTGTCGCGCAGGCGTTCCAATTCGCGAATTGTCTTGTGACCCGATTGCGCGTCGGATTGGTCCGCGATCATTTGCACCAAATCGTCGGTTAGTTCTGGTACATCCATCAATTTTGTCCATGGCCATGACAGGCAAGGGCCAAATTGTGCGATAAAATGCGCCATGCCCGCTTCGCCGCCCGCAACGCGATAGGTTTCGAACAGTCCCATTTGCGCCCAGCGCAGACCAAAGCCATAGCGGATTGCGTTGTCAATTTCTTCGGTCGTGGCGATGCCGTCTTTGATCAACCATAGACCTTCGCGCCAGACAGCTTCGAGAAAGCGATCGGCGATATGGGCGTCGATTTCTTTGCGCACATGCAATGGATAAAGGCCAACAGACGAAAGTGTTGCCTTGGCCCGATCGACGTGATCGGCGCCTGTAGACGCGCTTGGGACCACTTCGATCAAGGGCAATAGATACACTGGGTTAAAGGGATGACAGACCATGATCTGTTCAGGGTAATCCGATTTTTGCTGTAATTCCGATGGCTTAAAGCCCGATGTTGATGACCCAATGATGGCGTCGCGGCGGCAATGCGCCTGAATCTCGGCCAGAACTTTATGCTTAATGTCCAAGCGTTCAGGAACGCTTTCTTGGATCC
>JAYPUL010000014.1:47153-59182 GCA_038134005.1 Paracoccaceae bacterium | reverse complement strand
GATGCAAACAAAATTAGGCGGTCATATTTTGAACCCGGTTAATACAAACAGACCACGTTTCACGACACTAAGCGTGGTTCACCAAAGCGCTACTTTTACTGATGGTTTATCGACCGGGTTAGTTTTCGCAGATGACGCCGAAATCAAAAAATGCTTATCCGATAAAAATGGGCCAACATGCGTGGTCGGACGGCGTAATAATGGTGAAGTTGTAAAGTTCACATAATTACCGGCGCCTGCGCAGGTAAACATAGTATGCCCCACCTCCACCATGTTTCAGATGGGCTTCGGTCACCTGAAGGACCAACGGCGCAAGGGGCGCCATGCGCAACCATTGGGGAACTTGGTGCCGCAAGACACCAATTTGTCGTGGTATTGGACCATCATCATCGGATTTTTTACCCTTGCCGGTGATGACCAATAACAATCTAAGTCCACGATTGTGGCCACCAACAACAAAATTGATCAACACACCATGCGCTTGGGCGACTGTCATGCCATGAAGGTCGATGGTTCCCTCGGGTCCCAATTTGCCACGCTTCATTTTTGAAAACGACTTTGCGTCCATCTTCACTGGCATTTGGGCCAGTGCCGTCGAAATAGATGGGGTCAAATCATGAGACGTGGGTTCACTTTGTGCTTTGGACCCAATTTGAAATGGATGAACTGTTTGTTGCGCAATTTCTTTTTGCTGTGAGATCTTCTTTTTGGGTTTTTCGATACCAGCGCTATTTCGTTTTTTCACAGGAAATAAGGGGGCAGCGGTCTTGGCGACCTTATCCCATAAATTTTGTTCATCTGGTTTTAATGTTCGCCGCTTCATTTCCGCGCTTCAGACAAGAGTGTTAATGCTCTTTTAATCGGCAAAAGAACATAAATCGACCCTGTATCTTTAATTTTCGCCGCTTCTTTTCCCACTGTCTTTCCGCTGCCTATAAAAATATCGGCGCATTGTGCGCCCTTAATCACTGACCCCGTGTCTTGGGCAATCATGAGGCGGCGCATCGGATTTTCACCAGATTTGTCTAACCAAACGGGTGCGCCTAATGGCACAAAGGCAGGATCCTTCGCAACGCTACGCAATGGTGTAAGAGATCGATTCATCGCCCCTAATGGGCCTTTGTGATGCGAAACCTGCAATTCGCGAAAGAATACAAAAGAAGGGTTATGATTTAACAGCGCGCGACCGTCCGATGGATTTCGGCCCGCCCATTTTTTGATGACGCTCGCGGAAACTTGGTGATCTTGGTACACACCGCGCCGAACCAATTCTTTGCCAATTGATCGATATTTATGGCCATTTGATCCGCCGTATCCAATTATTAGAGTTTCCCCGTCTGAAAATCTCAGCCTTCCGGACCCCTGTATCTGCAAGAAAAAAACATCGACGGGATCGGACGCCCATTCAATTTCCAATCCGCGATTGGTTAAGATTCCTTGGTCATTTAACTGTTGGCGTGTAAACCACTTTCCCGTTTTTGGAAGATCGTCTGGCGCTCGATAGATTGGGTGGCGATACTTTGACGTTTTTGTACGTGACACGACAAGTTCAGGTTCAAAATATCCCGGAAATAACGGGGCTGATCCATCCGAAATATGAACCGGTTTGAAAAAGGATTCGAAAAACGTTTTTCCATCGTTTGTATGCTGGGCGATTGCACACAGACTTTGCCAATCCTCGGATTTTAGATCTGGACATGTCTGTGTAAACACACCCAATGCGGAATTATGGTCGTCTTGGGACCAGCCTGTTAATTCATTAAATTCTAGTACTCTAGCGGTTAATTCTTGGTCCGCCCAAGATTGCCCCGCCCAAAGGGCAAGGGCAAAAATTGCGACCCAAGTCTTCATTCACCTGTCGCGACCAATTGCCAATTTGGATCTTCTGACCCCATAGAACGCGCAAATGTCCACGTATCACGTTGGCGTTTAATTTGTTTATCGTCGCCCTCAACGATGTTCCCCGATTTATCTTTTACGACAGAGGTCAATTCAGCGACAAAAGAAACCGCAATCTCTGCGACCTTGGTTTCCACATCGAACCGTGCATCTGCGATTTTCATTTCACGTAAACCTATAAAGTTGGCTTCAATTGAGAGACCATTAAATTTACGATCATTGATTACATAGTCAAAGGCTTGTTCGATTTCCGGCGCCAAAAATGGTTGCACTTCTGAAATATCACCGTTTTCAAATGCCATTAGGATCATTTCATAGGCCATACGTGCACCGCCCAAAAAGTCATTTACGGAAAAATTCTTATCCGTTCGTTTCATCAATGCCAACGCTTCTGCGCTGGTCGATCCTTTTTCGACATTATCCACGATATCCACGTCGTCACCGCCCTCGATAACCTGAAAATCGCGTTTCTTTGGAGCTTTATCTTCCTGCATCTGAGGTTTTTCAAATCCTTCGCGGGTTCCCAAAACACTTTTCAGACGCATGACGAGGAAAATAGCAATTCCTGCCAATACCAAAAGTTCGATAATCGCTGCGTTCATTCAGGTTCTCTCTTTGCAAGCATGGATTTTTCAAGTTTGGTACTTATGTAGGTAACATGATGACCCAAGTCTACCTTACGAGCAACCAGGAGTACAAATAATGTGGCTTTTGTTCTTTTTTATCGCGATCCCGGTCATAGAAATCGCACTATTTATCCAAGTTGGCGGATTACTGGGACTTTGGCCGACCCTAGCAATTGTAGTTCTGACTGCAATTTTGGGAACACAACTGGTTCGCAGTCAGGGTCTATCGGCGTTAGCGGCGTTACAATCCAATTTTTCAGAGCTTAAGGATCCAACAGAATCTTTGGCCCATGGTGGAATGATCTTATTTGCAGGTGCGTTGTTATTAACACCAGGCTTTTTTACAGATGCCGTTGGTTTTTTACTTTTAACACCCGCCTTTCGCTTGGTTGCTTTTCGTTGGGTTAAATCACGATTTAGAATGTCTGGGTTTCAAATGGGGGGCACACATTTTTCCCAATCACGAGACCCCAATCCAGGGCCAGTTTATGAGGCTGATTTTCAGGATGTCACACCGAATGAAAATTCGCCATGGACATCAAAACCGCTCTCAAAGGATTGAGCATTGGTGCACCAGCTGGTACAGACCTTTTCAAGTTTAAAATTCATCGGAGATTGCAATGGCAGACGAAGCACAACAACCCGCCCAGCCAAACATGAGCATTTTGGCCCAATTTATTCGCGATATGTCTTTTGAAAATATTTTGGCACAAAAAGGTATTAGCGGCGAAGTTAATCCGGACGTTCAAGTCCAAGTTAATCTAGACGCGCGCAAACGGCAGTTAGAAAACCAATATGAGGTGGTTGTAAAACTAAAGGTAACATCAAAAAACAAAGAAACATCTGAAAACTTATTCCTATTAGAAATGGAATATGGTGGGATTTTCTTGATCACTGGCGTGCCTGACGATCAGCTTCACCCATTCCTATTAATTGAATGTCCTCGTATGTTGTTCCCATTCTTACGCCGTATCGTATCCGATGTAACGCGTGACGGTGGCTTCCCTCCGCTAAACCTAGATACAATCGATTTTCTTCAGTTGTACCGCAACGAATTGGCGCGTCGCCAAGCAGAAGCAGCGCAAGAAACCGTGAACTAAGGTTTAAGTGCCGATCTTCTTCCAGACGGCATCATCTCCAAGTTTTTCGACAAAGGCGGCATGGGCCGCCTTTTCCGTTTCAGATAATCGGCTAGAAAGTGGTGTTTGACGTCTGGTTGGGCGCCATTCTGTCATCGAATTTGCGGAATTGTCACTTCTATTGGACGTATTATTTGACAAACCAAAATCTGGCTGCCGCCCACCAATGAGTTCAAGGTAAACCTCGGCTAAAATCTCGGAATCCAGCAATGCGCCGTGCAGCGTTCGCGACGAGTTATCAATGTTAAACCGTCGGCACAAGGCATCCAATGATGCCGGCGAACCAGGGTATTTTTTACGCGCTATTGCTAGTGTGTCGATGGCTTGGTTCCACGGGATCTGTGGCAAATTTAACCAACGCAATTCCGCGTTAAGAAATTTCATGTCAAAGGACGCGTTGTGGATGACCAATTTCGCATCCCCAATAAAATCAATGAAATCCTTGGCAATAAGTGCAAAAACGGGCTTGTCCCGTAAAAAGTCGTCGCCCAAGCCGTGCACTTCAAAGGCCTCTTGGGGCATCGGACGTTCTGGGTTGATATATTTGTGAAATGTGTTGCCAGTCGCTACATGGTTCCACAATTCAACGGCCCCAATTTCGACGATACGATCACCACTTTCAGGGTTAAAGCCAGTCGTTTCAGTATCTAGAACAATTTCACGCATCGTTTGACTTTCTTATTTCTTTAACAATTTTAGAAACCTGTTCTTTTGCGTTTTCGAGCGTATCTGTTTTAATCACATAATCAGCTTTTGCCACTTTATCTGCATTCGGCCATTGCCTTTCCAAAATCTTTGTAAACGCCGCTTCGTTCATCGTACCACGCGAAAGAACCCGTTTTTTTTGTTGGTCTGGGTCAATCGAAACGCACGCAACCGCATCCATCGCTTTATCCGCGCCGGTTTCGAATAAAAGTGGTACATCCAAAACGACAATATCAGCAGATGATGCTTTTATAAATTCAAAACGGTCTTTTGCGACCAATGGATGAATAATACGTTCTAATGCCGGAAATCGCGCAGGATCAGCCATAAGGTGTTCCCGCAAAATATCACGCGACACAGAGCCATCTTGGATAGCATCAGGAAATAATTCACCAATTGGTTCAACCGCAGCTCCACCCTTTACATATAGACGGTGAACAGCAGCATCAGCATCCCAAACGTCACAACCAAGATCGCGGAAAAATCCTGCTGTTGTGGATTTTCCCATTCCAATCGATCCAGTTAATCCCAATCGAAACGTCATTTTAACAAAATATCCCGAAGTTCGTCGGTTGCCCTAGGTTTTGCGCCGAACCATTTTTCAAAACCTGGCATACCTTGATAAATTAGCATACCCAATCCGTCGACCGTTCGGCACCCGGCGGCTTTGGCAACCTTTAACAGTTCAGTTTCAAGTGGATTATAAACAATGTCGGTTACAAGTGTGTTGGAATTCAAGCGACCTAAATCCAATAACATTGGATCTTTTCCATCCATGCCCAATGAGGTCGTGTTCACGAACAGGTTTAGATCCGAAAGATTGTTAGAAACATCGTCCCAATCTATGACGTGAATTTTTTCGCCGAAATCAGACTTTAAAGTAAGCGCGTTTGCCTTTGTCCGATTTGCCAAAAGAATCCGCGGCGCACCATCGTCTAAAAGCGCAGATAAAACCGCCCGCGATGCGCCACCTGCACCTAATACCAACGCGGTTCCATGCGACGCAGACCATTCAGGATGGGTCATTTTAATATTTGTTATAAACCCATATCCGTCTGTATTATCGGCATAAATTTCACCATTTTCGCCAAAGGACAACGTATTCGCTGCACCTATCAATTTGGCCCTATCGGTCACATGTGTCGCGATTTTCAATGCACTAATTTTATGTGGGATCGTCACATTCGCGCCCCCAAAGCCCATTTTAAATAAGTTTGGCACAAGCGTTTCAAAATATCCTGGGGCTATTTCGAGAGGAACATAGTGACCGTTAATGCCAGCTTGTTCTATCCAATATCCGTGCATTTTAGGCGATTTTGAATGTGCGATAGGAAATCCGATCACCGCCGCAAGACGAAGATTTTTATTCATCCCTCAATATCCCCTCTAAGTGATAAGTAATTTAGGATTTCAAGCAAGGGCAGCCCTAGAACACTAAAGTAATCACCATCCACCCGTGAAAACAAGCGCGCGCCTTCGTTTTCGATTTGATACGCGCCAACACAGTGCTTAATCTCGTCCCAATTCCGTTCTATATATGATTTTAGATAGATATCTGAAACATCGCGTATGTACATGCGAACTTGTCCCACATGTCGCCAAATGGGTTTTGCACCCTGAAAAATGACGGCCGCCGACCACAGCATATGGCGTTTTGAACGCATTTTCGACAACTGTTCAAAAGCGTCAGTTTTATCAGTGGGTTTTGAAATAATTTTGCCTTCAAAGTCGAGTATTTGATCAGACCCTAAAACAAGCGCTTCCGGATTTTTTGCACTTATTTTTTGTGCTTTGATCTCTGCCAAGGCATCTGCGATTTCGCGAGGCGAAATATTGTCGAAAACCAACGATTGTTTAATAGTTTCTTCATCTACACGTGGCTTGATAATCGAGAAATCCAAGTTCGCGTTTTTCAACAATTGTGCCCGAATTCCTGAGCCTGATGCCAAGATCAAAGGTGCCATGTGTATAAGTCCGTGGATTATTAACCGCAAAGATTTTGCATATCTTGTGGGTTAAACTAACTTAGATTGCAAGTGTCCCTTTTTTCACATTTTACATCATCACTTTAGGAGGTTTATACGCGGTGGATAAGAATAACTTGTCTTGTTAACCTTTTGTGAATTTTTTAGATTTTTCTTACCTTTGTTATTTATAAAATATTGATAAAAAAGGAAAAATTATTTTTTATCCAAGCGTTTTATTCGATTTTTTCTGTGGATAAAACAGTTATGAAAATTTGATCCACAGGTTTGGAACCTATTACTTCTAAATCTTCTCTTTATATAATAATTATATATTTATTAGAGCTCAGAACAGGTAAAACGATGACAGATATCCTATCTTTAATTTACCCATGGGTAAAATCCATTCATATCATGGCTGTATTGTCTTGGATGGCTGGGTTGTTTTATCTGCCTAGATTGTTTGTGTATCATGTCGAACAAGCTAAGATTGGTGATCAGCTTGATCAAACTTTCCAAGTCATGGAAAGACGATTATTACGGGCTATCATGAACCCAGCAATGGTTGTTGCTTGGTTTTGTGGTTTGATGATGGTTTTCACACCTGGGATCGTTGATTGGTCCGAATTTTGGCCTTGGACGAAAGGCGTTTCGATCATAATGATGACATGGTTTCATCATTGGCTGGGATTGCGTCGTAAAGACTTTGTAAAAGGCAATAACACGGTTACAGGCCGCAATTATAGAATGATGAATGAAGTACCAACCATTTTGATGGTAATTATTGTTATTTCTGTCGTTGTTAAATTCTAAGTTTTATTGACTCTCTGACTCTTTTTCGGATAGATGGCGTAATCGTCACGTCCGTGATCGAATTCCCGTTATACATCTATCTGAGCCAGAAAGGACCATGTAATGGCCGCTGACCGTTTGAAATTAGCCGATCTGAAATCTCAGACCCCGAAAGATTTGTTGGCAATGGCCGAAGATCTTGAAATTGAAAATGCGTCTACGATGCGCAAGGGAGAAATGATGTTCCAAATTCTGCGTGAACGAGCAGATGAGGGGTGGGAAATTTCTGGTGACGGCGTTTTAGAAGTTTTGCAAGATGGTTTTGGTTTTTTGCGTTCACCAGAAGCAAACTATCTTCCGGGTCCAGACGATATTTATGTATCGCCTGATATGATCCGTAAATATTCGTTGCGCACTGGTGATACCATTGAAGGCGAAATAAAAGCGCCAGAGGAAAACGAACGTTACTTTGCGTTGGTTGAAGTTTCGAAGATCAACTTTGAAGTGCCAGAAAAAGCTCGTCATAAAATTGCATTCGATAACTTGACGCCACTTTATCCAAACGAACGTTTGAAGATGGAGATAGAGGATCCGACCGTTAAGGATCGGTCAGCGCGTATTATTGATTTGGTTTCACCAATCGGTAAAGGTCAGCGTTCGCTGATTGTGGCGCCGCCTCGCACCGGTAAAACCGTTCTGTTGCAAAATATTGCACACAGTATCGAAAAGAACCATCCTGAGTGTTATTTGATTGTCCTTTTGATTGATGAGCGCCCAGAAGAAGTTACAGATATGCAGCGGTCGGTAAGGGGTGAGGTCATTTCATCAACCTTTGATGAACCTGCCGCCCGTCACGTCGCGGTATCGGAAATGGTAATCGAAAAAGCGAAGCGTTTGGTTGAACATAAGCGCGATGTTGTGATCTTGTTAGATTCTATCACGCGTTTGGGGCGCGCATTTAACACTGTTATACCGTCATCTGGTAAGGTTTTAACGGGTGGTGTAGATGCGAATGCGTTGCAGCGTCCAAAGCGCTTCTTTGGTGCGGCCCGTAATATCGAAGAGGGTGGATCGCTAACGATCATTTCAACGGCACTTATCGATACAGGCAGCCGGATGGACGAAGTTATTTTCGAAGAATTTAAAGGTACTGGTAACTCAGAAATCGTTCTTGATCGTAAGGTTGCTGATAAACGCGTGTTCCCAGCGATCGACATTCTGAAGTCTGGAACGCGGAAGGAAGATCTTTTGGTTGATAAGATCGATCTTCAAAAGACTTTTGTATTGCGCCGTATCTTGAATCCGATGGGCACCACAGATGCGATTGAATTCTTACTGTCCAAGTTAAAGCAAACTAAGACCAATGCTGAATTCTTCGATTCAATGAACACTTAGTCTTTTTAGGGTGGTCTCGATGCAAACTATTTATGCGCTCGCAACCGCCCACGGAAAGGCCGGCGTCGCAATTATACGTGTGTCAGGTCAAAATGCACATGAGTCCGTTCGTCGTTTAAGTAATCAAGATATAGTTATTGGACGACCTTCGTTACGCAACATATATGATGATGCTGGTGACTTCCTAGATCAGGCATTGGTTATCGCGTTTAAATCGCCAAATAGTTTCACCGGCGAAGACGTGGTAGAGTTCCATCTTCACGGTAGTATAGCTGTTATCCAGGCAACTCTTGCGGCTCTGAGTCGTATGGAAGGTTTCCGTATGGCTGAGGCCGGTGAATTCACCAGAAGAGCATTAGAAAACGGAAAGTTAGATATTGCCAAAGTGGAAGGGCTTGCAGATTTACTTGAGTCAGAAACTGAGGCACAGCGAAAACAAGCGCTTAGAGTTTTGTCTGGCGACCTTGGTAAGCTATCAGAAAAGTGGCGCAGTAAGTTAATACGCGCATCAGCTCTTTTAGAGGCTACTATAGATTTTGCGGACGAAGATGTGCCAATTGATGTGACACCAGAGGTCACAGATCTAATCAAATCTGTTATTTCCGATTTAGGTCGCGAAATTGCGGGTGTGACTATAGCTGAGCGTATACGCGGAGGATTTGAAATTGCGATTGTTGGTGCACCAAATGTAGGCAAATCAACGCTTTTAAACGCTTTATCTGGTCGAAAGGCCGCAATTACATCTGAGATTGCAGGGACTACGCGCGATGTCATCGAGGTGCGGATGGATCTCAATGGTTTGCCAGTTACTTTATTAGATACTGCTGGGGTTCGGGACACGTCGGACCTTGTTGAGGGTCTTGGCATCGAGTTAGCATTGCAACGTGCAAACGATGCGGATGTTGTTGTTGTGTTGTCTGAATCTTCCGAAATCCCTGAGGGGTTGTCGAAAGAGCAGGATATTTTGTTATATCGTGCTAAATGTGATGCAGAAGATTTACCTGATGGTATTTCGGGACTTACAGGTTATGGGATTGATAAGCTGATTTCTGAAGTGACAGAAAAGTTGAAAGCTAAAACATCAAACGTCGGCATTGCGACACGTGAACGCCACAGGGTTTCTTTAGACTCTGCGAAGACCTACTTGGATGCGTCAGTTAATTTATTGTTACTTGGTCCTGACTATTATGACATATGTGTCGCAGAAATACAGGCTGCGCGAAACGCTTTGGATGGTTTGATCGGAAGAATCGATGTAGAATCCGTATTGGATGAAATTTTTTCAAGCTTTTGCTTGGGTAAATAAGGAGTGTTTCACGTGAAACATTTTGATGTAATCGTAGTGGGTGGTGGACATGCCGGGTGTGAAGCGGCCGCTGCTTCAGCGCGCTCAGGCGCCAAAACGGCCCTGATCACACTATCCAAGCGTGATTTAGGTGTTATGTCATGTAATCCAGCAATCGGAGGACTTGGAAAGGGCCATCTTGTACGAGAAATTGACGCGCTAGACGGTATCATGGGCCGAGCTGCGGATGCAGCTGGGATTCAATTTAGGTTGTTAAATAGACGGAAAGGCCCAGCCGTTCAAGGACCTCGCGCACAGGCAGACAGGAAGCTTTATCAAAAAGCAATATCTGAGTTATTACAAAATCAGGAAAATTTAACCATTTTGTCTGCCGAAGTCTATGACCTAATTGTGCAGAATAATCATATTCAAGGTGTCAAACTTGCCGATGGCCAGGAAGTCTTTTCAAGGTCTGTTGTGCTAACAACTGGTACGTTCCTTAGGGGGAAAATCTTTATCGGGGACATTGTCTACCCGGGTGGTAGAATGGGTGATAAGCCTTCGATCGCCCTGGCACAACGCATTGAAAGCCTAGGGCTAGCGATGGGCCGTCTGAAAACTGGGACGCCACCGCGGTTAGACGGTGCGACAATCAATTGGGAAATCTTGGATGAGCAGCCAGGCGATGAAGAGCCTGTCCTTTTTTCATATTTAAACAAAGCCCCAGCTGTACAACAAATTTCATGTGGCATTACGCATACTAACACGAAGACTCACGATATAATTCGCTTGAATTTAGAAAAGTCCGCGATGTATGGCGGTTTTATTGAAGGTGTTGGGCCGCGGTATTGTCCATCTATCGAGGATAAGATTGTTCGCTTTAGCGACAAAGATTCACATCAGGTTTTTCTAGAACCAGAGGGATTAGACACAAATACCGTATATCCAAATGGAATTTCAACGTCATTACCTGAGTCAGTACAATTTGAATATGTGCGTTCTATGGTTGGGTTGGAGAATGTTAAGATTCTTCAACCGGGTTATGCTATCGAATATGACTTCATTGACCCGCGTTCTTTGAATGACACTCTCGGCTTAAAGGCTCTTGATGGTCTTTTCTTGGCAGGTCAAATAAACGGTACAACTGGCTACGAAGAAGCAGCTGCGCAAGGTATGGTCGCAGGTCTGAATGCGTCCTTTAAATCGCGAGAAATGGAGCCAATTCGTTTTTCGCGAGCTGATAGTTATATCGGCGTAATGGTTGATGATCTAATTCATCGTGGAATCACGGAACCATACCGAATGTTCACTTCGCGTGCAGAGTTTCGCTTGTCACTTCGGGCTGACAACGCTGATCAGAGGTTAACCCGACTTGCAGTTGACCGGGGATTTTGCAGTAATGACAGACGAATTTTGTTTGAACGCAAGCAAGATGCGATTGCCGCCGCGACAGGCTCAATGATGAATGCCACGTTTACGCCTAAGCAAATTCAAGCATGCGGTATTCAGATAAACCAAGATGGAAACAGGCGTTCGGTTTTTGACCTCCTCTCACTTCAAAATGTAGCGCAAGGGGATATTGAAAAACTATGGCCCGAGATATCAACGATAAACTCAGAGATAGTTGATCAGATTTCGATTGATGCTCTGTATTCGCATTATATTGAACGCCAGACCAAGGATCAGGCTGCGATCAAAAAAGATGAAATGCACATTATCCCAACCGATTTTGATTATCAAAACATGTCTGGCCTATCTAATGAATTAAAACTCAAATTAAAACGTGCGCTGCCTGGTAATCTTGCACAAGCTGCACGTGTTGACGGCATGACACCTGCGGCTTTAATGTTAATTTTGGCGAAAATTAAACAAGGCGTAAGGTCAAGAGCGTCATGAGCGATGGGGGATCAATCGATCAAATTGTTTCACGTGAAACATATGATCGTTTAAGTGAATATTGTGCACTTATTAAAAAATGGAATCCGGCGATTAATTTAGTCGCTAAATCTACTTTAGAAGATATTTGGAAACGACACATCAACGATTCCCTTCAATTCTATTGTTCAGATAACGCGAACCCGAACTCATGGCTTGATTTGGGTAGCGGGGGTGGACTTCCTGGCATCGTAATGGCGTGTGTCCTTCAGGAAATGTCGCCAAAGACAAAAGTTACGCTTATCGAAAGTGATACTCGCAAAGCTGCTTTCCTTCGAACTGCGGTGCG
>JAYPUL010000014.1:0-47053 GCA_038134005.1 Paracoccaceae bacterium | reverse complement strand
TTAAAAGCGTCACCGATCCAAACGCTGCAATCTTAAAAATTGGGGGAATCACACGTGATTGATCCGATGCGCATGCGTGCGCCGAAAATTATTTCTATCACAAACCAAAAGGGTGGGGTCGGTAAAACAACGACCACCATCAATCTAGCTGCGGCCTTAGCAAAACAAGGCTGCCGTGTTTTAATCGTCGATCTTGATCCACAAGGAAACGCTTCAACAGGATTGGGGATAGATTCAGACAACAGAGAGTTCACAACATATGAACTTTTGGTTGAAGATGTTTCACTGTCGTCTGCAATTATGCAAACTGCACATGATAATATCTCAATTATTCCAGCAACCGTTGATTTAAGTTCGGCTGATATTGAACTTATTTCGAATGAAAAGCGAAGTTTTCTATTATATGACGCGTTACGTCAGCCTTCGATGGAAGCGTTTGATTTTGACTTCATACTAATTGACTGTCCGCCTTCGCTGAATCTTCTTACGGTAAACGCGATGGTGGCATCCCATTCGGTTCTTATTCCGTTGCAAAGCGAATTTTTTGCGCTTGAGGGTCTGTCACAACTAATGATGACAATTAGAGAAGTCAGGGAAACTGCAAACCCCGATCTTCGCATCGAGGGTGTCGTTTTGACAATGTATGATAGTCGCAATAATCTATCTCAGCAGGTAGAAAAGGATGCACGCGAAAATCTCGGCGATTTGGTGTTCAACACGATAATTCCACGAAATGTCCGTGTAAGCGAAGCGCCATCGTATGCCATGCCAGTGTTGGACTATGACCCTACATCAAAGGGGGCACATGCGTACAGAAGTTTGGCACTTGAAGTTTTGACGAATAATAATCTCCCAATAAAGGCGGCCTAAAATGTCTGATAATAACAAAAAACAACGTGGACTTGGCCGTGGCCTTTCTGCATTAATGGCAGATGTGGGGTCAATAGGCGCAAATCAAACAACATCTAGTGGATCGCCGCAACGCGCTGACCGCACATTGCCGATTGAACGGGTATTTCCTAATCCCGATCAGCCTCGTCGAACATTCTCACAGGATAATCTTGAAGAACTGGCAAGTTCGATCAAATCGAAAGGCATAATTCAGCCACTTATCGTGCGAGAGCGGCCCAACCATGAAGGCGAATACGAAATTGTTGCTGGCGAACGTCGTTGGCGTGCCGCACAAATGGCACGCTTGCATCATGTGCCTGTCGTAATTCGGTCTTTTACCGATACCGAAGTTCTTGAAATCGCAATCATTGAAAATATCCAACGTGCAGATTTAAACCCGGTTGAAGAAGCGATGGGCTATCGTCAGCTCATGGATAAGTTCGGACACACACAAGAAAAATTGGCCGAAGCTTTGGGCAAAAGCCGGAGTTATATTGCAAATCTATTGCGTTTGCTTAGCTTGCCAGATGAAATTTTGAATATGCTTCGGGACGGTCAACTTAGCATTGGCCATGCGCGGGCATTAATCACCTCAGATCATCCAATCGATTTGGCCCGCAAAATTATTGCAGGTGGTCTATCCGTCCGTGAAACTGAACGCTTGGTCAAGCAGGCCTCCCAAGGCGAGATGTCGCCAAAACAAAAACAGGCACCGCAAGGCGCAAACTATTCGAAAGACGCAGATACGCTTGCGCTTGAGGGTGATTTATCTGCTGCGTTACGAATTCGGGTTTCAGTTGATCACACGGCTGGCGGTGAAAGTGGAAAGATTACACTTCATTATACGACGTTGGACCAACTTGATGACCTTTGCCGAATTCTAACTTCTACGAATTAGGCCGGGACCAAATAAATAACATTACACACGCCAGCGTTATCCCTTGGATAACTAAAACGTGGCCAGGCAGACCTAGAAAAATAGAAATGCAAAAAATAATGGCGATCGAAAGCGTCGCCATTTTCTTTGCTTTTGGTTGAATTGCGCCTTTTTCATTCCAATCTGAAATCATTGGACCAAATAAGCGATTTTTGATGAGCCAATCATGAAGTCGATCAGACGATTTTGCAAAACAAAATGCTGCTAATAAAACCAACGGAACGGTGGGAATTAATGGTAAAAATATGCCGATTATTCCGATACCCAGTGCGAAAAAACCCAATATAGTCCAGATAAATCGCATGTCATACCTCGGGCAATAAAGTTTCTATAACCGTATTTAAAATCGCGCGGCCTTGACGGGTTGCGCGTATTAAATTCCCGTCTTGTTCGATCATGCCGATCTCAGTTAGGTGATCAAGGTTCTTCTGATCAAAACTATGTGTACTGATCGCTGTGTAACGCGATTTTTGGATGCCTTCTTTAATACGCATACCCATCATTACGTATTCAATGCCCTGATCGCGTGGGTTGATGGCTTGCCTTATGCATTCACCATTTCCCTCGGCGACGTCTTTTAACCATTGCGAGGGTTGCAAACGTGTTTCGGTCGCATAGCGTTGCCCATCAATCGTCACGCGCCCATGCGCGCCAGGCCCAATGCCAATATAATCACCATAGCGCCAATAAATAAGGTTATGTCTGCTGTGAGATCCGTCACGTGCGTGATTTGAAACCTCGTAGGACGGCATACCAGCTTTTTCGCAAATCTCTTGTGTTAAATCGTACATATCCGCGGCAGCATCGTCAGACGGCAAACCGCGCAGCTTCCCGCGGTTGTATCGATCACCAAATGCCGTTCCTTGTTCGATGGTCAACTGGTATAACGATAAATGATCGATTGCCATTGTTAACGCTTGATTTAGCTCATTGCGCCACAAGTCCAGTGTTTGATCCTGCCGGGCATAGATGAGATCGAAACTAACGCGTTCGAACGTATCGCGTGCGATATCAAACGCTGCACGTGCCTCAGCGACCGTGTGAATACGCCCCAATTTTGCAAGATCACGGTCATTAAGTGCTTGAATTCCAATTGAAATTCGATTTACGCCGGCATTGGAATACCCTTGAAACCGACCCGCTTCAACTGAACCTGGATTTGCTTCTAATGTGCATTCTAAATCGTTAGCTTGCGGCCATAGTGACTTAACATGATCCAAAATGGCATGTACAACATCTGGCGACATCAAGCTGGGCGTGCCACCGCCAAAGAAAATCGAATTTAATACACGGCCATTGGTTTCAGTAGCGCAACGGCTTAATTCAGAAAGATACGACTTAAGCCATTGTTTTTCATCAATAGTCTTTGAAACATGGCTATTAAAATCGCAATACGGGCATTTAGCGGCGCAAAATGGCCAATGGATATAAAGGCCAAAGCCCCCGTTTTCCCAATCATCAGCCAAAACAACCTGCCACGAATTTTTTAAATGCATCTGCGCGATGGCTTATTTTATTTTTTTCCCAACGGTCCATTTCACCGAATGTTATTTGATATCCATCTGGCTTAAAAATCGGATCATACCCATGACCCTGATTGCCGCGCATAGGCCAAACCAGAACCCCAGGAATAACACCCTCAAAAACTTCATCATGTCCGTCGGGCCATGCTAAAACAAGGGTACACCGAAATTGTGCATGACGCGGATGGGGCGCATTTATCGCTTCTAGCTTTTCGTGCGTGTTTGACATGGCCATCACAAAATCGCGACCGTTTGGTGTTTCCGCCCAATCTGCGGTGTAAACGCCTGGCGCTCCATCAAGGGCATCGATCGTGATCCCGCTGTCATCTGATAACGCGGGCAACCCCGTCGCCTGCGCCGCAGCATGTGCTTTTATACGCGCATTACCAACGAATGTCGTTTCGGTTTCTTCGGGCTCCGCTAGGTTCAGTTCTTTTGCACCCTTGACCGTAACGTTAAACGGCGCAAGTAAATCTGCTATTTCTTCCAACTTACCTGCATTATGCGTCGCAACGACTAGAGCTTCGCCCGAAAATTTGCGTGTCATTTCGTGGCACTTTCTTGGGCGGCAACCAATTGGGCAATTCCCTTATCTGCAAGATCCAGCAACGCATTCATTTGTGCGCGGGAATATGTTGCGCCCTCAGCGCTCATTTGGGTTTCGACCATCTGTCCATTGCCCAGCATGATAAAGTTACCATCAACCCCTGCTTCGCTATCTTCTGTATAATCTAGATCCAAAACGGGCTGACCAGCATAGATGCCACAGCTTACAGCGGCTACTGGCGAAATAAGCGGGTCAGTCACGACATCGCCTGCTTTCATAAGTTTATTAACAGCTAAACGTAGGGCGACCCACCCGCCGGTGATGGATGCACAACGCGTGCCGCCGTCAGCTTGGATAACATCACAATCAATAGTGATCTGACGTTCGCCCAATGCGACGCGGTCAACGCCAGCGCGCAGAGCACGGCCAATCAAACGTTGAATTTCAACGGTTCTCCCACCTTGTTTTCCGGACGCTGCTTCGCGACGCATGCGCGAACTGGTCGAACGAGGAAGCATACCATATTCGGCCGTGACCCAACCAAGGCCCGATCCTTTGATAAACGGAGGAACGCGGTCTTCTATTGTTGCTGTACAAAGAACATGCGTATCGCCCATCTTGATTAAACATGACCCTTCCGCATGTTTAGTTACATTTGTTTCGATTGAAACGGTGCGCATTTCGTCAAGTTTTCGGCCGGAGGGACGCATGGATAATTCCTTTCATTGTTAAAAATGTGGATACATGGTCCTACAGGAAAAGCGCAAGCCCGATTGACCTTTTTGATCAAGAAGATTTAATGATTGCAGCTCAAGGATAAAGACATGACCGACGCAAATAGCATTCTAGATGAAATGAACAATCGTTCTCGCGAGGTTTTTCGTCGTGTTGTCGAGGGATATCTTGAAAATGGCGAACCTGTAGGCTCTCGGACACTGACGCGAAGTTTCAGCGAAAAAATAAGCGCAGCGACGATCCGCAATGTGATGCAGGATTTAGAATTCTTGGGGCTTTTAGGCAGCCCACACACAAGCGCAGGTCGGGTGCCGACACAGTTGGGTTTGCGTATGTTTGTGGATGGTTTGCTAGAGGTATCAGATTTAAAAGAAGATGATCGCGTCAAATTGGATTTATCCACCTCTCGAAACTCAGGTGGTGATGTTGGCGAAATGTTGGACAGCATTAGCACAGCATTGTCTGGTGTAACGCAAGGTGCGTCGCTCGTCCTTGCGCCAAAACAAGAAGCCCCAATCAAACACATTGAATTTGTGTCTTTATCTCCTGATCGCGCATTGGTGGTTTTGGTGTTCGCCGATGGTCACGTTGAAAACAGATTGTTTACACCGCCATTGGGTCAAACACCCAGTTCAATGCGCGAGGCTGCAAATTTCCTAAACGCAATAATGGAAGGGCATACCCTTAGCGAAGCACGCGGTTTGGTTGAAAAAGAGATCAAAAATCGGCGCACTGAGTTAGATAAGATAGCGGCAGATCTGGTCGCAAGTGGCGCGGTGTTCTGGCAAGATGAAGGCGAGCGAAATGAACGTTTGATTGTTCGGGGGCGCGCGAATCTTTTGGGTGGCGAAGCGCACGAGACTGAATTAGAACGCATAAAAACGCTGTTTGACGACTTAGAACGCAAGCGTGACATCGCCGATTTCCTTGATTTAACGCAACAAGGCGACGGTGTGCGCATTTTTATTGGGTCTGAGAACAAACTTTTTTCACTTTCGGGTTCATCTTTGGTGGTTTCTCCTTATATGAACGCTGACAGAAAAATTATTGGTGCGGTCGGTGTCATAGGACCAACGCGTTTGAACTATGGACGCATCGTGCCAATCGTGGATTATACGGCTCAGCTTGTGACCAAGCTGATTGCTGATCGAAGTTAGAGGTGAATTATGGCAGAGCCGAAACAAGAAGAGTTTTTGGACGATATCGAACAAGCCGCAGAAGAAGAGCAAGCGTTCGCAGATGAAATGATTGATATCGATGCCGAAGCATCTGCGTATGACGAATTGGATGCAGTTAAAGCGGAACGTGACGAATTTAAAGATCGCTTTATGCGCGCTTTGGCAGATGCTGAAAACGCGCGTAAACGTGCGGACAAAGATCGTCGCGAGGCCGAAAATTATGGTGGTTCAAAATTGGCCCGTGATCTATTGCCCGTTTATGACAATATGAAACGTGCACTGGATGCCGCGACTGATGAACACCGTGAATTGGCATCAGGGTTGATCGAAGGTATCGAGCTGACGATGCGCGAGTTGACGAATGTTTTAAAGAAACATGGCGTAACACCAATTTCACCCGTGGTCGGCGATAAATTTGATCCGCAACATCACGAAGCGATGTTCGAAGCACCCGTGCCCGGAACAAAGGCCGGTGACATCATCCAGGTTTCTGCCGAAGGATTTATGATCCATGATCGCCTTTTGCGCCCCGCGCAAGTTGGCGTTTCGTCAATGGTATGATTATTTGAAAAAAGCCGACCTTTTCCAGGCCGGCTTTTTTATGCCTTATACAAAATAGACATAGAAATCGCGCAACGCATCACCTTCAAGATCGCGCGTTTTTTTGACTTCTTTTTCTTTCATAAAGATATGGTTATCGACCAATAGGCGTCCCATCGCATCCCCTAAAGCCGTGTCATTTTTAAGATCTGAAATCGCGCCCTTTAGATCGATCGCTGTGCTTTCCGTCGCGTCTTGGCTTTCAAAACCGTCACCGGTTTCTTTTGCTGGTAAGGGATATTTGTTTTCAAACCCAAGCCGCGATGCCTGAAGTACGGCCGCAACCGCGGTATAAGGGTTTGAACTTGCATCTGCTGTGCGATGTTCAAGGCGTGATTTTGCACCGCCTTCTCCGCTGATCCGTGTGGTCACATTCCGATGATCGCCACCCCAGTTTTGCCAGAACCCAGATAGTGATCCAGGTTGTAGGCGTTGATATGAATTTGCCGTTGGTGCGATCAAACCTGCCAACCCGCGATGGTGATGCAATAGCCCTGATAAGCAACCCCGCGCCAAATCGTTTATCGTCTCGGGGGAATTCTGTTCCCCGGATGACAAGGCGTTGTTCCCGTTCTTATCGGTAAACGAAAAATTGATATGCATGCCTGAACCACCTGCTTCGGCGATCGGTTTTGGCATGAATGTTAATAGAATACCGTGCTCTAATGCAATCTCACGCGCCATTTGCCGGAATAACACGATGTTATCAACCGCCTCGACAGCGTCACCAAATGTTAAGGTATATTCATATTGTGGGCTGTCATATTCCGACGTGATCATATCCAATTTAAAACCAACCTGATCCGCCATCTCCCAAATCGCATCGTTAAATCGCAATGGGTCAGAGAGCGGGCCCGTGCCATATACAACGCCACCGGGTGCATCATATGGACGCAATCGTCCCTGATCATCGGTCTGAAGTGCAAATGCCTCAAGCTCAATTCCAACTTTTGGGGTTAACCCATGTTCGCCCCAAGCCGATACGGCCCGTTTCAAAGCGCCACGCGGGCACAGCCCAAGAGGTTCGTCATTATCATCAAATAAATCGCCCAATACGACCTTGGTTCCACGTTCCCATCCGTCGCGAATGTCATCGGCGCGCCATTTAAGCTCCATATCTGGCAGGCCCTGCATCATCATCGAACCTGGTGCGTTCAAAAGATCTTTGTCATAATGAACCCCAAAGGTTGAACGGCAAAACCGCGTACTATCTGTTCCGATTTTGGATGCCGGCAGGTATTTCCCCCGCATTATCGACAAATGATCGCAAAACATTGCGCGTAGACGATCTTTCATTTTAACCTCCTGTTTTGATGCGAACGGGCAGCGATTTGATGCCGCCAACGAAGTTTGATCGCAAAAATTGTTGCGGGCCATTGGGTTCAATAGCTGTAATACGTTTTGCCAATTCTTCGAACATAACCCGCACCTCTAGTCTGGCCAACCACATTCCAAGGCAAATATGCGGGCCCTGTTGACCGAAAGCCAAATGATTGTTCGGTGAGCGGTGCAAATTCACGCGAAACGGATCATCGAACGCGGTATCATCACGGTTGGCAGATGAAAACCAGAATAGAACCTTATCGCCTGCTTGCATCTGTTTTCCATGCGCTTCAAAATCTTGGGTTAACGTGCGGCGGAAATACAATGCTGGTGTTGCCCATCGGATGATTTCATCGGGTGCGGTGTCCCATACGGCGCCGCCTTGTTTCATTTGTCCCAACAATTCGGGTTGATGGCACAGCGCCTGCATGCCTGCGGCGATGGAATAACGCGTTGTATCATTTCCTGCCGCCACCAAAAGGCAAAAGAAATTACGAAATTCTTCTTCGCTTATAACATTACCATCTTTGTCGGGTTGTCGGATCAAATGTAATACGCCGGTTGTGTCGCCTGATTTTTCTTTGCTTGCCAATAGGTTCTTGGCATAGACAAACAATTCGGCGCCAGCAGGCGAATTGAATGGCATCATTCTAAATTCATCTGTTGTCATTTTATCCAAGACGTGATCGGTGAAGTCGGGATCTGTGTTGGCGATCAGGGCGTCGCCTTTTTCAACCAACCATGGCAAATCTTCGTCTGGTGTGCCCAAAATTCGGCCCAACATCCGCATCGGCAATTCACGCGCGATGATTTTAACAGCATCAAATTCTTTCTCTTGTAACACGCGATCTAGGATATCGGCACAAAGTTCGCGGATATCGTTTTCAAATTCGGCAATCACGGGTTTTGAAAATGCTTTGGCCACCTTGATGCGCGTTTTCATGTGATTTGGTGGATCTGTTTCCTGAAAAGTGCGACGTGCAAGGTATTCTTCGTAAGTTTGATCCTCCATCCGGATGCCGCGCGCTGACGAAAAAACGGAAAAGTTGCGATTCATTTCACAAATATCTTGGTGGCGTGTAATTGACCAAAAACCTTGCCCTTGATCATAGTCTGTCCATGAAACTGGATCCTCACGACGTAAACGCGCAAACGTATTATGTGGCGCCCCTTGGGAAAACGTGTCGTGGCTGGTTAGGTCGGCATATCCGTCATCGGTGGGCGTCCATACGGTCATTGAAAAAACCCCTTGTCAGAGACTGTTTTTGGAAACATTGTGATCCTCAGAAAAGCGAGGGTACGATGCATCTGGCGATATTGATGACCAACACGGATGAAAGCGATTTTGCGCAAATGCATCCCAAAGATGGCGAAAAATTTTCCCAGATGATCGCGTTGGTTCGTCCTCAATGGCGATGCACAACGTTTTCGGTTAAGGATGGTCACTTTCCCGATGATCTGTTTTCCTATGACGGCGCCATGATTACAGGCAGCCCGGCGTCGGTGCATGACGATGCAGAATGGATTACAAAATTGTTTGATTTGATCCGCGATGCACATGCTCAAAAATTTCCACTCTTTGGTGCATGTTTCGGTCATCAGGCAATTTGTGTCGCGCTGGGCGGAACCATTGCCAGAAATAAAATGGGTTGGGGTCATGGTATTTTGCGCAACTGGGGCGTTTCGCCGTTGCCTTGGCGCGATTGTATGAGTGAATTTTACCTGTACGGGTCCCACATTGAACAAATAACAATCCCACCTATCGGTGCTACCGTGGTTAGTGCGAGTGAAAGTTGTGATATCGCTGGAATAACGGTCGGCGATAATATTTTTACCACGCAACATCATCCTGAAATGACGCATGATTTTATCGTCGCATTGGTCGACGAATTGGCGGATTATGTTGGACCAAATGTCACCCAAGCTGCGCAAAAAGCATTGTCCGCGAACCAAGTAGATATGCGGCTCTATGCAGATGAAATCGCGCAATTTTTCGAACATACTAAATCCTAATCACTCCGGTTTCGATCCATGTATCGAATAGGTTTAAAACCCGTTCGCAGAACATATCGTCGTTGATGTGACACTCTAATTCGATAAGGTCGACGTTTTCTGGAACCGTTTTTCGCGTTTCGTCGATAAAGGCGGCCAGGCCGTCAGCATCCGACAGCGGCCCCCCCGTACGATCCCATTCGTTACAGCCCTGCGTGGGCAAGAAATACGTGACTGGGCCAATCGCACCCTTAAGGCGGTCATTAAGTGTACGCGCGACATTGCGGCGTTCATCGGTGTCAAGAACAACGGATGTCAACAATCGGTTGTGCGCATGGCTTTCGCGCGTTTTAAACTGTTCTGGCAAATCCTGCCAACCGATGAGATCGACCAAGTCATAACAGGCCGGCGCGATCATTTGTGGGATCCCCATTGCGCCGGCATTTGTCATACGATCGCGACCTGCGGTGATGCCAGAGCCAAATATTTGGTTACACACCTCTTGTGGGGCGAAATCCATAACGGCCGCAAATGCGCCCTGGGACGCCAATGATTCAAATGCTCGGCCGCCCATCCCAGTGGCGTGAAATACGGCAACCTCAAATCCACGTTCTTCGAGAGCGGGTTTAAGGGTGACCATATAATGAAGGATCGTTTTGCCAAAGGACGTCATCCCGATCAAAGGGCGGTCGCGTTTTGGCGGTTCAACCGCGCGCGCCGCGCCCAGGACTGCGCCGGCAGCTTGTGAAAGGGATGATTTGCAGATCGAATTTAATCCGTATAAACCGCCCGCCCATAAAATCATTTGAATATCTGCAGCCAAACGGTCGGGGGGCAACATCGCGGAAAATGACACCGTCGATACGACGTATTTCGGCAAGCCAAGTGGCAAAGCCGAACACACGTCTAACGCTAAATCGGTACCCATCGTTCCGCCTAAAACGATGACTCCGTCAATTGTCCCGTTTTGGTAAAGCTCTAACGCCTTGGCTGATGCGCCGTCTGCCATGATTTGCATCGCGATGTTTTCGTCACCGCTTTCTATTGCGATCTGGATACTACTTCCGCCTGCTTCGGCAACCATGTGTTTTGAAATATCGGTCGGCTGGCTGGGATTGCCCAGAACCGAAACATCCATGCTAACCACGCCCCCGCCCATTTGATGGATGCGATCGCATAGGTAATTTAACTCGGCATCTTTGGTGTCATAAGTTCCAACAACAAGGATTGTCTTATCTGTCATCATTTACCCCACGTTGATCCAAGCCGTCTTTAAATCTATATATTTATCAAAGGCATGCATCGATTTATCGTGTCCATTTCCTGATTGTTTTACGCCACCCAATGGGACAGTATTGTCCGCCCCACCGTAGGTATTCACATGCACAACGCCAGCGTGAATTGCGCGCACCATTTTGTGTGCACGCGACAAATTCGCGGTCCAAACGCCGGCCGCCAAGCCATATGGCGTTGAATTTGCAATTTGAATTGCCTGATCTTCGTTATCAAATGGAATGACGCCCAAGACGGGGCCGAATACTTCATTCTGGGCCAGGTTGTGCCCTGCCTGAACACCGGTAATAATTGTCGGCTCCATGTAATAGCCGCCGGTTTCCGTCAAAGCACGATTGCCACCAATATGAACGGTGCCGCCCTCGGCGATCGCTTTTTCGACAAAGGACAAGTTTCCGTTTAGCTGGGTCAAAGAATTGATGGCACCGATGTCTGTCGACAATTCGAGTGGGTCACCAACACGAAGCGCGGTGGCATATTTTGCAACCAATTCAACAAAGTCATTATGAATTGAACGTTCCACCAAAAGCCGCGATCCCGCCACACAAACCTGGCCGGAATTCCGAAAAATTCCCATCGCGGATATTTTTGCTGCTTCTTCTAAGTTTGGTGCATCTGCGAAAACGATATTTGGTGATTTTCCGCCCAGTTCTAAATAGACCCGCTTTAGGTTTGATTTCGCGGAATATTCAAGCAATCTGCGACCCACCGGACCGGAGCCCGTGAAGACCAACACATCAACGTCCATTGACATCGCCAAGGCTTCGCCTGTGACGGATCCTTGGCCTGTCACCACATTTAGAACACCATCTGGCAACCCTGCTTGCGCGGCCAATTCGGCCAATTTCAACAGTGAAAGCGATGCCGTTTCAGCGGGCTTTAATACCACCGAATTGCCTGCGGCCAATGCGGGTGCCAATTTCCATGCGCCAATCATCAATGGGAAATTCCATGGGACAATTGCGCCCACCACGCCAACGGGTTCGCGATGAATTAGGCCCAATGTATTGCCATCAGTTGGCGCGATTTCTCCATAAACTTTATCCAACGCTTCGGCATAATATCGGAATGTGCCAGCGGCGGATCCAGGTTCTGCCTTAAGCGCCATGTTTAATTCTGTGCCGTTGTCACGCACACCTAAAACAGCAAGATCTAGCGCATTTTGTTCGATTAGATCTGCTAGTTTGTGCAGCACTTTTTTACGCACCGCGGGTGCAGCGCGGGACCAACGCCCATCATCAAACGCGGCCCGCGCGGCTGCGACGGCACGATTAACATCGGGTTGAGATGCACGATCGAGCGTTGTTATTATTTGTCCGTTGATCGGTGAAATGACGTCAAGCGTTTCGCCCGAACCGCTTTGCCACGTTCCGTTGATAAATAATCTCTGCGGCGCGATAGGTGCATTCCGAAGTTCGTTGATGCGTGTTTGTTCGACCATTTGGCCTCCTTCAATTCTTTGCGGTCTGCAAGGACCCGGCGAATGTGTAAAATGACAACGGTGACGATCAACAAGAACAGGATCATCGCGACAGGTCTATCAATGAAATCAAAGGGCGTTTTCACCCGCGCCATGCCCGCGCGAAGCTTAACCTCCATGATATTCCCCAAGACCATCCCAAGGATAATGGGAATAACGGGTAACTCTAATCGTTTCAAAATAAACCCAAGCACACCAAAAATGGCCGCAATAACACAATCAGACATCGAGTTTCTAAGTGAATAGACCCCAACAAACGACAGTGCCAAAATACACGCGCCCAAGAAACGATTGGGAATTTTTATAAGTTTGATAATTTGATTGGTCGCAAATAGCAAAAAGACCAAAACCATGACGTTCAAAATTAATAGCGCAATGTAAAGAGCGACGACAAAATCCATATGATTTTGAAATAATTGGGGGCCGGGTACAACGTTGTGGACGTAAAAGACCGACAACATCATGGCCGTTAATGCTTCGCCTGGGATCCCTAATGCCAACAATGGAACCATCGCGGCCGCCGGAACGGCATTGTTTGCCGTTTCTGATGCGATAAGGCCTTCTGATGATCCGCGTCCAAAATCCTCGGGCCGCTTTGATGTGCGCTGTGCGTATGTGTAGCCCAAAAACTGGGCTGTAAATTCGCCTACCCCTGGGATCATGCCCATTAACACACCAAATCCGCCTGAAACTGTTGCGACACGTGGATGTCGGGCTAATTCGCGCAAACCCTGAAACAACCCGCCACGAAGTTTGGTCAGGCGTATTTTTTCGTCTTCGCCTTGCAACAAATAGAACGCCTGTGAAATCGCAAATAAACCCAAAACCACAACGATAAGGTTGATACCGCTTGATAAAAACGCCTGGTCAAATGTGAAACGCTTGGAATATTTGACGGGCTCTAATCCAATTGTGTTGATGAAAATCCCGAACCCGACCAAAGCCGCTGCTATCAACGTCTGGCCGCGGTGAACGATGATGACCAAGATTATGCCCAACAGGGCCGCCAAAAATATTTCTCGTGACCCAAATAGGGGGGCGACCTTTGCCAAAATAGGTGCGAATAAAATCAGACATACAATTGAAAAAATACCGCCAAAAAAAGATGCGGAATAGGCTAATGACAAAGCGCGCCGCGCTTCGCCGCGTGCCGTCATAGGGTATCCGTCATAAGTTGTTAACGCGTTGACGGCGGTTCCAGGCGTGTTGATTAAAATGGCGGGAATTGCGCCGCCGTACATTGATGATCCGTAAATGCCCAACAAGACGGTTAAACCGACAATCGGGTCCATGGAAAAGGTTGCAGGTAACAAAATTGCGATTGCTACCGCTGGGCCAACTCCGGGGATTGCACCAATCAAAACACCGCCGACGGATCCGACAGTAAGCGCAAGAAATACGTCCCAGCGTGCCAAAACATCGAAAGCGGCCAGTAGTAGATCCATAATGCGCCTCAGAAATTCAGTATAAAGAAATTGCGCACAGCGCTTGGGAAATATTCATAGATCAAACCACCCGGAATTTTGACCGATAGGAACGACTTGAATAAAACGACGGTTCCGAATCCGAAAATGACTGACCAGATCAGCGTATTCGTTCTGCGGTAACCCATGCGATAGGTCAGCGCAGGCATGAAAATAACGGTCGAAAAAAGATATCCGACAATCGGGACCGTCACAACATAAGCAAAAAACCACATACCATATTCAACGACGGCCACCCATTTTTTTGCCTCTTTCCAATCGGCGGGCACCATTGTTCGTCTGGGAAGTCTCCACAGATGCAAAGATGTGCAACATACCATTAAGATTAAGCCGACCATTGGCCAAAACCTAGGTTGGGCGGCAAAAGATGTCTTTTTAACCCATTTGGTTTGATCACCCAGTTGGGACAAAAGAAGCGCTGAGAAAATTAAAAAGATAAGCGCGAACAAGAATTGGCCGCGCAAGGGGGCGGGAAAACGGCGTACTTCGACTTTTTTGTCAGACATTCTCTTCCCCGAAAAGGAAAAGACCAAGCCTAAGCTTGGTCTTAAAGTTGTTTAGTTCAACAAACCGCCGATGCGATCCATTGTTGCGATGTCGTTTGCAACCCGTGCCGCGCTATCTGCCGCATTTTGCCAATAAACCAATGCTCCGGTTTCCTTTGCGACCGCTTGTGCACGATCAGACGCCATGGTTTTTTGTGCAACTGCAATAATTTTATCGCGAACGTCCTGGGGGGTGTCTTTGTTCACGAACAAACCATTCCATAGTGCGATATTTAGGTCAGGGTTCAATTCACCGATCGCAGGTGCGTCAGGCACCAAAGGAATGCGTTCATCTGTAATAGACGTCAAAACCTTCACGCTATCCAAACATGGTAGGATCAGTTGAAGCGTGGTGTTGATCACATCCGCATCGCCAGAGGCAAGCGTGTTGCAATCCAATGCGTCAAACGCCGCATCTGATCCCCACTCAAAGCCCGCAGATTTTGCGAAAGCTTTCGTCACTTGGGTTGGTGTAAGGGGATCGCCAAAATGGCCCAGCGCAACATCATTTGATTTCGCGTATTCTGCCAGTTCGGCCATTGATGAATAGGGTGCATCACCACTGGTTGCAATGACGAATGGGTATGTCAAAAAGATCCCCAGTGGATCAAATTTTTCAGGCGTTAGTTCGTCAATGCCAATTTGATGCCCAACAACCGGAACGCCGATCACGAAAGATCCGATCGTATATCCGTCTGATGGTGCTTGGGCAACTTCGATTGCGCCCGGGAATGGCCCGCCACCGCCACCTGGCTTGTTCACGACCGCGGCTGCGACGCCATATTCGGCGGTAAAGTCTTCGGCGATCATCCGAGTTAGAACATCTTCTAAATCACCGGGAGGCCACGGAACGATAAAGCTCACTGGTTTTTCTGGATATTCCGCTTGGGCTGCACCGGTCATGGCAACCAAAGCCATCGCTGTTGCAGACAACAGCATTTTGGTCGTTTTCATTGTATACTCCCTGTTTATCGGTTCATTATGTGAACCATTGGTTCTTTTTTAGATTGACAGACCTTAGTGTCTTCTGTCAACAGTTTTTAGAGCCGGACGCCATCATGCTCGGGTGTTGGCGTCTATAAGAAACCTAAGGTCAGGAAATAATGGGTACTGTCAGTAAAGCATTGACGTTGTTAGATTACTTCACGGTCGAACGTCCCGAGATCGGCCTTAGTGAACTTGCTCGCTTGTCTGGTTTAAACAAGACGACAGTGTACCGTATGATGACCGAATTACACGAAAGCCGATTCGTCGAGCAGGTTAATAATGACAGAACTTATCGAATTGGTACCGCTGTCATACGATTATCTGCTCTGCGCGACGCCGTCGTTCCATTGCGCGAAACCGCCAAACAAACGGTGCGGGATTTGGCCGAAAAAACGGGCGAAACGGCACATTTTTCCATCCTGGACGGTGGCGAGTTATCAACCTTGACCTATGCGTATAGCACCGATCATGGGACACGCGTTATGATGGATGACGCAGCGATATTGCCAATACACGCGACCAGTTCTGGATTGGCTGTTATGGCATATTCAAGCGATGATTTTGTCGACCTTATATTGGAAAAGCCCCTTACCGGCCGCACACCGTATACTGTCGTGGATCCATGGAAATTGCGCCAAATGATAGCTCGGACAAAGTCGATGGGTGTGGCGGAATACGTTTCAGGATTTGAAAGCGATGTCCATAGTTTTGCGTCTCCTGTTTTCAATGCAAAGCGCCGTGTTTACGGCGCAATCGCGGTTGCCGCGCCGGTAAACCGCGTTGGTGCTTCAAATTCTGAATTTTTACGATCTGCTGTGTATGACGCTGCGCGCGCACTCACGCAACTTACCGGTGGGTTTGATCCATCCGGACTTGGGCATTTGTAGATAAAGGAAAAGCCATGAAAGATTCAAATTACTTGAAAGAACGTAACGCGAAATCGATTTGGCATCCGATGGCGCATCCGGCAGATAGTTTGGCAAATCCCCCGACGATCGTAACCGGAGGCGAGGGCACCCGAATAACGGATGTTGATGGACATCAAGTGGTCGATGCGGTTGGCGGGCTATGGAACGTAAATCTCGGGTATTCTTGTCAACCGGTGAAACAAGCAATTGCAGATCAATTGGACCGGTTGCCATATTATTCTATTTTCCGAGGAACATCGAATGATTGTGTGATCGAATTGGGCGACAAGTTACAAGAATTTTTTGCGCCCGATGGCTTAACGCGTGCATTTTATACATCGGGTGGATCGGACTCTGTCGAAACTGCGTTGCGACTTGCACGGCAATACCACAAAGTTCAGGGTGAACCTGGGCGAACAAAATATTTGTCGCTGAAAAAGGGATATCACGGTACCCATTTTGGAGGCGCATCTGTTAACGGGAACGCCAATTTCAGAACGGCTTATGAACCGCTTATGGCGGGATGCTTTCACATTCCTGCACCTTATACATATCGCAACCCCTTCAACGAAACCGATCCAGAGAAATTGGCACAGCTTTGTTTACAGGCCCTTGAAGATGAAATTTATTTCCAAGGCGCGAACACCATCGCGGCGATGATTATGGAACCGATTTTGGGCGCAGGGGGGGTGATTCCTCCACATGCCAGCTTTATGCCTGGCGTGCGCGAAATTTGTACCCGCAATGGAATTCTGTTAATCGCTGACGAAGTGATCACGGCGTTCGGGCGCACAGGCAGTTGGTCCGGATCGCGCCACTGGGGCGTTAAACCCGATTTTATGTGTACCGCAAAAGCAATTACCAACGGATATTTTCCTTTTGGGGCGGTCATGATCGCGGACCATGTTGTGGAAACGTTTGAATCAGACGCAACTGGTCGTGCTGCAATCGGCCATGGATATACATATTCCGGTCATCCGGTTGGTGCGGCTGCTGCGATCGCGTGTTTAGACGAAACGCTAAAACTAAATGTAAAAGAGAATGCAGCCGTTCGCGGGGATGAGCTATTTAAAGGACTTCAAGGTCTTTTTTCAGAATTTGCTTGCATTGGCGATATTCGCGGTGGTCATGGATTGATGTGTGCCCTTGAATTAGTCTCTGATCGCCAAACGAAGGCGGGTCCAGATAAATCAATGCCGGCTAAGGTTCAAAAGGTGGCGTATGAAGCGGGCGCAATGATCCGTGTGTCTGGGCCAAATATAATTTTGTCGCCGCCGTTGGTTTTAACACAAGAAGATACACAAGTAATTTTGTCAGCGCTACGCGCCGGTCTGGCCGCTATCTAAAAATTGGGAAAGGTCTGTGGATTCAAGCAGTTCCAAAAGATCTAGCAGAGTATCAAAATTATCCTGCCCAAGTGCGCTGCTGAATGCGCGCGCAATTTCTTTTGCGCGATCCATGTTTTCGTCGATGATCGATTGACCTGATTGCGTAATCTCAACCGTGTGGCGGCGTTTGTCGCTTGGATGAGGGCGTCGCACAACCAACCCTCGGGCTTCCATGGATTGAACGATACGTGTTTGGCTTGGTAACAAGAGCGATGCGCGATTGGAAAGGATTGTTGCCTCTAGTGGTCCGCTTTCGGACAATACGCGTAATAAACGCCATTGTTGTTCGGTTAAACCAGTGTCGGCCAACATCGCGCGAACGGGCGCCATGACATTTTCGCGTGCACGCAACAATGCCATTGGCAATGATCGCTGGGTCGGCGGCAAGTTTGCCTTAGAAACCGCTTTGTTTGTCATGAAAATCTCCTAATATTGCGAAATAAATTGACAGATGGGCCATAAAAGGTCTAGCTAATAAAAATACTTGCGATGTTAAGGATTTGCCATGCCGCATTTCATGATCGACTATTCCGCAAATTTAGAAGCGGTGATTGATATTCAACACCTCTGCGATACGTTGCGAAAAACAGCGTCGAATTTAGATTGTTTTCCAATGGCAGGCGTTCGCGTTCGCGCGACGCGGGTGGATTACTGTTCAATCGCAGATGGAAACCCAGATCACGGATTTATCGATGTTTCTGTGCGTCTACGGGCTGGGCGACCAGATGACGTTAAACGTCACGCAGTTGAAGCACTTTTTGCGGCCATGCATGACGAATTAAAGCCAATCATGGAAATACGTTCGATCGCGCTTTCGATGGAAATGCGCGACATCGACCCAGAATTATCACCGAAAGCGAGCACAATCCGAAACCACTTGAAGGAAACAGAATGACAGAGCTTGAAAACAATTTAGCGAAATTGGATGGCTATTTGGCTCGGTTTCGCACGACTGGCATCAAAAACCTAATTGGTGGTCAAGATGTTGACGCGAAACGGGGTGGGACCTTTGAAACACATTCACCAACAGACAACAGCCTGATTTGTTCTGTTGCTAAAGGTGGGGCGGATGATATTGATGCCGCCGCCGCCGCTGCAAAAGCCGCATTTCCAGCGTGGCGCGATATGGCTGCGACTGATCGAAAAAAGATCTTGCATAAAATCGCTGACGCTATCGTGGCACGTGCAGATGAAATCGCTCTTTGCGAAAGCTGGGATACCGGACAACCCTTACGATTTATGTCAAAAGCGGCAATACGTGGGGCTGAAAACTTTCGCTTCTTTGCAGACATGGCGACAAGTGCACGGGACGGACAATCATTGCCGTCACCGACATTGATAAATATCACAACGCGCGTTCCTATCGGACCCGTTGGAATCATTACGCCGTGGAACACACCTTTCATGTTGTCCACATGGAAAATTGCACCTGCATTGGCTGCTGGATGTACCGTTGTTCATAAACCCGCCGAATTTAGCCCGCTTACCGCCCGTCTTTTGGCCGAAATCGCGCGGGACGCAGGGTTGCCAGACGGTGTTTGGAATTTAGTTAACGGATTTGGCGAAGATGCAGGTAAAGCGTTGACCGAACACCGTGACATAAAAGCTATTGCATTTGTCGGCGAAAGTAAGACCGGCAGCATGATTATGGCCCAAGGTGCGCCCACCTTAAAGCGTGTTCATTTTGAATTGGGTGGCAAAAATCCCGTCATCGTCTTTGATGACGCCGATCTTGATCGCGCATTAGACGCCGCAATCTTTATGATTTATTCGCTCAACGGCGAACGTTGTACGTCGTCGTCACGTTTATTGGTGCATGAAAATATCGCCGACGAATTTGAATCGAAACTAATCGCGCGTGTCAATAATATCCGTGTTGGGCATCCACTGGATCCGGCGACAGAAATTGGTCCTTTGATCCACAAGGTTCACTTTGACAAGGTCGCCAGCTATTTTGACATCGCCAAAGCGGACGGGGCGACCATATCTGCGGGCGGGGAACGTTTGGGTGAAACGGGTTGGTTTGTAAAACCCACGCTCTTTACTAATGCTTCAAACAACATGCGCATCGCACAAGAGGAAATCTTTGGCCCTGTTCTAACATCAATTCGTTTTTCAAACGAAGAAGATGCGTTGCAAATCGCGAATGATGTTCAATATGGGCTAACCGCCTATGTCTGGACGAACGACATCACCCGCGCCCTGCGGTTTACAAACCAGCTTGAGGCAGGGATGATCTGGGTGAACTCAGAAAACGTACGCCATTTGCCAACGCCGTTTGGCGGCGTAAAAGCGTCCGGTATTGGTCGCGACGGTGGTGATTGGTCGTTTGAATTTTATATGGAACAAAAGCACATCGGTTTGGCCACGGGCCATCACAAAATCCCAAGATTAGGAACATAACATGCCAGTACCAGCACCAAATCTAAACCCCGCATTCAATATTGTTCGCCTAAGCCATGTCGAATACAAGGTTACCGATCTTGCCGCGTCGCGGGCATTTTATGTAGACACGTTGGGTTTGCAGGTAAGCACCGAAACCACAGACGCAATTTACCTGCGTGCTATGGAAGAGCGCGGGCATCATTCTATTCACCTAGTCAAGTCCGATAAAGCAAGCGTCGGAGTTCTAGGGTTTAAAGTCTGGGATGATAGCGACCTTGACCGCCTAGAAACGTTTTTCCAGTCCAAAGTGTTGCCAACCGAATGGGTTGAAAAACCGTATTTTGGCCGCATCCTGAAATCACGCGATCCCTGGGGCATTCCGTTAGAATTCTATGCGAAAATGGATCGGCTAGAGCCCATTCATCAAAAATATAAACTTTATAACGGCGTCAAACCGCTTCGGATTGACCACTTCAATATGTTCTCATCGAACGTTGATGCCTCGGTCGCATTTTATAACGAAATGGGTTTCCGCGTTACGGAATATACCGAAGATGCAGAGACAGGCAAACTTTGGGCCGCTTGGATGCACCGCAAAGGGGGCGTGCATGATGTTGCCTTTACCAATGGATATGGTCCGCGGTTACACCATACGGCCTTTTGGGTACCAACGCCGTTGAACATCATTGATCTGTTGGATTTGATGTCCACAACGGGGTACGTGTCGAACATTGAACGTGGACCTGGTCGTCACGGCATTTCAAATGCCTTTTTCCTATATGTACGCGATCCCGACGGTCATCGTATTGAAATTTATTGCAGCGATTATCAAACAGTAGACCCAGATCTGGAACCCATCAAATGGGATTTGAAAGACCCACAACGTCAAACCTTATGGGGTGCGGCGGCGCCAAAATCTTGGTTCGAAGAAGGCAGCCTCTTTGATGGCGCCAACCCCGTTGATGCGGTATTAAAGGCGCAACCGATTGTTGCACCATAAGGAAAACACATGAATTGGGATGATTATGCAAAATGGGCGGCGGATATCGCTGAATGGGGGCGCGATTATCATAAATCGATCCGCGAATTGCCTGTGCGTGCCCAAACAAAGCCTGGCGATATCGCGGCGCAATTAATGGCGTCTGCGCCTGAAACAGGCCATTCAATGCAGGACATTTGGGACGATTTTCAACGCATTGTCTTACCCGGGATGACCCATTGGCAACATCCTAGGTTTTTTGCATATTTCCCAGCAAACGCAACGCCGCCATCGATGTTGGCGGAACAGGTTGTATCCATCATGGCCGCACAGTGTATGTTGTGGCAAACCTCGCCCGCCGCGACAGAAATGGAAACCAAGGTTTTGGATTGGTTGCGTCAGACCGTTGGTTTACCCGACGGATTTACAGGCGTCATCCAAGATAGCGCGTCAGGCGCAACTTTGGCGGCAGTCTTAACAATGCGCGAACGGGCATTGAATTGGGCCGGCAATCATGGGGGTTTGACCGGTCAGCCTCGGCTACGAATATACAGCAGCGATCAGGTCCATACCTCAATCGATCGTGCAGTTTGGATTTCGGGTATTGGCGGCGACAATATCGTTCGTGTCCCTACGATTGGTGACCAAAAATCCATGGACACCGATGCCCTTAGATCGGCGATTTTATCCGATCTAGAGGATGGTTATATTCCTGCTGGCATCATCGCAAGTGTTGGTGGAACTGGCATGGGCGCCACCGATAATGTTGCTGACGTTGTACGTGTGGCGAAAGAGTTTGATTTATATACGCATGTTGATGCGGCATGGGCGGGATCGGCGATGATCTGTCCCGAATTCCAATCGATGTGGGCGGGTGTTGATGGTGCTGATAGCATCGTCTTTAATCCACATAAATGGCTGGGCGTGCAATTCGATTGTTCTGCGCATTATTTGAAAAATCCAAACGATTTGGTCAAAACTTTGGCGATTCAGCCTGAATACCTAAAGACCCACGGGCAAGACGGTTTTATCAATTATTCGGAATGGTCCGTTCCGTTGGGGCGGCGGTTTCGTGCGTTGAAACTTTGGTTCATGTTGCGCGTTTACGGCATGGATGAATTGAGGGCGCGGATTAGAAATCACGTCACTTGGGCGCAGGATTTGGCCGCACGTCTTGCTGACACTGACGATTTTGAAATTGTGACAAAACCCATCTTGTCTTTGTTTACATTTCGCTTTGCGCCTACGGACGCGGCGGATTTGAACGATATGAATCAACGCTTGGTTGATGCGATCAATGATGATGGGCGTATTTATATCACGCAAACGTTTGTGGATGGGATGAAAGTGATCCGTTTTCAGGTTGGCCAATTCGACTGTACCCTAGACGACATCAATACCGCCTATGATGTGATCTGTGAAATTGCGAAAGGATTGCAAAAATGACGAAATTTGTAACGTTTAGCGCCGATGGCGTGCAACATTTTGGCGTGGCCGTTGATGGCGGTTGCATCGCGCTTGACGCAGATTTCCCCGATTGCAAAACGATGCGTGATGTTATTGTGGCTGGTAAATTGAAAGATGTTTCTAAGGCATCCATGGGTCGCCCAGTGACGCATCCAAATGGATCATACACGCTTGATATCCCGGTGCCGAACCCAGAAAAAATTATATGTGTTGGCGTGAATTTTCCAGATCGCAATGCGGAATACAAGGATGGGCAAGACGCCCCACCAAACATGTCGCTTTTCCCGCGCTTTCCGCGGTCGTTTACGGGCGCTGGGCAATCATTGGTGCGGCCGCCTGAATCGCCCCAGTTGGATTACGAAGGCGAAATTGCCGTGATCATTGGCAAAGGTGGTCGCCGTATTCCGCAGGATCAGGCCTATAATCACATTGCCGCGATTAGCTTGGCAAACGAAGGAACAATTCGCGATTGGGTGCGGCATGCCAAATTCAACGTGACCCAAGGCAAAAATTGGGACAATTCCGGTTCCATAGGCCCCTGGATGATCCCATTCACTCATCCGTCCCAGTTGGATGATATTCGCCTGACCACGCATGTGAATGGTGAATTGCGACAAGACGATCGCACAAGTCGCATGTTGTTTCCGATAAAACGGCAGATTGAATATATTTCAACTTTCACCACATTAGTGCCGGGTGATATTATCATAACTGGTACACCCACCGGTGCAGGCGCGCGTTACGATCCGCCACGATTCTTGGTTCCTGGTGACGAAATTGTGGTTGAGGCCGAAGGCATCGGGCGATTGGTGAACGGGGTGATCGACGAATGCTAACGCTAGAACAATTAAGGGCCGCCGCTGCAGATCTTTACACAGCTGAGAAAACGGGTGTTCAAACTGGGCTCCTCTCACAGCGTTTTGACGGCATGACGATGGACGACGCCTATGCGATCCAAGATGCGTTGGTTCAGCATAAATTAGCAGCGGGCGAAACCATCGTGGGGTGGAAAATCGGTCTGACGTCGAAGGCGATGCAAGCCGCACTAAACATCGATATCCCCGACAGCGGGGTTTTGTTTGACACGATGGTGTTTGAAAATGGTGCGACGATTCCCAGGGGTCGCTTTATCCAGCCACGGGTCGAAGCAGAGATCGCGTTTGTAATGAAATTTGGCGTGTCTGGCGCGAATGTTACGGCCGCTGATATCATCGCTGCAACGGATTATGTCGCGCCAAGCCTCGAAATTCTGGACACACGCATCGTACGAAAAGATCCGATCACCGGAAACGCGCGTATCATCGTTGATACAATTGCTGATAATGCTGCAAATGCTGGCGTGGTTCTGGGGCATGAAAGACATCGGATTTCAGATCATGATTTGCGCTGGGTTGGCGCGATTGTTTCGCGCAATGGCGAAGTCGAAGAAACGGGTTTGGGCGCGGGCGTATTGAACGACCCCGTTGAAAGCATGGTGTGGTTGGTTCGCCGTTTGGCGCAATATGGCCAAGGTATCAGAGCGGGTGATGTCGTTTTATCTGGATCATTTATTCGACCTGTGGAATGTCCAAGCGGCGCACATATTGATGCGGATTTTGGGCCATTCGGATCGGTTTCTATCGGCTTTGATTAGGGGCTTTGCCCCACCTAGACAGGGCCAATTTATCCCAGTGTATTTCAACACACGATGAAAGAAACTTTTTCTATCGCAGTCGTTCGAAATAATGGCTATGTGAGACATATGAGCCAATTCGAGATCTTTTTAGTTGCACCACCGTCTATGGAACCGATCCTTTGCCAAGAAGCCTTGGAAAAGGGCTTTTCTGGCGCGCAGGTGGTCGAAGGTGGGGTCGCCTTTCTAGGTGGCTGGCCTGATGTTTGGCGCGCAAACTTGGTTTTGCGCGGTGCGACGCGTGTTTTGGCGCGCTTTGCGTCATTTCGTGCGATGCACTTGGCACAGCTGGACAAACGGTCACTCAAGGTGGATTGGGCCGCAATTTTGCGCCCTGATATTCCGGTTCGGGTCGAAGTAACCAGCCGTAAGTCAAAGATTTACCATGCAGGAGCAGCCCAGCAACGGGTTGAAACCGCAATAAAAGAAACGATTAGTGCGCCAATTTCAAAAGATGCGGAAATCGTTATCAAGGTTCGTATTTTTGACGATTTGGTTTCAATGTCGTTGGATACATCTGGTGAATCATTGCATAAGCGTGGCCATAAAGAAGCGGTGAACAAAGCGCCAATGCGTGAAACGCTTGCTGCATTATTCCTGCGGCAGTGTGGGTATGATGGAACGTTTCCCGTCTACGATCCGATGTGTGGATCTGGCACATTTGTGATCGAGGCGGCAGAATGGGCGATGGGCCTAAACCCGGGCCGAAGCCGCGTCTTTGCATTTGAAAAGCTTGCAGGTTTTGATGTGACCGCGTGGTCAAAAATGAAAAACCAAAGCAAAACGACCCCAACGGACCTCAGGTTTCATGGGTCTGATCGCGACACTGGTGCGATACGTATGTCGCAGGCGAACGCCGCGCGTGCAGGTGTTTCTGAGATCACCACATTCACACAGGCCGCCATTAGTGACGCCAAAGCACCCGACGGATCAAAGGGATTGATTATGATCAATCCGCCCTACGGCGGCAGGATCGGGGAACGGAAATTGTTATTTTCGCTTTATGGCGCAATGGGGCAGGCACTGCGCCAAAATTTTAAAGGTTGGCGTTTGGGTTTGATCACAAATGATGCAGGACTGGCAAAGGCAACCGGTTTGACGTTTTTACCGACGACGCCACCCATTTCACACGGTGGTATTAAGGTGACTTTGTACCAGACGAACCCGCTTTAATACAAAAGCGTCGCGCTTACGGCACGTTTCCAATCGCCATATTTGCGATCGCGATTTTCATCGTCCATCGATGGTGCAAAGGTTTGATCTAAATCCCATGATGCGGCAAATTCATCTTGGTCTGGATAGAATCCCGTTGCTTGGCCCGCCAGCCATGCGGCGCCAACCGCGGTTGTTTCTAAAACCTTAGGGCGATCAACAGGTGCGTTTATGATGTCGGATAAAAATTGCATCGCCCAATTTGACGCTGTCATGCCGCCATCAACCCGTAAGGTGGTGTTGCCCGAAGGCCCCCAATCAGATTGCATTGCTTCAAGCAAATCTCGGGTTTGAAACCCAACGCTTTCCAACGCGGCGCGTGAAAATTCAGCGGTTGTTGTGGCCCGGGTCACGCCAAAGATTGCGCCACGGCAATCCGCATTCCAATATGGGGCACCTAAACCGGTAAAAGCAGGGACGATTACAACGTTCTGGTGAGGATCGGATTGACGCGCAAGCTCGCCCGTTTCCCCGGCATTAGACACGACTTTTAATCCATCGCGCAACCATTGAACAACGGCACCTGCGATGAAAATCGATCCCTCTAATGCGTACGTGGTTTTGCCATTTAATCGATATGCGATGGTGGTCAACATGCGGTTTTTTGATGTGACCATAGCATCGCCTGTATTTAACAGTGCAAAACATCCTGTCCCATATGTCGACTTCATCATCCCGGGTTCAAAACATGCCTGCCCGATAGTGGCGGCTTGTTGATCGCCGGCCACGCCGCGGATTGGGATAGGTGATCCGAATAAATCAGTTGTGCCAAAATAGTCTGAGCAATTTAACACCTCTGGCAACATATTATGAGGAACGCCTAGAATATCACAGATCTCGCCGCTCCACTCGCCGCGCCGAATGTTGTATAACATTGTTCGGGCCGCGTTTGTGGCATCCGTGACATGATGTGCCCCACCGGTCAGGTTCCAAATCAGCCAGCTATCGACGGTTCCAAATGCAAGATCGCCCACCGCCGCGCGATCTTGCGCGCCATCGACGTTTTCAAGAATCCATTTGACCTTGGTGCCGCTGAAATATGGGTCCAGTAATAGACCTGTTTGATCGGTGACAATTGCTTCATGACCCGCAACTTTTAGTGTTTGACACATTGCCGATGTGCGGCGGTCTTGCCAAACGATTGCGTTGTGGATTGGTTCGCCTGTTTTGCGATCCCAAACAAGTGTTGTTTCTCGTTGATTTGTTATGCCAATGGATACGATTTCGCTGGCCGCTACGTTCGCCTTTTCCATGACATCGCGACAGGTGTTCAATGTCGTGTTCCAAAGGTCACTTGGGTCATGTTCAACCCATCCAGAATTGGGGAAATGTTGCGTAAATTCACGTTGAGACATCGCATGAATGCGCATATTTTTGTCGAATAAAATCGCTCTGGTCGATGTGGTTCCCTGATCAATAGCCAAAACAAATCGTGTCATTTGATCCCCAGTATTTGTATTAATGCTTTGCCCATGGGCCATGTTGACCTTTTCGGCCATCAAAGCGTTCGAATCCATGCAGGCCAAAATAATCACGTTGGCCTTGGATCATGTCAGCAGATCCGCGTGCCGTACGCATGGCGTCGAAATATGCAAGCCCAGATGCAAGCGCTGGCATCGCGATACCGTGAAGCGTCGCCTTTGAAACAACATTGCGCAGGGCTGAATGGCTTTTTTTGATAATGTTTGTAAAAAATGGCGCAAACATAAGATTGCGATCATTGGATTCTGCAAGCGCGGTCGCCATATCGTCCAACATACGTGATCGAATGATACATCCCTGGCGCCATGTGCGCGCGATTGTGGGTAAATCAAGATCCCATCCAAATTCGCGTGAAGCGGCCGCAATCATGGTAAAGCCTTGGGCGTAGCATAGGATTTTTCCGCAAATCAGCGCATTTTCTAAATCGCTATCCGTGGGCGCGTCTGATCCCATTGCCACGGGGGCCGCGCCAAACAAATCTTGGCCAATTGCACGTTCATCACGACGCGATGATAGGTTGCGGGCGACCACCGCCGCTTCAATACATGGGATGGGTGCTGCGAGCTGTTGTGCTTCGATCACGGTCCATCGGCCGGTGCCCTTTTGACCAGCGGCGTCGACGATGATGTCCAAAAGCGGTTCACCCGACTCCGCGTCAATCGATCCAGCAACTTTGCCTGAAATTTCGATTAGATATGATTGCAATGGTCCTTCGTTCCAGCGATCAAAAACGGATGCGATATCCGCGCTGCTTTGACCCATGCCGTCGCGCATGATCTGATAAATTTCGGCGATCATCTGCATGTCTGCGTATTCAATCCCATTGTGCACGGCTTTGACAAAGTGGCCTGCGCCTTCGTCACCCATCCATGCGGCACAGGGTTCGCCGTTATGTTTCGCAGATATCGCTTCAAGGACAGGTGCAACGCGATCCCAATAAGCACGCTTGCCACCGCCCATAATAGCAGGACCGTGGCGTGCGCCTTCTTCGCCGCCGGACACCCCGATGCCCATGAATGGCAAATCACCTGCTTCGGCCGATCGACGATTAGTGTCGTGAAAATTCGCGTTTCCGGCATCGATTATCAAATCATCCGCGCCCAGCAAGGGCCGTAAAGCCGCAATTTGGTCATCGACGGGCTGCCCGGCAGGCACCATTAGGATGATCGCACGCGGCGTCGCAATCGCATTTACAAAATCGGCCAAACTTTCAGTCGGGGTAATCATGCCTGCCAGTTCGGCGGCATTGGCGTAAAAATCGCGCGTCACTTGGGTCGTACGGTTCCAAACGGCGATAGGAAACCCTTTTTCTGCGATGTTGGATGCCAACGCAGCGCCCATTGTGCCCAAGCCAATCAGACCGATTTGTGATTTCGCCATAGGGTCCCCCGAATAGAAATGACTGTTATGTTCGCGGTATACATGGGTATTCCAAACGGTTCAATTTTTTAATTCCTAACGCGATCTAAACAGTGTGTTTTTGTAGAATCTCATTTAATGTTGTGAAAAAATTGAGGAAACATATGACCGATACACATGCGCATTGGGATGACGTTTATGGCACGCGACAAAAAGATAAGCTGACGTGGTTTGAAGCATCGGCCGACCTATCTCTTGCTTGCATAACGCCCCATCTTTTGCCGAACCAAGCGGTAATTGATATTGGTGCGGGTCGGTCAAATCTGGCGGCCCAGCTCTTAGAGCGCGATTTTGGGCCGATAACGTTGTTAGATATTTCGCGAAAATCGTTGGAATTGCAGCACACCGATTTAGGTAATCGGGTCGAATATGTAAACACTGATATTACACGGTGGATACCCAAAAAAAGTTATCGCGTATGGCATGACCGCGCGGTTTTTCATTTTCTTGTCGACCCAAAACATCAAGATGCATATTTGCAAAAGATGGCCAACACAGTTGCATTGGATGGCGTCGCTGTTATTGCGACATTTGATGAAGATGGTCCAGAAAAATGTTCAAACTTACCCGTGCAACGCTATTCCCCAGATCAGTTGTTTGCCCGAGTTCAGGCGGCTGTTCCAGACCGATTTGACGTTTTGACCGCGCACCGACATATTCATAAAACGCCGCTGGGGAATGAACAGCGTTTTCAATTTTCGATATTGCGGCGGATTACATGAATTTTTCTGGTATTGGCTATTTTGCTTTAATGTTTGCGCTGTGTACCGCAAATATTGCGCGCGCTGAAACCATTTCGGTTTTCGCCGCGGCAAGTTTGGGTGGGGTGATGCGCGATATCTCCGATGCATTTTTTGCTGAAACAGGGGATGACGTTATTATCACGACGGCCGGTTCGTCGACTTTAGCGCGACAAATCGAAAATGGTGCGCCGGTTGATGTTTTTGTATCTGCCAATGCTGCGTGGGCCGGATATATCGAAGATCGTGGTTTAGCACGTCAGGGTTCAAAAAAAGTGATCGCGAAAAATCGCTTGGTTCTGGTTACCTCGGATTTTGAAAGGGCGCCATTTGCGTCGACCAAACAATTTATGATAGCACTAAAGCAATCAGACGTGGTTGCAATGGCTATGGTTGACGCCGTGCCCGCCGGAATTTACGGAAAATCGGCATTTATTAACCTTGGTGTTTGGGATCAAATTGAACCACATGTTGTTCAATCCGATAGCGTTTCAAGCGCGCTGCGGTTTGTGGCGATGGGCGAAGCACAGTTTGGCGTCGTTTACGGGACGGATGCTTTTAGCACCTCGGCGGTGAAGGTGGTCTATGATTTTCCGTCACAAAGCCACGATCAAATTGAATACCCCGCACTACAAATCACCGATTTGGTTGCTGTGGAAAATTTCATGGCATTTTTATCATCGCAAAAGGCCGCTATGATTATGTCGCAACATGGGTTTATCGTATCAATGCAATCGGATTAATAAACGTGGCACCATTTGGTTGATCGCCCTTGCATCACTGAATTTTGAATTGGAATGACTTCGATGACCGAGACACGAATGCAACCCTACCTAGCCATCGTTTTAATTATTGCCCAAATTTTGGTTTCAGCGGCGTCGATGGTTGTCGAGGTCGTCGCAGGCCGCGTTTTAGCCCCCTACGTCGGAATGTCACTCTATACTTGGACCTCCATTATCGCGGTTGTTTTGGCTGGTTTTTCATTGGGTCATTGGGTTGGTGGGCGAATTGCGGCCAAAGGAACAGTCCGATCCTTAGTTGAAACATCGATATGGATGATTGCGGCCGCATTTTCGACCGCCTTGATTATTTGGATTTTGCGTCAAACCGCCGATTTTGCATTGACGTCATTTGATGAACAGGTTGGCGCCATCTTGACGCTTAGCCTGGCCGCATTTTTCATACCGTCGCTTTGTGCGGGCGTGCCAGCACCCGTTTTGACACAGATGATCATGGTTATTGATCCCAATCGGTCTGCCCATCGGTTAGGTATAATGTATGCAGCGGGTGCAATCGGTGCCATTGTTGGAACGCTGTCGTCTGGTTTTTTGTTTATTGCTTGGCTCGGGTCATCATCAACGCTTGCGGTGATTGTCGCGGTGTACGTTATTTTATCGCTTGTATTTTGGATCATGGCTCATGGGTGGAAGACCCGTTCGACGGCGTTCGTTGCTTTGATTGGATTTGTTAATTTGGCCATTGCGGGGACCTTGCAGGCAATGCCATCGGTTTGCACAAAGGAATCGGATTACTTTTGCATCCGGGTCGTTGATTTGGGGGATAGCCCAGATCACCCTGTTCGTGGGATGGTATTGGATCATTTAATTCATGGAATTGGCGCGCGCGATGATCCGTTAACCATGTATACCGATCACGCAGCAGCTTTGGACAAATTGGCGACAAAATTAGTCCCTAAAAAGGACTTTTCAGCATTTTTTATCGGTGGCGGAACCTATTCGATACCACGAAAATGGCAAATCACGTCGCCGAATTCTAAAATCACGATCGCAGAAATTGATCCCAGTGTTACACAAGCTGCAAAGGATTTTTTCTGGTACGATCCGCAACGTGATAACGTCGTTCACCAAGATGCCCGACGATATTTGAATTCGACGACAGATGTCTATGATATCGTCATTGGCGATGCGTTTGCCGATATTGCAGTTCCCGAACATTTAATTACAAAAGAATTTTTTGAAACCGTCCGGGGGCGTTTGACGCCTGACGGATATTATTTGATGAACGTCATTGATTATAGCGATAAGATGATGGTTATTGGATCAATCGCGCGCACGCTTTTATCTGTTTTTCCAAGCGTTGAAATTTGGACCGAAGCACGTAGCCCCGAATTGGGCGAACGAATGGTTTTTATTGTTGTTGCAGGACATGCGCCATCGACCTTTAGCGATGTGACGTTTAAATCGCCAGATGCAATGCACTTTGCCGTATTTGATCGGTCTTTCGTGACGCAACTGGCTGGATTAGAAGGGGCGGTTACATTTACAGATGACTACATCCCGATAAATCGAATGCTAGGCGGCCGCTTTGAATAAGTAATTCCAATATTTCAGAATTTTTGCTATGCCAAAACAATACCGCATAAATTCTAAAGTGGGAATGACGATGGACCCGAACGATGGATGGCGTGGGCCGACTGTGAAAGACGTGGCCGAGGCCGCAGGCGTTGCCCCCGCAACGGTTGATCGCGTTTTGAATAAGCGTCCTGGTGTAAAAGAAGGAACGCGTCAAAAGGTTATGGCTGCGTTCGATAAACTTAGCCAAGAACGCAAAGACCCAAGCCGAAGTTTAGATATTGTTCTGTTCTGTGAATCTGGCGAAACCTTTAACGCCAAGGTGCGCGATGCGATGGATCGCGCAAATCGTACTATCCCAAATGTTTTTATCACGGGTCATTTTGAAACCACGTTTGAAATGGATCCCATTGTGTTTGCGCGACAATTGGAAACGCTGGGTGGTCGCGCCGATGGTGTTATTGTCACAGCCCGTGAACATCCTGCCATCAACCGCGCGATTCGGCGTTTGGAAGCGCTGCAGATTCCCGTGGTGTGTTTAACGACGGATTTGCCAAGCTCGCGACGCACCGCCTATGTTGGTAATGACCAATATGCGGCGGGTTCTGTCGCTGGACAGCTAATTGGCAACGCGGTAGCCAAAGATAAAGGCAACGTGTTGTTGGTGATGAGCGTTGCTTTCCGGTGCCAACAGGAACGGGAAATGGGGTTTCGGCGTGCATTGCGTGCCGACTTTTCCCATCTCAAGATTGATGAACGCGTGTTTTCAAATGATACGGCGGATCAAACGTATCGTCAGATCATGTCTTACTTTAAATCACATGGTTTGCCTGCTGCTATTTACAATGTTGCCGGTGCAAATCGGGGTGTCGCGCGTGCCTTGACCGACGCAGACCTAGATCGCAAATGTGTTTTTGTTGGTCATGAATTGACGATGCATAGCCGTAATTTATTGGAAAGTGGGGTTATGAATTATGTCATTTCGCATAATTTCGTGGATGAAGTTTCCGGTGCTATCGCTGTGATTAAAGACACACATAACGCTATTAAACCACATTCCCGCACCAGCCATATTTTGGTGCACACCAAATATAATTGCGAACTTTAGAACCGGACGAAAAACATGCACAAACGACAAATAGGGAATACCGGCGTTTATGTAACGCCTCTCGGGTTTGGTACCTCGGCGTTGGGTGATATGCCCGACACATACGGATATAGCGTGTCTGAAGACGCGGCTCAGATCGCACTTGATGCTGTGTTTTCTAGCCACGTCAATATCGTAGACAGTTCGCGCAATTATGGTTTAGGCCGCAGCGAAGAACGTTTAGGCCGCGCCTTTCGTCGCCATGGTGGTGTGCCTGATGGTATTGTTATTTCGACAAAACTTGATCGCAACATGGAAACAAATAGCTTTACGGCATCTGATGCTAGGCGGTCGGTCGAAAAAAGTCTAAATGCACTTGGAGTTAATAAGATTGATATCTTGCATTTACATGATCCAGAGCATGCACATGACTTGAATGAAATCACATCAAAAGGCGGGGCGTTGGATGAATTGTTCAAAATGCGCGATGAAGGCATTGCATCCTGTGTTGGATTGGCGATGGGCAAAATCGATTTGATGATGTCAATTTTAAAAGATTGGGATTTTGATGCGATGATCAACCATAACCGATACACGCTTTTAAATCGCCAAGCGGATCAGATGTATACATATGCCCATGATCGTGGCATCGCGATCATGAATGCCGCGCCATTTGCGGGTGGAATTTTGGCAAAAGGATCATTGAAAACGCAGAAGTTAGCATATCAAGATGCTGATGCTGTAACCCTTGAACCGGTCCGACAATTCGAAGCTGCATGTGCGCGGCACAATGTTGAACCTGGTGCAGCGGCGTTACAATTTTCGGTTAATGATCCGCGCATTACAAGCACTTTGGTTGGAATATCGCGTCCCGAAAGCGTCGCGCGAAATTTGGCATGGATGAACGCACACATTCCAAGTGCGTTTTGGGATGAGATTTCCGAAATGCCGTATTCCGTGGATGACCCCGAAGCTAACCGTGAATATCGCCCTGGTTAATTGGCACCCTCCAAAAAAAGCCCCCGCTCGTTTGAACGGGGGCTTATTATTTCTAATGTTCGACTTAGATTGATTCTTGGATCCACGATTGTAGCGCGGCTTTTGGTGCAGCGCCGGCACGGTTGGATACAACTTCGCCGTCTTTAAAAATAAACAACGCAGGAATTCCACGAACGCCCATTTGAACAGCGGCCTGAGGGTTGCTATCCACGTCTACTTTTACGATTTTTACTTTGCCTTCCAAGTCGTTGGACAATTCTTCCAGAACTGGACCAATCATCTTACATGGGCCACACCATTCAGCCCAAAAATCTACAACAACTGGAATGTCGGAATTGCGCACTTCGGCGTCAAATGTTGCGTCTGTTACTGCTACTGTCGCCATGTTGGCCTCCTGATCTAGAAATTTGACCGTAAGGTATGCATCGAACCCTAAAAGGTCAAGATGATGTGTCGTCACAGGCGTTATGCACAAGAGACATATCGTCCAACGCCATAAATTCCGCCGTTGCCGTCCAAAGAACGCCAACATGTACCGTGTGATTGGGGTAAATTATCTGAATGGCGTCTTTGTACGCTGCCATTTGTTTCATTATTCCCTCTGGCACATCGGCGATCAATTTCGGGACATTTGCGTTCGTTTTGTAATCGACAATCCAAACGTCTTTTTCGGAAATAATTAATCTGTCAATAATGCCGAATATCGGCAAGTCATCCGGGCCATTCAAATGTGCAGATACCCCAACCTCGGCCAAAGAGGATGGCGCAAATATCCACTCTAATTTTGGATCGCACAAGACGGGCAAAACATGTGACATAATTGCTAAAACTTCGGTGTTGTCCGCGCCAAGCCCAGCATGTTCCAATATCCGAGGCGCGAATTTGGGTCGATCGTGTTCAACGATTTTTGGCAAATGTTCTAATAGAGTGTGAACCTGAGATCCAAATCGCATAGCGGCATCTTCGTCACGACCATCCGGCCCCGAGATTGCTTTGGCGCCACCTAGGTCGGATGGGGCAATGTGGGTTTTATGCGCCTGCGCCGGTGGTGCGGTCACCTTGACCCAATCGGGCAGCACGGCGTGGTCAGGATCCTGCGTAATGCTTGGTACGCTGTCGGGCTGGGTCGGCCAATCAAGATGTTGAACACGTAGGCCGGTTCCAAAGCCAAAGTCATGATCAACAGCACCCGTTTTGATCATACCATTTCTTACTTGCTCATACCAACTTGGCGGCGTTCCATCGACATCGCCTGATCCACCGACGATCAACCATTTTTCCGCCCGCGTCATAGCAACATATAACAACCTGTCACGTTCCTGTTGTTCTGACAAAATACGTGCGTCATACGCGTCACGTCCAATCTGTGCCAGATTATCTTTGCTGGTTTTCCAGATCGGAAAACAGTCATCAGAGATCAGGATTTCGTCTTTGATAGTATCTTGACGTTTTCCTGTGTCGGGCAAAATAACAATAGGGCTTTCCAAACCCTTCGACCCATGAACGGTCATAACGCGTATTTCGTTGCTAACGCTGTCGAGCTGGCGTTTGATTTCCAAATCGTCAGTTGTCACCCAGCTAATAAAACCCGTAAGGCTGGGCGTTTCGGTTTGTTCATAAATCAAGGCTTGCGATAAAAGCGTGTCAATTGCATCCACGGCTTCGACGCCCAGTCTTCCGATCAAACGTTTGCGACCATTATGTTTGGTCAATATACGTTCCAAAAGATCATAGGGGCGCAAGAAATCGGTATTATCGCGCAAATCGTGAATGACCGCCAATTCACTTTGGTATTTATCGGTCTGATCGCGCAGAGCGTGCCAAAGGTATCGTGTGTCACGCCGATGGGCCAAATCAAACAATCGCTGTTCACCCCATCCAAAAATAGGGCTTTTTAACGCGATCGCCAATGCCAGATCATCCTCTGGTGTGGCTAAAAAACCAAGAAAAGCCAACAAATCGCGAACGGCCATTTCTTTTTGAACTTTTAAACGATCGGCGCCCGCCATCGGAAGACCGCGTTGTTTGCACGCGCGAATTATTTCTTCAAATAAAGGGCCGCGGCGTTGCACGAGGATCATGATATCCCCGGCGCAAATAGGACGGACACCACCATCGTATGGGATCAAATGTGCATCGGAAATAAGCGTATGAATTTGGCTTGCGATGCGTTCGGCCAATTGAACGCGGTGATCAGATGCGCCAGGTTGATCGACTGGATCAAACCAATTTTCATCGTCATCTTGATCGGATTTTTCAATGACTGGCCAAAGATCGACACGGCCCGGAAGAGTATCTTTAAATGCACGGTGTTTTTCGTCGGCTGCAAATCCAGACGCGCCACGGCCGTCGAATGTATTGTCGACGACCGATAGTATTGCGGCCGACGACCGGAAAGAATATTCCAACGACAATGGTTGAAATGGTTGATTTGTCGCCGCCAATCGTTGCGCAAACGTGGCGCGCATTCTGTCGAATTCGTCAGGGTCAGCGCCCTGAAAGCTATAGATTGATTGTTTTTTGTCACCAACCACAAAAATAGTTCGGGTGACATCGGCACGTGCACCTTGACCACTTGTGAATTCCTGGGCAAGCCGTTCGATGACGTCCCACTGCGCGGGACTTGTGTCTTGGGCTTCGTCGACCAAAATGTGATCTATTCCACCATCTAGTCGATATAAAACCCATTCAGCCACCAGTGGATTTGTCAAAAGATCGCGAGCGCGTAAAATCAAATCTTCGAAATCCAGCCAACCACGTAATTGTTTTTCACGTTCAAATCGTGGCAAAAATGTATTTGCAAATGCATGAAGGGCCTGTGTGCGCACTGCGTTTTCACACGCGATACGTTGGTTACGAAATTCTTCAACCCGCGTCATCAAATCGTTTAGATCGTCAAGCATCGGCGCCATTGAACCCGTTTGCAATCCCTTGGTCGGGACAGAGCCAATTTTGGCGCTAAATGGCGATTTTGTTGTTGCTCCGTTTAATAAAGCAGACTCTAATAAGGCAATATTGGGAAAATCTAAACTGCGCACCAAAGCCAATTTTTCACCGACGCTTGCATCACGTGGACCACTTTTCAAAAGATGCGGCACGCAATCAGAGATTAATTTTAGGTCGGCTTGATCAAATGCCTCAGCGATCAAATCTTGTGGCGTTTTACCCTTGGGTACGCCAAAATGCGTCGCAATCTGTTCGGGCGTTTGGGGTGGATAAAACCTATGCCGATTTGACAGGATGTTTTTTAACATCGCATCGATACTTACGTCGCTTGAATATTGCGCAACGCCGGCCATAACGGTTTCTAGATCAACCGATTTTGCCATCGATTCCAGAATGTCGCGAACCAGGATTAAAATTGAACGCTCATCAGCTTCTGAAAATTGTGGCGAAATGCCCGCTTCCAATGGAAATCTTCTTAGGATGGACGCACAAAATGAATGGATCGTTTGAATTTTCAAACCACCTGGGGTTTCGATTGCCTTTGCAAACAACGTTCTGGCGTGCCGCAACGCGGTTTCGTCCAGATCTTTTGTCAAACCCAGAACCTGCAAGTCTGTCTTTAAATCACCATCATCCCGCATCGCCCAAGCGCCAAGCACCTTGAAAAGGCGGTTTTGCATCTCGGTCGCTGCAGCTTTTGTATAGGTCAAGCATAGGATATTTTCCGGGGAAACCCCATCTAACAACAAACGTGCCACTCGATCGGTTAAAACCCGTGTTTTCCCTGAACCTGCATTCGCCGACAGCCATGTTGAAACACTTGGCCTAGCGGCTTCGATCTGGCGTAAAGTGGCATCATTTAAACGGTTCATATCAGATGATCCTTTTTGGGGGTGTCGGTGACATCCCATTCCCCAAAGCGTGACAGCTGATCATATTCTGAAAAATCTTCGACCCGAAACAATGCGCGACGTGCCGTATAGCCTTGGTTTGGGTCTGCATAAGTTTTCATTAATTTATGAAAGCCCGCACGCGCTGTTGCAATATCTTCGTCTGCAATAGGCATAGGTTCCTCTTTTGGGGTGGACCCAAGCCCAATAAATGAAGCCATGACGACGACAACGGGATCCAAATCATCAAACCCGCCGTCTTCCGCAATTATGGACAATAGATATAACTGCTTATCGAAATATCGTTGTTGCTTTTTTGTTGGTGGGGTGCCGGTTTTGTAATCATAAATTTGGACACCCCCCGCAGTGGCATCAATGCGGTCGGCAATCGCAGTTAACGTGAAATCTAAATCATCAAACCGCAAGCGGCCTTTAATTTCATAGTTGATAGGGGTGCCGTCTGCGCGTCTTTTGCTTTCCTGCTCCACGAACCAATCGGCAATACGCATCATGCGAGATTGCCAAAAAAGTTGGGTCACGGCCCAAGGTGCCCGCGCAGACAACGCAGACTTTGTCAGGTCGATTAAATGGGAACTGCGTCGTTCTGGTGGGGTTTCATCCCAGTCTCGGCAAAATTGTTCCATCACCTCGTGAATAATTATCCCTCGCAACCGTGCATCTGGGGTTTGATCCAAGCTCTCAAGGCTGCGTAAACGCAAGATCCGCTTGGCATAAATTGAATATGGATCACGGATTAGAGTTTTAATTTCAGTAACCGAAAGTTCGTTTGGACGCGCAGAAATGGGCGGTACGACGCTTGGACGATGTGCACTTGGGGTTTTGGGTGCGTCGTCATAGGCCCGCACCAAATCTAACCAATAATCCCCGCGTGCCACCATTGCATTCAACGCGGCGGGACCTTGGTTTTTATCCAAACCACTCAGCAAATTCGACAATCTGTTGATCCATCTGGATGGGATCGTCTGGGCGTCTTCGGACCGCAATGACCGGGTAATCCAAACACATTTTCCCAAGGTCACAGCCGTTTGAAAATCATGCGCTGATAAACCTATGCGTCGCTCTGGCAATAACAAACCGGCCTGAACGCGCATTTTTCGATTTAACCAGGGATCCGGTTTTGGTGGATCTGGCCATGTGTTTTCATTTAGGCCCGATAGAATAATTGTATCCGCGCTTTGAACGCGTGCCTCTAATGTGCCAAGGATCGTGATGTTCGGATGAGGTTGCGCAAAATCGCGTACTTCGCCTTGTGATAATACGCCGTTGAAAATATCAATATAGTCTCTGATATCCAATGGCTCGGCGGCGCTTGCGGCTTCGGTTAATGTGTCAAAAAGGAATTCAACCTGGGCGCCTGCTTTGTGCCGCCATAATTCACCAGACGGGGTATCGGGATTTGGTTTGGACCCAGCTGCAATCTCAATTGAGGTTGTTTTGTGATGTTTAACCCAATCTTCAAAATTACCAACGCCTGTTCGCGCAACTGACAAAATCGCGCTGCCGATCCAGTCGGCCCAAACGATCGCGTCTTCGTGTTTATGAACCTTTGACCATTCTTTTAGGATGGGTTCGGTTGGAAAGGGAATTCCTGACTTGCGCAAAAATAGTTCTAATTCACGCGTCAATAAAAGGTGTGTGCCACGTTCCCCGCCGCTATGGGTTAAGGGGTGTTTTAATAGCGCCAATAAGGACGAAGCCGTGATGGGGCGTGAAATCACACCTGCGACGTGTCTTAAAAATCGACCAGGTGGTGAAAGTTGAAGCGGCGTGCCGGCGCTGTCGTCGGGCAGAATATCCCATTTGTCCAAAGCGGCCGTGATTTGGCGTGTTAATTGACGATCTGGCGTGATCAAGGCAATTTTTTCACCTGTTTCGACAGCCTGTCGCATCTTTAATGCAATTGCCAACGCTTCTGCGCGCTTTGTGGTCGCGTTGACCCAAGTGATATCACGCGTTGCGGCATCCAGATCAGAAAGTTTTGGTCCGTCTTTGCGCCAAGTATCGGTCACGGGCGCGGGACGCAACGCCATTGAAACCAACGCGTTTCGACCATGGTTCACGGGAACAATATTGGACCATTCGGGAATTAACGCTGGATCAGTCGCAAAGACTTCGGCCACCTTTACCAACCGATATTGAGGGTGATCTTGACCCGTCAACGGGTCACTTAACCGCGCCCATGTCTGGGATGACATTTCCCGATCAAGACCCGGCAAAACGACCATTCCATTTGGCAACTTAGAAACAGCGCGCATCAAATCCATGGTTGTGCCACGTGATCCCGTCGAACCCGCGATAATAACGGCATCGTTTATCGGCGTTGTTTGCCAAATTTTGACTAGATGTTGGATTTGCGTCCGTAGAAATGATTGTGTGTCTGGGTCCAGTTTTCGATTGCTTAAATAGCGCTGGACAATTTTTAAAAATTCAAGCGCCCTGGCCCAATGCCCGGATTGATCGGGCACTTCTAATGCGTCGATCACCATAGGATCAACACCTTCGCTTTGTATTTCATCAATCAAGTTTGCCAAGCTATCGCTTAGTGCATAAACCGACGAACGTGCCGCCAAATCAGGTTGCGCATCAAGTAGACGCGTGACCAAGCCAACCAATTCCAGCCGCATGGCCAAGGTTGATTTCGGCGATTTAACATTAAAGGTCCCGCTTAGCCTTGTTAGGTCGGTCACCAAATGCATTTGGGGGTGAAGCGTCGCGTTCTGTTGGACAAGCTCGTCGCGGATACGTCGCATCATGCGGCCGGAATTGACCAAAATATGTGCGCGCGCCAAGTGTTCGGGCGGTCTGTCGGCAAAACGGGTAACCAAGCCTTGAACAAATGCGCGCGGGTAATCTACACCTAGGGAAATTCCATATAATTTTGCGTCGGTCTGTGTCATAGGTTTTGGGCAGCGTAATAGCTATCTTTGGTTCCAATATCATAAATCTGGGCAGGATAGACGCATCCAAATGCACGGCCCTGTTCGATAAGCATGTCCCAAACGCGTTTCAATGAAAAGACGTTTTCGGAAAAACCTTTTACGACGGACGCATTTATTATTTGCACGCCAGTATATGTAAAATTGCCATTCCACGCCAATTGCCCATTTCCATCGATTGAAAAATCGCCGTTCCCCTTGTGGCCCACTGCGTCGGTCGTCGGGACGCACAAAAGCAACGCGTCCATTTCCGAGCCCTTCCAGGCATCCGCCAAAATCGTGATTGGATTTGGGCCAACCCATAACGTATCAGAATTCATCGTGATCACGGTTTCGGTGCCCAATAAGGGTAAAGCCGCTTTTAATCCACCACCTGTTTCCAAAACCTCTGGGTATTCAGTGATGACTGTAACGTCGTGTTGTGCAAAATGTTGTATCACTTGATCGGCCAAATAATGGGCGTTCACGACGGTTTTGCGCGGTCCGAAATCCGTGACGTGATCCATTGCAAAATCAATTAATTTGCGATCTTTGAACGGCAAAAGCGGCTTAGGGGTTTTTTGCGTCAGATCACCCATTCGCGTGCCAAAGCCCGCGGCAAAGATCATCGTTGATACATCGTCTGGATTTAACATGATCTTATCCGTTCCAAATGCTCTGGCGTCGGTTCGGGTACAATGTCACGAATGCGCTGGGCAATCGGTTCAAGGGATGGGTGGTTCAAACCATTATGTACAAATGACCACGCGCGCGGAGCCCAGTCCAAATAATGGGTGCGCCCGTTTCGGGCCAGTTGACCAAATACACCTAAAATCCGCAGATTTCGTTGCACGCTTATGGCATGAAACGCCGCAAAATCGGTTTCTTTCGATCGCTTAGATTGATTGACATAGCGGTCAATTAACCGTTCGCGCAATTTTGGGTCGATATCGCGCCGTACGTCACACAAGAGCGAAACAACATCGTAAATAGGATGGGTCATGAATGCATCTTGAAAATCTATTATGCCGACCTGCGCCAATCCAGAATTATTGCGCGCCCAAATGAGGTTTTCCGCATGACAATCCCGTAGCGATATCACCATTCCATCACCCCAAACACGTTCAAGAATATTGCAAAAATCGTTTATTAGTGACTGTTTTTGATGAAAATCTAAATCGTCTAAACAGTAATGTTTAAAGATCGGATCAATCATGTTGCTTAACGTACGCGGATCACCGCGGGGTAAATCAAATGGGGGGTGGTGCGATTGAAGGAATGCAAGCATGTCGATTGCTGCGTTGTATCGTGGTTCTTGTAAATCTGGGCAGGTCAGAAATTCGTCGGCAAACCGACTTTCCCCTAAATCTTCGACGATCAAAAAGCCGGTTTTCAAATCAATATCATAGATTTCTGGCGCGCCCAGATGGATCGATCTTAGGAAATTTGTCAGGCGAATGATGTCATCTGGTTTTTCGGAAGCATCTGGAGGAATGTCCATAACGATTGCAGATTTTCGATTTTCTGAAGTAATTCGAAAATAGCGTCGTTTTGATGCGTCTTGCCGAAGTGGAATTTTATCTGCATTTGACCATCCAGTCGCATTTAGGAAATCCGTTAAGGCAAGATCACGGTTGGTCATTTAGCATCACTTCCATACGATTGCCCCATTGCTTGGAAGCCCCACAAATCAATACTTCGCGTGTCTCATCTGTCAGTGTTGTTAATGCCAACGTGATTGCGGATTTTGGGGCAAGATCGGCCAACCGGTCTGGCCATTCGATCAGACAAATCGACGTTTCAAATGCGTCGGTTAATCCCAATTCAACAATTTCGTCCGGCCCTGATAGGCGATATAGGTCAGCGTGCCAAATTTCGCCCACGTCTGTGTCATAGGTTTGCACCAAAGTGAATGTTGGTGAAGGCACATCTTCGGGTGTGGTTTGAAGGGATTGAATAAGTGCGCGTGCAAAAAAGCTTTTGCCGGCGCCAATATCGCCGACCAATAATACAGCATCTCCTGGACGAAGGATTTTGCCGAATTTACAGGCAAAATCCGCGGTTTCATCCGGGGATTCAAATATCAATTTGGCAAGGGTTTCTGTCATGTGACGAACATGCCAGCACCGCTAGCAAAGGACAAGCGGATTTGCGTCTAGGCCATTTCCAAATCGACTTTGTAAGGATCGCGCCCGAATATTCGGTCGGATTTTTGGAATGTGACGGCCGTGTGATGATCTGTCAATGGAATGACTTGGCATTCGATGACAACGCCCGATGTTGTTTCTACGATGCTATTCCATGTGCTGCGTTCTTCTAATTGGTGCACAAAGTTACGCAATTAGCCCCAAAATCGGTTTGGCTTTGTCTGATTTTGCCAAAATCTACTTGCGTCCATTATGGTTTGCGTTGGCAACGCCCCGCTGTCAAATTCTGACCATAAAAGCGAATGTGCGTCATTTGTCATGCAAAGTTGACCCGATAACGCAAAAACGGCGATTGCCGCGTGTCGATTTGATCCAAAAGCGCGTGATGAAAATCCAGCTCTGAACGATATTTTCGCGTTCTTGATACTTCTGCTGTAATATCTTCGAATAAAAACGCCAATGAACCATTTGGATGTGGTCGGCCCGAAATACGGTATGTTTCCCCGGATGGAAGATTCCAGACCTCGGAATATGTGCCTTCTGCGGCGGCAACAACAAGATGACCTAATTCTTCCCGCCAAGTTGTATAATTTTTAGGTTCAGGCATGATATGTTTATCTCTTAGCCTATCAAAAACAGATAATAGGTTCGGCCGTGTGCTTAGAAATTCTGCGGGCAATTTGGTTAGGTCCACCAATGCGGGGTTGAACAAAACCAATTGTCGGTTGCGATCAAAAATCGCAAGACCTGTCGATAGTGTTGCAAAAGTTTTCGTTAAAGTTTGAACAAAATTTCGCTGGGCTTGTTCGGCTTTGACAACCTCGGTCGCGTCGATGGCGTAAAAAATGGATCGGTCTTGTATTTGTCGTGTATCGACATCAAACCAACGTTGTTTTGTATCAGTCCCTGTTACGCAAATCCGCGTGTTGGGTTGATTTTCGTCCAAAGCTGCGGCGTGTAAATCGGTTGCAATTTTTTCATCCAGCATCCGAAATGCCAAATTCGGCGCATAGATCGCACCATCTACAGTTGCTTGCCATACAGGTAATTTGGTTGTTTCGATCGCATCTTCGACCATCGTAAGAGTAAGGGAATGTTCTTTTAACGCATATAATGCGGCTGCGTCGGTGTGATCACACAGCGTAAATTCATGGTACTTTCCAATTTTTTTTATAGTTAACGTGGCACGGTCATATGGCCACAGTGATCCAATCGTTGTGGGTTCAAATATCGCATTTACATCTAAAGTCATCAGCCCATCAAAACGATTTGAAAGGCGGGCCATCAATGCGTGTCCGTCTGGTCCACATTTTAATGCATCTAAAAGCTGCATGGCCGGCTGAGATAATTGCGTAATACGTCCATCATAAAGCGTAAATTGAACGCGGTCCGAATTTATGGGGGAAGCCGATTTTAATCGGCGTTGAACAAATGTGTTGGATTTTTGAAACAAAACCCAGGTGATAATTGCAAACCCCGGCGCGATGGAAATTTCCAACCAAAATGCCATTCATAGACCTCGCCTAAACTGGCATCATTTTGGGTTGCCGGTGGTTAACAAACGGTTAACTACGTTTCAAAACGTTGATTTTCCCCCAAAATTGTTGTGTTAATTTCGATTGCTTTGCGTGACCACGAAATTTCGACGATTGCTCCATTTGGCTTTGTTGTTTCTGGATCAGATCTTTGACCACCGCCGCCGTTTGCGAAAATCAAAAGCGCGCCGGTTCGTTCCAAAAGCGTCTTTGCTATAAAAAGACCTAGCCCCATTCCTTCGTAGCCGGGTCGTTTATCTTGTGAATTTGATTTTCGTTTACTTAAAAACGGATCACCGATCCGCCCCAGCATATCGGTGGGAAATCCTTTGCCATCATCCATGATCCGGATCACAATAACATCGTTGGTCCATTCCAATTCGATCAAGACCTGAGAACGCGCAAAATCAACTGCATTTTGAATCATATTCCGAAGGCCATGGATAATTTCCGAGCGCCTATAAATGATTGGCTGTTGTTGAATTTCCAAATCGTCTAACGCCATGACGTCGATGAAAATTCCGCGATCTAGATGAGGTTCGGCGGCTTCGTCTATGATTTCACTAAGAGGCGCGGAGCGCATGTGTTTGTCGTCTTTGCCAGCACGTCCCATCGATCGCAAAATATCGCGGCATCGATCGGCTTGGTCACGAATTAATTTTACGTCCTCAAATAGATCGGGATCGTCTTCTAATTCGTCCATCAATTCGGCGCTTGTCAATTTGATTGTTGCAAGCGGCGTACCCAATTCATGAGCAGCGGCAGCAACAACACCACCCAGATCGGTCAACTTTTGTTCGCGTTCTAATGCCATCTGAGTTGCAAAAAGCGCATCGCCCATGGCGTTCATTTCTTGCGTGACACGACGCGCATAGATGCTAAGGAATATCATTCCAACAATGATGGCGATCCAGTTCCCAAAAACAAAAAGATCAGCCACCCGCAGGATAAACAATTGTTCTGTGCGTAAGGGAACGTTGAAAAACCCAAGCAATGTGACAATCGCAATCGCGGAAATTGCGATCAACAACGCATAGCGCAGTGTTAATACAGATGATGCAATAACAACCGGTGCCAACATCAAGACGCTGAATGGGTTGTTCAATCCCCCTGTTAGAAACAACAAAAACCCTAATTGGAACAAATCAAACATGATCATGACCATGTTTTCCAATTCACTTAATCGCTTTGTTTCTGGATAGATGATTGTTGCAACGATATTGCCAACGATCGAAATGCCGATTGCGAACAAACACCAGGATAATTCAATTACCAAATCGAAAACTTGGATCGCAACGAATAATGCTGTCAATTGGCCCAGGATAGCGATCCACCGAACCAAGATCATCGTCCGCAATCTGATCCAGCTGCTGCGCGATGTTTCCAATATTCGATCTGTGTCGGTGTTTGCCATAATTGTCGCACCCTATTTCAATTTGGAAAGGTTTGAATATGTTGTGCGATAGATGATGATGCTCTGTCTAGCTTAAAGGAATGATCTCATGTCGACCCTTATCCGAAATTTTGCGATCACAGGCGTGTTGGCTGGACTGGGCATTACTGTTGCCGCGGCGTACGGGATTGGGCCATTTTCGCTGGGGGATGATCCGTTTGCCGAATGTCGAACTTCTACCGTTGCGGGGGGTGCAGGTGCCATCGGCGGCCCGTTTACGTTAATAAACGGCAATGGCGAAATGGTTACCGATAAAGACGTTATCACAAAGCCATCAATTTTATATTTTGGATATACCTTTTGTCCGGATGTCTGCCCGTTCGATACCACACGAAACGCAGATGCGGTTGATGTCCTGGCTGACATGGGGTTTGACGTGACACCGGTTTTTATTTCGATCGATCCTGAACGCGACACACCACAGGTTGTTGATGAATTCGCAAAAGCGGTTCATCCTGACATGATTGGCCTCACGGGCAGCCCAGAACAGGTTAAAGCGGCATCTAAGGCATATCGGACTTATTATAAAAAGAACGATAGCGGGGATGAATATTACTTGGTCGATCACTCCACCATGAGCTATCTTGTTTTACCCGAACATGGTTTTGTTGAATTCTTCCGCCGTGATAGTTCACCAGAGCAGATTGCAAAAACAACTGCCTGTTTTATCGAAAAAAGTTGATCTTTGGCCTGTTTCCCCGCTATGTCATGAATAAGCGATAGATTGCATACAACGGCATGGTGGAGGGAACGCGTGGCAGGCAAGGCAGAACTGGATATCGGACCTGATAAGACGCTTTTGTTGGTTGACGACGACGAACCGTTTCTGAAACGGCTCGCCAAGGCAATGGAAAAGCGCGGTTTTGACGTGGAAATGGCCGGATCTGTTGCTGCTGGCCGCGCTTTCGCAACGGCGCGTCCCCCGGCATTTGCGGTAATTGACCTGCGCCTTGAAGACGGAAACGGCTTAGAAGTTGTTGAAGTGTTACGTAATAAAAGGCCAGATAGCCGGATTGTAGTGTTAACAGGATACGGCGCCATTGCGACCGCCGTCGCGGCCGTTAAAATTGGCGCTACGGATTATCTATCAAAACCGGCAGATGCCGCTGACATCACAAATGCATTGTTGGCGACAGGCGAAGATCTTCCGCCGCCGCCAGAAAACCCAATGAGCGCGGATCGCGTCCGTTGGGAACACATTCAACGTGTCTATGAATTGTGTGATCGTAATGTTTCTGAAACTGCTCGGCGGTTGAACATGCATCGCCGCACCCTGCAGCGCATCCTTGCGAAGAGAAGCCCAAAGTAAATCATATCCCGATGTGGATTATGAATGTTTGTGTGCGATTAACGTCACATTTTCGCATTTAGATCGGTGAAATGATTCTCTTGGGAATTATTTTAACCGTGAATATTTTTATGGTTTTGGTCATTTTTTCGACGCAACGGGTCCAAAAGCTGTGATTTTGAAAATTCTTAAAAAATTTCCAAATTTTTTTTGTTGTGGTGGTGGACCATTTGGAATGTTGTGCCAAAATGTACCCCTTTTGGGTAGGATTATCACAATTTTCGTGCAGAAAT